>JUEF01000050.1 GCA_000802045.1 Peptococcaceae bacterium BICA1-8
ATTCTCTTTTATCATCTCCATATTTGTTATTTTCTAAAAGTTGCTTTCTAGTTTTCTCGTACTCTTTAGTGTACTTAGCAACAGTTTTTCTATTAATACCAGTTTCCCTGGCTATACTTCTAAATGATTTTCCGTCTAAATATGCTGATATGATAATTTGTTGTTTTTGTAGCAGTTCTATCAACTCCCCAGCCTCCTATGTAAATAGATACATAGGATTTTATTCTAAAGTGGGGTACTTTTCAATTAAAATCGTGGCCCACTATTAAGTTATCACAAACAGACACTTATTAAAAGCAAGGCGTCCATGCGATTTCCATTTGATTTGTATAAAACACAGCTTTGGGATATTGAACATATCCATGCAACTAAGACAAAAATACCAGATACAATTACGGGCAGGGTCGATTGGCTTGATGAACGCAAAAATGAACTTTTGGAAATTGACGCTGAATCGTCCAAACGGATTGATGACTTTATTAGTTGCTGCGGCGTAGAGGATGCAATTAAATATGAAAATTTTTGTGATGATTTAAACAGTCAGTATGGCGAGCTTGAGATAAACGATATATCGAATTTAACGCTTCTTGATGCCGAAACGAATCGTTCTTATAAAAACGCCTTTTTCCCTGTTAAGCGACGAACCATTATTGAACGTGATAAGGGTGCTGTATTTGTCCCAGTGTGTACTAAAAACGTCTTTCTTAAACTATACAGCGATAACCCTTCGAACATGATTTGTTGGAACGTGAATGACAGAGAAGAATATTTGAGAGAAATTCGTCAAACGCTTTCGCATTATATAGCGGGAGGTGTAGTAAATGGATAATCTTGGCAAAGAGATGACATTTTGGTCCCTGATAAATGAATATAGTATCTGTATTCCAATTATACAACGCGATTATGTGCAAGGACGTAATAAAGATCAAGTCATTGACGCACGACGGAATCTGCTTTGTGAAATGCGTACGGCTATAGAAAATGATGGGAGTCTTGATCTTAATTTTATATATGGAAAAGTGCATGACCATGATGGTAAAAAAGTATTTATTCCTCTAGACGGGCAACAGCGGTTGACTACGTTGTTTCTGCTCCATTGGTTTTCTTTTGCACAAGCGCATGATTTTTCAAAAGCTTACGTACTACAAAGATTTTCATACGAAACAAGGACGAGCTCTAGAAAGTTTATCGAACAATTGGTGAGGAACACAGAGTTACTTAACCATGCTGTGATTGACAGCGAACAAAAAATAAGCGATCAAATACGAAATGAAGCATGGTTCTGGGTAGAATGGTCCTATGATCCCACCGTTGAGTCAATGTTACTAATGCTAGATGAGATTAAGGATCGATTTAGCGATGTTCCTGATTTGTCTGTAAGACTGGAATCTGGAACAAACATTTCATTCCGTTTTCTTGACATGCTTGATTTGGGAATGGAAGATAGCCTGTATATTAAGCTCAACGCGCGTGGCAGACCTCTTACTGATTTTGAGAGTTTTAAAGCCGAGTTATTCAAATATGTAAAACATGCAGCAAATCTTGGCTTATTAGATCAAACTATCGCCCAGAACTTTGCAGGCAAACTGGATGGGAAATGGACAGATATGTTTTGGATGTGGACAAAAGACAATAAAGAAAATTTTGATAAGTTATATATGAATTGCTTCCACTGGATGCTATGGAATAGGTGGGCTGAAACACAAAAACAAATTGAAAAATCCAATTATGTTATCACTTCTGCTATGAATAGAACTGCATACTACAGATTAAACAGCTACAAGGACCATGGTGCTATTGACGGGAAAATATTGGAGGATCTTTATTATACATTGGAGTATTTTTCTTTGCAGGTTACTGCTGCAAATAGCTCTTGCTCAGTATCTAATATTAAGGGGCTCAAGTATCTAAGAAAGTGTTCCCTTGCCTCCGGAGCAGCTGCCACCTATGAAGACAGAGTCATGCTGTCAGCGATCACAACTTATATCAGCAAGTATAAGGGGGTGGGCGATCCTAAAACTTTAGGAGATTGGCTACGTGTATTTGGCAATCTGGCCAGGAACAGCAGATTGGATGGGCTTGATGACTACATTCGTGCGGTACAAACAATAGCTGCGCTTTCCAACCATTGTTTTGATCTGCTGTATTACTTAGCTTCTCCAGAATGTACTTTTGGTGGCTTTCTTAACGAGCAGATAGAAGAAGAACGTTTGAAAGCAAAGCTCATTTTGAGGGATTGCGAATGGGCAGATGCAATATATACAGCAGAGAAACACCCATATTTTACAGGGCAGATAGCATTCTTACTGAATTTCGCTAAGCTAGATATGCAAAATGTTGATGATTTGAATGATAACGAACTCAAAGAACGTCTTAAATGCTTTGAATCGTATAAAGCGAAGGTAGATGCACTATTCAATGACAAAGGTTTGACGGTCGATGCGCAGTTTTTTAGCAGGGCTGTTTTGAGCAAAGGCGACTATTTGCTTGCGTATAGAAGATGTAAGAGCTTTTTAATTGGTAGCCACAGAGATATCAGCTGGAAAACGTTAATGAGGAACAGTAACTCAGAAAAAAGGGAGTATTTTAAAGAGGTACTGGATGAACTGGATAAACACAACCTCTCTACGGCAAATATCCAAAAGTGCCTCAAAGAAATAATTGAAAGGTCCTGTGTTAATGACTGGCGTCAATATTTTGTTAAGATGGAAGGACTGCTTGAGAAATGCGGTTACTATCGTCTTATCTACACCTCGCCGGAAGGTAGGATACTCTTAGTTTCCTGCCAAACGACTGCAGGATATAACATCGAGTACTATACATATGTTATCCATTTAAAGCTGTTGTTGCAAGGGAGAAGTTCCCGATATTCTCCTGATCGTGGCCAATATGGAGAAATGTTTATCGACCAGATTGACGGGAAAGATATAAGGGTCAATTACAAGCAAAATGAAAATGATAATCTCTGGAAGTTCCAAATTGATTATAACTGTAACCAACGCACCGAGGATTCAGTAAAAGATGTGATAAAATATATTTTGCAAATTTAAGGATTAGTATTAAGTTACCCATTATCAATAACGCAAACACAAATAAGAATTACCTATGTGTTTTCTATCGAGGGCTACAGAGAAACCGAGGCACGTGGAGTGCGTTGTGTTGATAGAGCGGAAATAGCTTGATATAAATAGGTTTAGTGTATTTAACTGAATATTGAAGTGTGTTTTATGTTCCCTCGGACTACGGTTTGATTGTTTTAATTTCCCTCTGGGTGGAGAACTTTTGTGCGGGAGTTAACATTTTGCTAGGATTAATAACTTCACACGAAAATAGTTTTTGATAAGTTTGTGTCAAGCACCTATGTGTGTAAATAAAATTAAGGATCAGAGTTGGTTAAGTTCAGTTAATGTTGATACAGTAATTGATGAATCCAACAAGAATAAAGCTATGGTGAATTTTGAGTGGCAAGTAAAAGAATTACAAAATAATTCTGAAGTGTTTTTTAATTATAAGAAAAATGAAGAAAAAGAATACAAGTCTATTAAGGCGGTAGATAAGGAGAATGGTTTTTTCAGAGTATAAATTTATTTAAGAAGCACATAATATATAACGAGTTTTTATTGAAAGAATATATGTTAAATCTAGAGGAGTACTGATGAACAAACTTACAGCTATTCTCACTGCTTTAGCATTAGTAGTAGGGTTAGGAGCTGGGGCTATTTTTAGTAATACTTTTATTCCCGGACCTAATCGGATGCCAATGCAGCCTTTTTGGGCAAGTCCCGATAATCCACAACAACAATTTAATATGCCTATGACAGATATGATGCGGTCATCAGTGGGGAGAAATCAGATGGTTGAAATTATGGCTTCTGAAGAAATGCGGGAATACATGATTCAATTGATGAGTACTCAGGAAATACGGGAAGCTATGATAGACATGATGCAGACAACACAAATGCAAGAGCAAATGGTGGAGATAATGCAAGACCCGGAACTAAGAGAAGCAATGGTCCAAATGATGAGTCAGCCGGAAATGAGAAGTGCGATGGTGGATATTTTAAGAGATCCAGCTATGAGATATATTGTTAATGAGGCTAAGTAGAAATAAGGTAACGGTAATTTTCAACGCAGAATAGCTTCCCTTAGATGAATATAACCCTGTTTAGGGCAAGTAATTTTTATACTCCTTGCATTCTAGACAGGGTTATGTTGTAAGATTAGGTTGATAATTATACCCCCAGGATGTCCAAGGTGCATGAGGTATTTGGCTAACAGTAAATTAGATTAATACTGGGTCTGCAAAACATTAGGCATTATATTTTTTCCAACTTAATATTCATTTTAATTTTTGCATCAGCAAGTAAATTGTAGGCTGGACATCCTTTTTCTACTTTTACGAAGGTCTTCAATTCAAAGGAGGAATGACCAATGGATATTACGTACACATTAACTACTGACAAGAAATTAGAACAAGTGGTTGACGATGTTAAAAAAGAATTGCGGGAACTCAAATTTGGTACACTTTGGGAACTTGACATCCCGGCCAAGCTTAAGGAAAAAGATGTAGAATTTAAGGGTAAGGCAACAATTTTAGAAGTATGTAACCCACATCAAGCGAAAAAGGCTTTAGAACTTAATATGGACGTGGTGTATTTTTTACCATGTAAAGTGGTGGTTTTTGAAGATAATGGTCAAACTAAGCTAGGGATGATTAAACCCACAATATTTATGGACATGCTGAAAGATGAACGGCTACAGGAATTTGCTTTGGATGTAGAAAGTACGATTAAACTGGCGTTAGATAGGGCTGTGTAACTCGATTAATTAGGAACCATGACTAAAAAAATATTTAAATGAGATTCGGCTTCGTTTCAAGAATCTCCAGAAGTAAAAAAAGGGTAAAGAAAAGACTCCTTTGGAATTCAATATCCAAGAGAGTCTTTTTTTTACCTTCTAAAGCCATTCATCATATCAAAGCTCTCACTAGTGAGATTATTCATATACTCTTGCATTTGGGTGAACTGCTCATTGTTCATTACTTCAGGCATTAGGGTGGAGTTATTGCCGACAGACAGGTCTTCCACCATGCTTTCATCAGAACTTTTTTCAGTTATCAAATTTTCCGCAAGACTAACCTGCTTGAATTGCACTTTTTCCTGGGAAACACTGGCACTATCCGGAATTGATCCGGTAGCAAAGGCTAACCCCCCAATTGTTCCCACTGCTAATACTTCTGCCATCATAATTACCAACATCTTCTTATCCATTTTATACATTGGGGACGGTACTTTTTGTATGAGTTGTAAGCAATATGATATAATTCTGATGAGTTAGTTGATATGGCAAGGCAAGCAAGATTAGAAAGTCAAACAAGATATTATCATGTAATGATAAGAGGCATTAATAGAGAAAATATTTTTGGAAAATTCTTGGCATGTAGCAGTGTAACATATAGCCGGATAATCTAATCTTCAGTTTGCTAGCTGCGATGGGCTGTTATTACGTTCCAGATTCTGGTGGATTTTTTAAAAAGGGCTGTGATATAATATAATAAACATGCTATGGTTGCAGTAAGGTGCAAAGGAGGTAAGAGCTATGTCAGTCAAATATACGATAGAAGAAATCAAGACTATTGTAGAACCGATTGCACGGAAATATGGTGTGGCGCGTGTCTATCTGTTTGGTTCTTATGCTCGTGGAGATGTTGCTGAAAACAGTGATGTGGATTTACGAGTGGATAAAGGGTCCCTTAAAGGGATGTTTGCTTTATGCGGGCTGTATACAGAAATTGAAGAAGCTTTACAGACGAAGGTCGATGTTCTGACAACGGGAAGTCTGGAAGATGATTTTCTTCGTAAAATCCAGAAGGAGGAGGTGCTTTTATATGCAGAATAACCGAAACGCTGATGTACTCCGGCGTATCATTTCCTATTGCAATGATATTTCAGAAACAATCCAGCGGTTTGGAGAGGATTATTCGGTATTTACACGAGATTCTGTTTATAAGAATGCCACAGCTCTTTGCGTTTTACAAATTGGAGAACTAACCACACATCTCACGAATGACTTTAAAGAAACCTATTCTAGAATACCATGGACACAAATCAAGGCATTACGCAATGTGGTTGCTCATAACTATGGTAAAATTGACGATGAGAGCTTGTGGGAAACCATTATAAGCGATATTCCGAAGCTGAAAGAGTATTGTTCCAGTATTATTCAACAGTTTGATGTTCTAATGCAGGAGAGCACCAGTGACCCCGAAGATGAGCAAAAAAATATTGGTATTACAATGGATTAAACAAGACATGCTAATCTGAAATGATTGAGCATGTTTTTTTATTGCTGTTTTTAATGAGCCATAAACGACATCAGAGGAGACAAGGGGACAGGTGGACAGGTGAAGACCACTGAAAAACATGTCCTCCTGTCCCTGTTTGGAGTAAGATGTGTTTTGTTATCCTGAAGTTCTTTAATAATAGAGAATGAATAAACTTTATATATGGAAAAAGAATGGATGGAGATGGAATATGATTTTTATATTAATAAAACAAAGAAACATAATTTTTACAGGTTTAATATTTCTTATACTAACTATGAGTTTGGGATTTGGTACTTATTACTTAACTAATCATAAAAAGCAGATTAATACTTCAAAAAACAAGTTTGACTATATAATACTAGGTTATAATGATTTGGGGATGCATTGTATTCAACCTGATTACTCAAAATTTTTAATACTTCCTCCCGGAAATAATTTTCAAGTACAGATATTTAAAAGAGGTAAAGAACCAGAAATATTAATGAAAGGCATAAAAGTAAAATATAAAATTAATACTCAAGATGAGCCTAGCAAATACACAAACTTCTGGGAGTATTCCGAAAATTACGGCTTTGATATTCCTAAGGGAGTAGGTTTAACGGGAAATACTCTAGAGGGTTATATGGAGCCAGAACCAAACGGGAAATACTGGATAATAACTGGTGTGCCAGTTATTGGAGGACCAGGTGGCGAGACGGGTGGTCCAACTACACCGTATCATACAGCTACGATTACTGTTATTGAAAGCTCCACTGATAAAGTATTGGCTCAGTTTGATGATTTAGTAGTACCTGTATCCTCTGAAATGCAGTGTGCAAACTGCCATGGCCCCGAAGACACTTGGACAAATATATTAAGGGAACATGATGAGGAAGAAAAAACATCCCTTTTTGCCCAAAGTCAGCAGGGAATTTTACATAGTTGTAGTGAATGCCATCCTGACCCAATTCTTAATAAAGTGGGTAAAGAAAATGTCCCATATTTATCTTTAGCCATACACGGATTTCATGCAGACAAAATGACTGGGAAATTAGAGCCTGTATGCTATAATTGTCACCCCGGAGAGCAAACAAAATGTAATCGTGGAGTAATGAAAGCTAATGGTAAAAGCTGTACTGATTGTCATGGAGATATGTCTAATGTCGCTAAGACAATCAAGGATGGGAGGGAGCCTTGGCTAGATGAACCAAATTGTCAAATGTGTCATGAAGAGAAATATAGTACCAATGAGAATACACTTTATAGAAATTCTTACCTATTAAATGGTCCAGCCAAGTCAATGAATAATAAAATATTATGTGCATCTTGCCATAATAGTCCCCATGCCGAATGGCCATCTATTCTAGAAATAGATAATATACTACCTCAGACCTATCAAGGGGATAATGGGCCAATAGGAGAATGTACTACTTGTCATATTGATAATAGAGGGAAAATCCATAGATAGCTAATTAAAAAATATTTTATATTATACTACTGCAAAGACCCCTTAAGAGAAATAAAGATGGCAGTATCTCTATAAAAAGCAATAAAGAATGTGGTAGAACTTTAAAAAGAAGGAAATGGAATGCGGGAACTAAATCTGAAAGAATAGTGTGGCAGCGCAACAATTACATAAAGGGCATTGAAAACTGCGATTCCAAAGCAGTTAACGATGAAGTGTTGAAGAGAACCTTTATCCAACTATACAATGATATGGTTGAGGATAAAGGTTCTTTTTACGCCCAAAAAGTAGTACATACTCTTGAGGGGCGTGTTAGAGATCATACTGGGTTCAAGTCCTATCTACGAAATAATAAGATATCATCAAATAAATACCTATTGCGAGTTCCACATTAGATTATATAAGGATGATAGGCCAAACCCATATGAGCGCGGCTATGATGGTTGATGGAGGAAAGCTCACCAAAGCTGAGGTTTTGGATCACATATTATCCATCATCCATCTAAGAACAGGGTGACCACCATGAGCGATTTTTCCTTCCATGGTCAGCTTCATCAGCTCCTTAGTGGGAGGGCTCATAACCCCCCTAGGGGGTTGAATCCAACCTAGCCAAGTCAATATTTGTATTCCGGATGCTGGTCCTCTAACCCCGTTTTTTTGTTATGACATATCGTGCAGAGAGGCTGCCAATTATTTTCATCCCAGAACAATCCCTTGTCTCCTCTATGGGGAATATCTTCGTGAAAACGGACCCGGCTGAAAAATCAAGCCGTAAAAAGAGAAAATCACCGAGAGAATTGACCCGAGATGTTGCTCTTATTATGGCTTTGGATAGGGCGATTAGACATGGCGGTGGTGGAGGGAGTGTGTATGACGGGAGAGGAATTTTGGTACTTTGAAAGATCACATGACTATGTTATAGTTAATCCAAAATAATATTTTATTGAGGTAAAATTAAAGGGAGTGAGATAATCGAATATAACAGCATCAATAAGCACGGATGTTTTCGCGATCGTAGCACTTTGTTTCACAATATGTTTGGCTAAGCGGAACATTGTTATTAATAATTATAAAAATGAAATCTACATAACTGCATCAGTTACTACAATTATTTTGCTACTATTGGAAATAGCGACTATTTTCATGCAACTTTCAAGCAATAACAACCTTGTGATACCTCACCGCATAGCTAACATTATAGGATTTTCTATGTCCCCGGTAGTTCCTTTTATTCTTTAATATCAGTGTGGAAAAAAATATTTTTAATAGTTTTTTAGCCATACCCATATATTTTAATGCTTTTATATGCGCTTTAAGCTATAAAACAGGGTGGATCTTCCTCGTTAATTCTCAAAATCAATATACACGAGGGGATTTATTTTTACTGCCGACTATTATTAGTATATTTTATTTCGTCTTGTTGGTAATATCAGTAATCAAAAATAATGTTGAATACGAAAATGATGACAAAGAAGTATTAATTCCGATCGTTTTAATGCCTTTACTTGGAACAGTTGTTCAAATACTTTTTAGAGATGTACTATTAATTTGGGGAACAACCGCTATATCATTATTGCTATACTATATTTTTCTGCGTGAGTTGCAATTTAAATATGATGTTCAAACTGGAATTAAAAATCGCTCAGCATTTGAAAAGGAAATGGAGAAATATTTGAAGGGTGATAAAAATGCAACAATTATCGTAATAGACATTAATAACTTAAAAAGTACTAATGATAAATGCGGACATAAAGTTGGAGATGAAACAATCTATTATGCCGCAAAAATTATATTAGAAAGCTTCATGGGTATTGGTAAGGCTTTTAGGATCGGTGGCGATGAATTCTGTGTCATTTGCAAAGAGATTTCAAGTGAATTAGTGGATAGTGCCTTATCTAATTTAAATCTCATATTAATTAAAACAAATCAAGAGAGAAGTAATAAAATTCAACTTGCCTATGGATATGCTTTTTATACCAGTAATGAAAGTGAAAGTATATATGCTACATTTGCACAAGCTGATAAAGCTATGTATACACACAAAGCAAAATTAAAGGGTTATTATGGTAGGAGGGCAGATGATTAGCAAAATAATGTATATTTATAAAGTGCATAATCGGGAGATTATTAGTTACTGTGTTAGATCACATTACCGTATAATTTAATAAATATAGATTTCCCAAAGCATTAAAAAAACGAAGGTGCTTTTTTTGTACCCTTTTATTAGAAGGAATTAAGTGAAAATACCTAATTACAAAAATATTTCAAAGAGCAGGTCCGAAAAACTCTTTCTGGACAAGCCCATACAGCTTTTTCTTTTGGAAGCACTGCAAGCGGTAAAACTGTAAACGAAAGAACAGCAATGCAGACTACAGCAGTTTATGCGTGTGTGACTAAGACTCCTATTTTCGAGAAAGTACAAAATTCTATTTATGATTACCCTCTTCTGAATATATTTGGAGGAGGGTTTGTTTGTGGTTAGTTATCGTGGTTTTTGTATTAAAAGCTTGGTAAAAAATTAAGTAAATATATACCAATGTTAGTACGGGAACTCAAGAGGAGTTGCCTGCGTCTAAATTAAGTGGAAAACTTTTTAGGAGGGTAACAAAGTGCAAAAAACGTCTTTAGTAATACTTATATTATTAATAAGTATTTCCTTGCTTGGTTGTATGAATGGGGGGGATGGGGCTCCGCAGAAACAGGAAGGAAAACCGAAAGAACAAGTGCAGGATAGTAGTAAAAGTGATGAGTTGATAGTTAAGGGTTTGGTTGAGGATTTTGGTAGCAGACTCCAAAAGGTCTCCCTTCAAGGTCCAGAAGAAGTAATTGAAAAAAGTATGCAGGAGGAGTACGGTGATTTTGTATCCCCCGCACTTATAAAACAATGGCTCAATAAGCCTTTAAATGCTCCTGGAAGGTTAACTTCAAGTCCATGGCCTGAGCGTATAGAAATTCTGAGCATTAAGAAATTGTCGGAAGCTAGGTATGAGGTTACAGGTGAAGTCATTGAAGTAACTAGTGTGGAAAAAGAAAATGATGGGGTTGCCGCAAGAAGGCCAATTACTCTTGTAGTAGAGAAAATAGAAGACAGCTGGCTTATCAATAGCACTAACCTGGGTGAGTATGTGGATGACAACTCGATTGTGTATAGTAATAGTGAATATGGTTTTAGCTTTAACTTACCAGAAAATTGGGCAGATTACTCAATTGTAACTGACCAATGGAAGGGCTTAGCTATTGGGAGTTCACCAGATAGCCAAGTTGTTGAAACCGGTCCGATGATTTCTATCAGACATCCCAAGTGGACCTCGGAAGAGCAACGACAGGATATCCCCATCATGATATTTACCCTTGGTCAATGGAAATCCCTTGAAGAAGAAGAGGAATTCCATATTGGTGCAGCACCTATCAAGCCAAAAGAACTAACTCGCAATAACAAATACGTTTTTGCCCTTCCTGCCCGTTATAACTATGCATTTCCAACAGGATATGAAGAAGTGGTAAAAATCTTAGAAAGTAATCCTCTTCAGGTAAATAAAAAAATAGATTAGAATAGGTTAAATTGAAGAAGTCTTTTATGTTCCCTCAGACTAATTAAATTGTCCTTTATGAATGAAATCATCCAGACCATAAAAAGCAGGCAGGAACTGCTGGAACAATTTGATGAAAAAATATTTAATGCACTGGTTGAGAAGATAGAAATTATCTCACCAGTGCATTTCGTTTTTGTATTGAAGAGTGGGATGAGGGTTGAGGAATTTAAATAGCAAAGTTATAGAAAAATACATGGTTATAAAGATTTGGAAAATAAGAGGAATTAATTAGATTTTGTTGAAGTATAAAATCAGCTATAGTTCTAGATATAATTGTTTATGCAAACTAGGCTTAGAGGATAAGTTTGGTTTGCACTTTATATATTTGGAGGTTGAAACTGATGAACCGTTCAAAATATTTTAATTACATAGAAAATAAATTGGCTTTATTGTCCTGTAGAATTAATCAGCGTGGCAAACTTAACCTATTAGATTTAAATACATATTCCGAGAATTTTTATGCGGAACTACTTAATAAAGTTTTTGATTTAAAATTAGCGAACATGAATGCCATGAAACAAAATGTTGAAGGGATAGATTTATTAGATAATACAAATAAAATCATTGCTCAAGTATCTTCAACATCTACAAAACAGAAAATCGAGAATTCTTTAAGCAAAAACATATTTTTTGAGTATACTGGATATAGATTTAAGTTTATATCAATTGCAAAGGATGCAAGTGGGTTAAAGAAACAAACGTTTAATAATCCTCATAATGTCTTATTTGAGCCATCAGAAGATATTATTGATGTTAATTTGGTATTGACAAATATTCTTACTAAATCTATTGATGAGCAAAAAATGCTATTCGATTTTATCAAGAAAGAATTAGGCGATGAAGTAGATTTTGTAAAAATGGATTCTAATATCGCTATAATTATTAATATACTATCGCATGAAATATTAACAAATATTACAGAACAACCAGAAACAAATAGTTTTGAAATTGAAAAAAAAATACAATTCAACGATTTGAAAAGTGTAAGAATGATTATTGATGATTATAAAGTTTACTATCAAAAATTGGACGAAAAATATAAAGAGTTTGACAAACAAGGTAGCAACAAAAGCTTTACAGTTTTACAAACTATTAGAAAACAGTATAGTATTTTAAAAAATGAAATTGAAGATAAAGACGAGCTATTCCTAAAAATAATGGATAACATAATAGATATTGTAAAATCCAGCAAAAACTACGTGGAAATTAGTTACGAGGAATTAGAAACCTATGTTGGTATTATAGTAGTCGATGCATTTTTTAGATGTAAGATATTCGAAAATCCGGAGGGATATCATTATGTTATTACCTGATAATATACATCCTGAATTAAGCATTTATTATAATGGAGCTATAGTTTTAGAAGAATTACAAGTTAGTTCAGTATTACACATAATGGATTTATATCAAAAAATGAAAATTAAAAATGAAATATCCTTTTCTACTTATGTACTAAGTTTAGATTGGTTATATCTAATCGGAGCAGCAAAATTGAATAAACAAGGGGAGGTGGAGCTTTGTTCTTAAAAAAACTAACAATATCAAAGGAAAATGAAGTTTTAAGAGAGATTAAGTTCCACAAAGGAATTAATTTAATTGTAGATGAAACACCAACTACGATTGAACAGAAAACTGGAAATAACGTTGGAAAAACAACAGTGTTAAAATTAGTTGATTATTGCTTGGGTGCTAAGGCATCAATAATATTTTCAGATACAGAAAATAAAAAAGAAGTCTATCATCTTGTAAAAGAGTATCTAATTAATAATAAGGTTTTAATAACTTTAATTATGACTGAAGATTTATATAATCCGGATAAAAAAGAAATTATTATCGAAAGAAACTTTTTGCCTAATAAAGCCTCAATACGGAGAATAAACGGTGAACAAATAAAGGATAAAGATTTTGAACGTACCTTATTAGAACTGATTATACCTGAACACAAGTCAGATAAGCCCTCTTTTAGACAAATTATTTCACATAATATAAGATATAAAGATGAAAGTATTAATAACACATTAAAAACTTTAGATAAATTTACTACAGATGTTGAATATGAAACATTATATTTATATTTACTTGGGTGTACTTTTGATGAAGGTGCTAAAAAACAATCTATTTTATTAAAAATAAAACAGGAAGAATTATATAAAGAGAGATTGGAAAAAAAACAGACTAAAAATGCGTATGAAATTGCACTTGCTATGATAGAAGATGAGATTATTGAATTAAACATAAAAAAATGTAATTTTAATCTTAATGAAGATTTCGAAGAAGACTTAGAGGAATTAAATGTTGTAAAATACAAAATAAATAAAGCAAGTTCTGGTATCACTAATTTAAAAATACGTAGGGATCTAATAGTTGAAACAAAGGAAGAAATGTTGGAGAATATTTCTAGAATTGATATAAAGCAACTAAAAGTCATATACGCTCAGGCTACAAGCAATATCGAGGGAATTCATAAGACATTTGAGGATTTAGTAGCATATCATAATAATATGCTTGTTGAAAAAATAAAATTTATCACTGCTGAATTACCTTCGCTAAATCAAAAAATTAGTAATGAAGAAATAGTACTAAATAAGTTACTTCAAAATGAGAAAGAGTTGAGTACCAAAATATCAAAGAGTGACTCTTTTGAAGAGTTGGAGCAGTTGATTATAGCTTTAAATGATAAATATCGTTCTAAAGGTGAATATGAAACTGTTATCAGACAACTTGAAGAAGTAGAAAATAATATTGATAACCTTAATGAAGAGTTAAATCCTATTGACGCAATTCTGTTTTCAGATGATTTTGAGAACAAATTGAAGTTACAACGCGATAAATTTAATAAACATTTCGCTGCAGTCTCAAATGAACTTTATGGAGAAAAGTACGTCTTGAAATACGAAAAAATTAACAAGAATAATCAACTTCTATATAAATTTAGTGCTTTTAATGCTAATTTAAGCTCTGGGAAAAAACAAGGAGAAATTTTATGTTTTGACTTGGCGTATATACTATTTGCAGATAAGGAAGAAATACCGTGTCTGCATTTTCTGTTGAATGATAAGAAAGAACTGATGCATGATAATCAGTTGGTAAAAGTAGCAGAGTTTATTAACAATAAAAATATACAACTAGTGGTTTCTATACTTAAAGATAAATTGCCGGAACAACTTAACAAAGAGGAATATATTATTGTTAAATTATCACAAGAGAGTAAGCTGTTTAAGATTGAAGAGAGTAGCTGAAAGAGCATCAATCAATAATAAACAGTTTAGCTTTTAATTAAGGCTGAACAAAGTTGCTTGTCAATATAGTTACTATTAAGAAATAAGGAGCTTGAATGGCGTTTCAAATCGGTGATGATTTCAACCCACCTTTTTTCTAATATTAACTGAAATGGGTTTAAATTTTTTGATTCAAGATTGTGTGAAAATTTTTAATATAACCATATTATGTAGTAATTTATATTCCTTTTATGGTCTCGACGCACGTGGAGTGTGTAGTTCGAATACAACGCAAAAAATGCTTGTAATCCTAGCATTCAAGCTGTTTTGCGGATTTTATACTTTTAGTAAATAAAATGTACCCTATAGATTAGACAGTAGCTGTTTTCATAAACCCTTAGTTTCTGACAGCTATGTTTTCAAAATCCTTGTCTTTAGACAATGTAGTTTTTGAAACCCTTAATCTCGGACAATAGAGTTTTGACTTCAATTC
>JUEF01000051.1 GCA_000802045.1 Peptococcaceae bacterium BICA1-8
AAAAGTCCCATTTCGTGTCATTCTGAATGAAACGAAGTGGAATGAAGAATCTTGAAAGTCGCTTAAATACTAGATCCTTCGCTATCGCTCAGGATGACAATCTTGGGTATTTGTCATATTGTTAGACTTTTTCAGTGGCCTCTAGATACATAGGCTCTATGATACAAGTGCCACCAGGATTATATGTTTAAGACGGATTACAGTATCAAAATAATTAGTGACTAGTCACTAGTAATTTTTACTAGGATAGTCAGGGGGAGTAAAAGTGGATGAAATTCTTTTTCTTCTAATATTTGGGATTATTATGTTAGCTGCACTGATGTTGATCGGCCTGCCTCTGATAAGGGAAGGAAAAAGTGCCGGGATTTATAATAAAAGGGATGAATTTACTAACAGTAAAGATACAGTACTTGCAACAATTAATGAAATTGAATTTGATTATCAAATGGGTAAATTAGCCAAAGACGATTACTTATACTTGAAAAATCATTATGAGAGCATGGCTATTAAACTGCTTAGAGAAAATGATGATCAGGAATTAAACAAATCAGAGGATCTACTAAAAGCAATAGAAAAAGAGATAGAATCTGAATTGGAGATTGTCGATAATTCACCAACTGGTGAGGTGGGTAGATGAAAATCAATAAAGGCAAAATATTGTGGATTTTAATATTATTCTTTGTAATAAGTTTCAGTAGTACAGCAACATTTTGGGCGCAGGAAAATGAGAAAGTAAAGGTTGAAGAGCAATTAATATTAATTAACAATATTGATGGTCAGTTTGAAATTAAAGAACTATATCAGTTTACTAATAGAGACGAATCCTTACAAGAGGATTTAATAATAAACCTCCCCGAAGGTGCTGAAAATATTTATATCAGCAAAAAAGAGTTTGGTGATGAGGAAAAGACCTTAGAACTGGAGTCAAAAAAATATACAATCAAGGATAATCAGATTACCATAACTGAAAATATAAGTGGTGGACAAAGTATATCACTGTTAGTGTTCTATACTATCGAAAACTTACAAACTTTGAGAACATTGAATTATCCTACAGACCAAGTCTATGTCCTTGTTCCTCTGGGACTAAACCTTGAAAGTGACTTGCTGCATAGTTCTGGAATTAAAGTATTAGATGAAGTACACTTTCAGGTATTTGGGAATCATGACCTAAAAAAAGGAGAGGAATTTTTATTAAGGATAATATCTTCGGCAGGTGAAGGAGAAAAGGTAACAAAGGAGTATATGAGTACAACTGGGTTTCATAGTGTATCCCATCTAACCCGATGGGCCGATTCCCCTTTAGCTACTACTAATCCCCACCTCTGGTTAGTATTTTTATTTCTGCTTGGTTTAGGATTCCTTTTCTTCACATTATTTTTACTTCGAACAAAAGAGGATAAAAAAACTCAAGATATTGTTTATCTTATTGCTAAGCAAGAAAGACTACTACGCCGAATTGGAGATTTGGATTTGAAAAGAAAAAATGAAGAAATTGATCAAAAAACACATGAGGAACTGCGCAAACAGTACAAGCAGTTACTAATAAAGGTAAAACTGAGAATACAAAGCCTGGGGGAAGGTTAAAGTTATGTATCAGGTTTCAAATATTAGCAAGATTATTTCCGGAAAGAGGATACTAGATGACTTAAGTATGCAGGTTCATCCAGGTGAGTTAACGGTTGTAGTGGGGGAAAATGGTGCCGGAAAAAGTACTTTACTAAGAATACTGGCTCTTTTACAAAAGCCTACTACAGGTAAAATTCTAATTGAGGGAATTGATGCACTTAAAAGTTCAAAAAAAGTGATGCCTAATTTAGGTGTTCTTTCCCATAAATCATTTCTTTATGAAAATTTAACAGTATATGAGAATTTAGAATTTTACGGTCAACTGTATGGTGTCAAAAAGCTTAAGAACAGAGTTCATGAGCTTATTTTAAAAGTAGAATTAGAGCTTGTACTCCATGAACCTGTATTCATTCTCTCTAGAGGTATGCAGCAAAGGCTGGCCATAGCCCGAGCATTAATTCATGACCCGAGCTTCCTTTTATTAGACGAACCCCAAACAGGTTTAGATCAAGATGCAGTAAAAATACTTTATAACCTTTTAGGCAGTCAAAAAGTTGAGGGCAAGGGAATAGTTGTAGTTACACATCTATTTGACGATCTTTTTCAGTTGTGTGATAAACTTCTGATTTTAAAAAAAGGTAAGCAGGTTTATTATGATCACGTGAAGATTTGCCCTATAAAAGCCAAGGAGCTTTATATCTCCCTGGCAGCTGGGAGGTAGTATTGGTGCAGCTTGCTAAAAATATTTATGCAATGCTTTGTAAGGACTTTAAAGCGGAGTTTAGGCGAAAAGAGATATTAAGCAGTATGTTATTTTTCTCCTTGTTGATGGTCGTAATAATGAATTTTACCTTAAATATTAATAAAGACATTCTGTTTGAGAACTTCTCAGGTTTAATATGGATTGTTTTTTTATTCACTGGTGTACTAGGCATAAATAGGTCATTTATTAATGAAAGAACAAATGACTGTTACTTGGGAATTAATTTAGCCGTGGGCGAATCGAGCACAATCTTAATTAGTAAAGCAGCAAGTAATTTGGCTTTTATAAGTATAGTACAAACAATTGTTATACCAATATTTTTTATATTATTTTCAATAAAATGGCCACTCAATGCTTTTGCTTTTTTACTTGTTAACTTTCTGGGAACTATAGGTTTTGTTTTCTTAGGGACATTTCTATCTGTATTGACAATTAATAATAACAGTGAGATTTTACTACCTATTGTATTGTTTCCACTTTTAATACCCTTGATATTAGCTGTGGTTCAGGCTTCTAATTTGATATTAAAAGGGTTGTCTTTCCAATTATGGGGGCACTGGTTAGGATTAATATTAGTTTTTGATTTCTTATATATTGTTGTTCCCATACTTTTGTTTAATTTTCTAGTGGAGGTGTAGCAATTGGGTAAAAAATTGGGATATGCTTTAGGCATAATAGCACTATTAACTGTTATAGCGGCAAATTATTTAATTTTTATATGGGTACCGGCGGAAAAAGTTATGGGCATTGTTCAGAAGATATTTTATTTTCATGTCGCTGCAGCTTGGGTTGGGTTTTTAGCTTTTTTCATTGTATTTTTCTCAAGTATTAGATATTTACTATCCTTTAATGATAAGTGGGATTGGCTTAGTGCAGCGTCTGCAGAAATAGGGTTTGTTTTTATGACCATTGTGCTACTTACCGGTTCTATATGGGGGAGGGCCTTCTGGGGTCATTGGTGGACCTGGGATCCTAGACTGACGACTTCCCTAATCCTCTGGTTTATTTATGCCGCCTATTTGTTGCTAAGGTCTGGTATAACTCAGCAGGAGAGAAAGGCTAGATATAGTGCAGTTTTAGGAATTATCGGATTTATTGATGTACCAATTGTTTGGTTTTCCGTTAGGTGGTGGCGGACTGTTCACCCCAATTTAATGGTAGAAGGCGGCAAAATGGCTATCTCTACTAAGATGACCATTACTTTATCCTTAAGTGTTATAGCTTTTACACTATTATATGCTTTTCTATTGCCGAGGGTAGTAAAACTATATCAGTTAGATAACAGGATACAGAAAACTAAAGATATTATAAGAAATCTATAAGCGGAGGTATTAAGATGTATTATTTTTATTTAGCTTATTCAATCCTGTGGGTTATCTTAATTATTTATGTATTTACCATCGGAATCAGGCAGGTAAATTTAGAAAAGGAAATAGAAGCGTTAAAGATAGCGCTAGAAAGATTTACCAAATGAAAAAGATACTAATTATTGTCTATCTGATTATTCTTTTATCAGTAATAGGGATTCTAACCTGGCAGTTATTCTTTCAATCCAACATGGTAAATATTCCGCAAAAAATAGATTCACTTAAGCTTTCCGGTAATATTAAAGGCCAACAGGCAATTAATGAAATATTAAGTAATAATGATAATGGATTGCAAGTAATTGAAAAGGTTTTAGCAATAAGGTGGTGATTTTGTGAATAACAATGAGTTAAGAAGAGCTCAATTTACTCAAGAGTATATAGAGGCACAAAAAAGAAAAAGGAATAAAGTATTGGGGATAACTCTTACTATTACATTATTATTTGTAGGCATTTTAATTTGGAAAACCAGTGGTCGTTACGAGGATCCAAACAGTGGCAACTATTTTTTTGATAATATCCCAGATTATTCTGGGCAAGAGATTGGAATGACAAAAATTGATTTAACAGTGGAAGATGGTATGGTTAAAATTCCTCTATCATTAGTTGGAGAAAATAAGTTAATCTATTCCGAATATAAGGATAATACTGAGAGGATTTATTATGGTAACTTAAAAGTTTTACCAATAATTGCATATATATCATCTGCAGGCAGGCTTATTGTTGCCACAGGTATTTGTGAACCATGCTACGGAACAGAGTTCACTTTGGAAAACAAAGAACTTGTCTGTCAGATCTGCTTCACCCGTTGGCGAAATACTGATTTATTTGGGTTAAGTGGGGGATGTATTAAATATCCTCCGGAGGAGTTGAATTACACCATAGAGGGGGAATACATAGTAGTACCCCAAGAGGTTTTAAGCCAATGGAAACCAAGATTTTTTCAGGATGAGATGTCAACTACTTAATGGTCACATAATTATCAAGTTTTGGTTACAAAAAATACACATTAATAAGTTATAGTAATTACATAAACATCATAGATTAGACATTGATACACCTCCTCACAAAGCAGGGTAAAATATATTACCCTGTCTTTTTTTTATTTATTCTAAATACTATAAGGGTAACTATTTCATTACAAAATATTCATTGCTTTTAATTAATTTCTACACATCTCTATAACACTTTTATAATTTTTTAACTTTATAATATAGTTAACATAATAAAAGTGTTAGGAGGATACACAGATGAAAAACAATATGATGAAAATGACAGAAAGGTTTTTTGAAAATATACCAAGTGATAAGCATGGGATTGATTTAGTGGAATTTGAAACACTAATGATTTTAGGAGATATAAAGGAATATTTTTTATTAGATGTAAGAGAAAATGAAGATTTTCAGCTAGAAAGAATCCCGGGGTCTGACTTTTTTGTAGCTAAGAGATTTTATGTGGGCTATATTTGTTACCCTGATGATGGTAAAAGCGTGCATGACGTTATAATAAAAAGTGATGAGGCATTATTGTCTGCGAAAAGACAAGGTAAGAATAGATGTAAAATCTGCAGTTAAATGGCCACTCAAGTGGCCATTTATGTTTTCTCACATTTTTTGCAGAACTTAGGGAGAATTAAGCCCTATCCGAAAAAATAATAACCATTAGTTGGGCATTATTCATCGATAGGGCTTAAAAACTGAAGAGAGTAAAAGATATTTGGTCTTAAGCTTTAGTTTTAAATGTAGTACAGCAAGTGCCATCACTTGTATTTGCTCTGCCGTCTCCTTTAGGATTTACCTCTAAGGCATCTGCATTACAAAAATTATTTGTCCAGTAATGGCAGTTGTCGACGCCGCATTTTACCTGCATTTTAGGTGCTGTCATCTGATTTCTCACCTCCTTTTTAGAGTTATATTTTTAATTACTCGGAATTTTGCATATTTGGCAATAAAATAAGATGCAATTAAACCAAAAACTGTATAGGAAAAAATATGTCCAGTTAATGTTAGCGTATCGTTTCTCATTTGGGGTACAGCACCAATCAAAGGTATAATAAATCCCATTCCAATCAAGTATCCAAGTCCTGTGATGCCTAACCCTTTAAGTAAATAATAATCTTTGCCGAAATATTTTAAAACAAAAGCGATAATAACTCCTATAATAGCACCAATAAAAAGATGATTTATTAAACCAATTAAGATTCCAAAGGTAGTGTTTGCTTGTTCCCAGTTTAAAAACAAAGTGGCTGTAATTTGTAGTGATGTGATTTTGACTATTCCAAGATAACTTAAAATCATATTAGTAATATGCATACCAATTGTACCGAGTATACCTCCGACAACTCCGACCGTTATTGTATCACGCATCATAGTACTCCTCCTTTTTTTTAGCTTTAGCAAAACTATGAGACACTTATTCACATATTCAGAAGGAAATTAAAAAAAATTTAAAAAATTATTAGTATATACCTTGTTATTCTTTGCCGCTATGGGAATAGGTGTTTACGTGGGTACTGTTTCCCGTAATATGCAGCAGGCCCTTTTACTATGTTTCTTTATACTTTTTCCCATAATGTTTTTGTCAGGGACAATAGTGCCTATCAGTAGTATGCCTAATTTATTACAATGGTTATCATACTTAAGTCCCCTGCGCTATTATATGGAGATAATTACAGGCATATTTTTAAAAGGTGTGGGGATAAGTATTTTATGGAAACAGGCTTTGGGTTTAGCGCTAATCGGAATTTTGATTTTTGTTATCAGTAGTAATAACTTTCGCAGGAGAATTACTTAGAGAAGTTTAACAGAACTTTAAAATTTTCATCACAGATTAATCAATTTTTTTAAATATATTTAATAGCAAAGGAAAAAAATCTGAGGACACAAAATTTTTTTAGCACATTAATGATAATGATTATCATTAATAATTAAAGGGAGGGTTAAAATGTTAGCAGGAATTTTAATTACATTGCGGGAAGGTTTAGAGGCTTTTTTAATTGTAGGGATATTGTTAGGCTACTTAACTAAAATGGGGCAAAAGAAGTATCAGTGGTATGTTTGGTTAGGAACTGGATTAGCAATTTTACTTAGTGTAGCTTTGACCTGGGCCTTTAACTTTTTTAGTTTTCAGTTTGAAGGCGCTAATGCGTTATTATTTGAAATTGTTATTTCTTTAATTGCTGTAGGTGTATTAACATATATGGTTTTATGGATGCAGGAGCAGAGTAAACATATTAAATCAGACCTGGAAACTAAAATGCAGGAGGCGCTTACTTCTAATAAGCTTTTCGCTATAGTGGGATTGGCTTTTGTTTCTGTCCTGCGGGAAGGTTTAGAGACGGCTCTGTTTTTAACCGCCCTAGTTGGTTCGGCAGGTGAAGGTGGTTTGTTGTCCGGGGCTATGATAGGATTTCTAATAGCTGCTTTACTAAGCTATGTTTTTTTCCGTAGTGCGGTAAGATTGGATTTACGTAAATTTTTTATTGTTACCGGATCATTGTTAATTTTTATCGCTGCCGGGTTGATTGGGCATGCTCTATTAGGTTCTCATGAATTAGGGATTATTCCACCCATTATTTCTGAAGTCTGGAATATCAACGGGATTATCAATGAGGATGGAGTGGTTGGTAGAATTCTCCACGCTTTCGTTGGTTACGATGGTAATCCATCTCTAATGTGGGTAGTTGGGTATTTTGGCTATATTTATATCTTCGGCCGCAAATTTTTACAACAATTGGAATATCCGAAAAAAAAGGCGAAAAAAGCAATGGTTTCCAGGGGATAAGAGAATGGGTATAATTTGTAGAGGGCTGCATAAGGTTTTTAAATCCAATATTGTTTTAATTTTATTAATCGGATTATTTTTATTGACGTTTCCCATTGATATTGCTCAGGCTCATATCGGCAGCATGACTAAAACAGTTAATGGAAACATTTTTAAGCTCAGCGGACAACCTGTAGTCGGAAAAGACTCTGTTTCTGCCAATACTCACCGTTATACATTATCAATAGAGAGGGCTTCCGGAGAGCCTGTTAGTGGAGCTATGGTAAAACTGGAACCTCTTGAAAATGAGAAGCCCCAGGGTTTGGCTCCCATTGCCTTGCAGGAAACTACAGATACCGGCAGTTATACTGGAACAGTAGATTTTCCATCTCAGGGTCAGTGGAAATTGCGGATTATTATGGAACAAGGTAATGGAAGAAGTTTGGTAGAATTCACCGACCGCATTGTTAGCCAGCCTAACAGTGGCCGGGATAAACCAGTATTGTAGGGCCGGGAGTAGTGCCGTTATAACCCCAGGCTTTAATATACAGGTCGGGTAATAGCTCTCTTTCCAAATGCTCCGCTACCAGTTCAAAGTATTTGATGCCGTTCTTAAGCACAAAGGGGAGAGTTGGGATGTCTGGTGTGATAACCACAGATGACACTCCATTCTTATGGGTTTTAAATATTATATGCCTATTAATTGAAGGATGCTAATTTTTCATAGTTCCTTCATACTTTAGTCAATTATTTATTTTAAACTTTAAATATGCTTGATAATTTTATGTAATTTGGGAGGTTCATCGTGAAAAATTGGTTATACCCGATTATATTTATTGTATTTACAGTAATTATGTTATATGTAATGCACCCTGGTTTTTTCTGATTTCAATGAATCCAAAAGGAAGAACTTTATACATGGTGTTAATTATAAGAAGACCGGCAAAATGATGCCGGCCTTTTTGCATGAATTCTTTAGTGTTATTTGCTATTTACTATTTTTCCATGCTCTAACTTAACAAGTCTTTGGGCTAATTTGCCGATTTTAGGGTCGTGGGTAACCATGACAATTGTATGCCCCTCCTGATGTAATTTATTCAATATATCAATAACTATTTGTTCATTTGCTTTATCTAAGTTTCCCGTAGGTTCATCGGCAAGTATTATACTGGGATAATTTATCAATGCCCTGGCGATACATACCCGTTGTTGTTCACCACCTGATAACTGCTTTGGCAGATGTTGAGCCCTTTCTGCCAAGCCTACTCGCTCTAAAGCTTTTAATGCCTCTTCTTCGTCGGGCATACTATGATAATATTGGGCCAGCGTTACATTTTCTACTGCTGTAAGATGGTGTACTAAATGAAACTGTTGAAATACCAGACCAATTTTTTCTCTGCGCAACCGTGTTAATTCCTTTTCAGTAAGTGTACCGGTATTTACTCCATCTATATACACCAGCCCTTTACTGCAAACATCCATACAACCAATGATGTTTATCATTGTAGTTTTACCGGAGCCTGATGGCCCCATTATGGAAATCCATTCGCCTTTTTTTTACGGAAAGATTGATATCCTGAAGGGCATGAACCTGTCCATATATTTTAGAAACTTTTTGCAAAGCTAATATTTCTTCCATTTAAATACCTCCCGATTACTCACCTTTTAATGTCACTTTATTATAAAATTACACCAAAAATAAAGGAGTTTTTTGATTATGAAAAAAGCAACAATAATTTTAATTGGAGGTTTATTACTTATAGCACTAGCAGGAACAGCTATTGCAGAAACTACTACTCCTGCACCCCAAGTGCCGGTACCAAACGGGCCAAACCAAGAGTTTTATCAGCAAATGTGGAATTATTGCCACGGTCAAAATGGTATGATGGGTCAATATTATGGTAACGGAAATAACGGTGCTGCACCACAAGGCTTTGGCGGCATGATGGGTGGATCAGGATATGGCTCAATGATGGGTTGGTAGCCAAAAAGAGTAGCTTCAAAGCTACTCTTTTATTGTATAAGCATACCGGATATGGCAGTAGAAAATCTGGGCGAAAAGTATATCATTCTTAATAATAATAAAACCAGCTTATCAAATCCATAAAATATCTTCTCCAATTCACAATTCTTTCAATATTTATATATAAAACATTCAAATAATGGATAAAGAACCAACAAAACTTCCTTGTATTATATAGTTAAAGATAAAACAAACAAGGAGGAATAAGAAATGGCAATACCTAAGGAAATAGTAAAACAATTAATGGAGATTTCTGATTCAAAAAGTGTCATTAATAATGAGGAATTAGAAAGAATAATTTTGACAGGGGAAATCGAGCATTACAAAGTACTTGATATTAGAGAGCGGGAGTTATTTCAAAAGTTCCGTTTCCCCAGCTCAATAAACATGCCCTTCAAAGAATTGGGAAGGAATTTAACCAAGCTCCCCTCAGATAAAAGGATATTATTAATTTGCAATTCTGGTTTTACGGCAGCTCAGTCTTTATCACTTCTAAAATCAATTGGGTTTAAAACATATATATTGGAGAATGGAATAAATGGCTATTTAGAAGAAGGCAGAAATGCTCGAAATAATATCTTAAGAATTGCATAAGTTCACAAATTATAGTAATTACATAAATAACATCTTAGATTTTTTCTCAAACATTGATATACCTCTTTACAAAGCAGGGTAAAATATATTATTACTCTGCTTTTTTTATGTTTATTCTAAATACTATAAGGGGGAAGATTGATGAAGATATCTAAAACTATTGATCTTACTGGAGAGCTATGTCCAATTAATTTTATTAAGGCTAAGATTGCATTAGAGGATTTAAACAAACAAGAAATACTGGAAATATATCTTGATGATGGTATGCCTATAAAGAATGTACCACGAAGCTTAGAACTGGATGGACATATAGTATTGCTTATTGAGAAGGCAAATGAAGCTTATCGAGTATTAGTGCAAAGGGAGGGTCTGAATGTCTGAGTTTAGTAATGAGCAAATTGAACGTTATAGTAGAAATATGGTACTAAATGAAATTGGGATAACTGGGCAAAGAAAGATTAATAAAGTAAAAGTTTTAGTGATTGGAGCAGGAGGCCTAGGTTCTCCAGTGCTAATGTATTTAGCTGCAGCGGGTGTGGGGGATATTGGTATAATTGATGGTGATAAAATTGAATTGTCAAATCTTCAGAGACAAACTATCCATGCAACGGAAAATATAGGAATGTCAAAAGTACAATCAGCGAAAAAATTTATTAAAAGATTAAATACAGATGTAAAAGTGACTACCTATGAATATTTTTTGAACAAAGATAATTCCCAGGAAATAATTAGTAAATATGACTTAATAATTGACGGGGTAGATAATTTTCAGAGCAGGTACTTAGTTAATGATACTTGTGTATATTTAAAAAAACCTTTAGTTGAAGCAGGTATTATAGGATTTGTGGGGATGGTAACTCTTATCCTATCTGATGATGGCCCTTGCTATAGATGCTTATACCCTGAAATACCCGACAGAGCTCCAACCTGTAGCAAAGCGGGTGTGCTTGGGGCAACAGCAGGAATAATAGGAAGTATTCAAGCCAGCGAAGCTATTAAGTATATAGTGGGGATAGAGGAGAATTTAAATGGAAGGGTTATTTTTTGGGATGGTTTAACAAGTACAATCCATGAAGTCAAATTGCATAGAAATAAAGATTGTCTTTCAAGCAGTCCAAAAAGGAAATAGTTAAGAATATGACTAAATGATTACTATTTTATCACAGAAAATACATAGCATTTATTCATTTTTTTCACATCTCAATAACACTTTTATAATTTTTTAACTTTATAATACAGTTAACATAATAAAAGTGTTAGGAGGATGACAAATGAAAAATAATATGATGAAAATAACAGAAAGGTTTTTTGAAAATATTCCAGGTGATATGCATGGGATTGATTTAGTGGAATTTGAAACACTAATGATTTTAGGAGATTTAAAAGAATATTTTTTATTAGATGTAAGAGAAAATGA
>JUEF01000052.1 GCA_000802045.1 Peptococcaceae bacterium BICA1-8
AGGTTAAGGTTAAGGCTAAGGCTAAGGCTAAGATAAGATTAAGATTTCGCTTTGCTAGATTTAATACTTGGAAAACCTAACGAAATAAAATGTAGTGAAATCTTAATCTAACGAAGTGAAATCTTAAAAATAAACCCGAACTCGGGTTTATTTTTTTCCCTTTTCTTACTAAAAGGATAATGTCAGTTTTAGTCGAAAATAGCTAAAGACTATGATATGAATGGGGATGAAAAATGTCTACACCATTAAGACGAAAAGCGGAAGACCCTAGTGTTAATCTTAAGGTGTTCTTCTTGATAATCACTGCATTATTAGTAGTAGTAAGTCTTAATTATTATTTGCCAAGCTTTGAGGTGACTCAGTTAAATACCTCGGACCAATTACAAATTTATTTTCAAGGGGAGCTAACTGACGCTGCTTTATATCAAGAGGAAGAAATATATCTGCCATTTTCCTTTATTAAAGAGAAGCTAGACTCTAATATTCAGTGGGATGAAAAAAGTAAAACCGTCATAATTACAACCGATAAGGAAGTTTTCCATCTTCCATTAGGGAAAAGGGAGGGTATGATCAATTTTCAGCCCTATTCTTTTAGTTATCCAGTAATAGAGGAACTAGGGGAGATATATCTACCCTTAAAACCTTTAGATAAATACTATAATCTTGAAGTAAAGCATTTAAAGGATGATTCAGTCCTGGCCATTCATGACTTAAAAGAACCTCTAACACAAGGAGTTACTTTAGCGGCTGTTCGACTACGGGCTGAGCCCAGTTTGAAGGCTCCCTGGCTTTACGAGCTAGAACAAGGCAATAAGGTCTATATCATGAAAGAAGAACAGGGCTGGTACTGGATTGAAACTGAAGAGGGGCAGATGGGCTTTATTAATAAAAAGAACACCCAACTGACTGGGATTAAATGGTCGGAAATTAAAACAGAGCCTTATCAGCCCTGGAATCCTCTAGGCGAAAGGATTATTTTGACCTGGGAAGGTGCCTGGGGGGCTACCGTAAATCCTGAAAAATTAGGAGATTTAGCAGGGGTACAGGTGCTATCCCCTACTTGGTTTAGTCTAGCTGAAGATGGGCTAGTGAAAAATACTGCGGATATGAGGTATGTAAATTGGGCTCACAGTACAGGCAGACAGGTCTGGGGTCTTTTTGACAACAGCTTTGACAAGGATTTAACCCATAATTTCTTAAAGGATGCTGAGCTGAGAGCCAAGTCTATTAATCAATTATTAACATATGTTGAACTCTATCAGTTAGACGGGATAAACTTAGACTTTGAAAATATGCACTTAAAAGATAAAGATGCTTATACACAGTTTGTAAGAGAGCTTGCACCTCTATTGCATGAAAAAGACCGTTCTATTTCTGTAAATGTAACCTTTATTTCCAAAAGTGAAAATTGGTCTATGTGCTATGATCGCAAGGCATTAGGTGAGATAATAGATTATATTACTGTTATGGCTTATGATGAGAACGGAACCTTTAGTAAAACCGCAGGCTCAGTAGCCTCAATACCCTTTGTTGAAAAAGGTATAAAGGAAATATTGAAAGAAATGCCCCATGAAAAGATAATTTTAGGTGTACCCTTTTATACCCGCCTCTGGGAGGAGCGGATTGGGGAAAATGGTGAGATGAAGCTGACGTCTAAGGCTATTTCCATGACCAGAGCTGAAGGCTGGATTAAGGAAAACAACCTAAAACCCGAAAAAGATCCGTTTACGGGGCAGAATTATGCAGTAATGACAAAAAATGATGTAACTTATAAGATATGGCTTGAGGATGAAGTTTCTTTAGAACAGCGGACTGAGCTGATGAAAAAATACCGTTTGGCCGGTTTAGCTGCTTGGCGGCGAGGCTTTGAAAAGGAAGAAATTTGGCCTGTTCTTAATAAAATGGTGAATAGTAGGTAGAAAACGGGCAGATTGCCCGTTTTTTCTTGCTTTTCTTGCAGGATTTTCTATTTTTTTACTGAATTAGTAGAGGATTTTTAAAATAGTTATATATATGACTCATTCCGGTATCTGGAGAGAGGTTTTGAAACATGACAACTAACCATTCTAAAGGGTTTTACGTTTTCCTTGGACTTACTCTAATTTTTTTTATTGGTGTTATAGATTTTTGGGTGGGTAAGGATATCCATTTTTCTTATTTTTATTTTATCCCTATTTCCCTTGTCACCTGGTATGTTAGTGAAACTGCAGGATTTTTTATGTCAATATTGAGTGGAATTAGCTGGACTGTTAATGATATTTGGCTTTACCCAAATAACTTTATTTCTCCCATCTCATATATAAACACCTTTATCCAATTCAGTTTTCTAATTGTAGTTGTGTTGGCTTTAAATAACTTAAAAAGTAATTTGGATTTTGAAAAGACCTTTGCCCGCCAAGATTCTTTAACTGGGGTTTTTAACCGCAGGGCTTTTTATGAAACTATCGAGTTGGAATTAGAGAGATCCGAGCGATATAAGCGTCCATTTTCTTTGGTTTATATAGATTTGGATGAATTTAAGGCCATAAATGATATTTTAGGTCATGATACTGGTGATCAGGTTCTTTATTGTGTGGGCAGTAATATCCTGCAAAGTATCCGCAAAACCGATACACTAGCTAGGTTGGGTGGCGATGAGTTTGCGGTCCTAATGCCAGAAACTGAAGGTCCAGAGGCAATAGCGGTTATGGAGAGGGTAAAGTCGGGACTTTTAAAAACCATGCAGAAAAATATTTGGTTTGTTACCTTCAGTATTGGTATTGCATCTTTTACAAAACCTCCTCAAAGTGTTGAGGAAGCCATAAAAAACGCTGATCGAATTATGTATGTAGCTAAAGATCAAGGTAAAAACACTATTAAGCAGGAGAATATTTAGGCGGTAATGGTTGATTTTTGAGGAATAAGGGTAAATGTATATATCCAAACGAAAAAGGAGTATGAATTGTGCGAAGAGAAATAGATGTTCCTATATTTGATCTAGTTATCAGTCTTACTAATACATTGGACTTAATAAGCCCTGTTTTGGTTAACCATCATAAGCAGGTGAGCTATATTGCCTATGAAATATCTGTCGAAATGGGGCTCTCCTTTGATGAGCAAAGGGATATAATGCTTGCTGGAGCCTTGCATGACATAGGCGGGATAACTCTACAGGAAAGAATAAATGCCTTGGATTTTGAAGCTGTAAACCCCCACTTACATGCAGAAACCGGCTACAGCCTTTTTAAAACTTTCGAACCTTTCTCTAAGATTGCAGACATAATTCATTACCATCATAACTGGTGGGAAGAGACAGAGGATTATGTGCCTTTAGGTAGTCATATTGTGCATGTGGCAGATCGAGTTGCAGTATGTATAGATAAAGAAAAGAATATTTTAAGCCAGGTTGATGATATTGTTGATAAGATAGAAAAACAATCGGGAAGGATGTTTATGCCCAATGCAGTGCAGGCTTTTAAGGACTTGGCTGGTAAGGAATTTTTTTGGCTAAATGCTACTTCCCAGTATCTTGTACCTGTTTTAAGAGAAAAGATTAATCTTGAATATTTAAAAATTAGTATGGAAGGACTCTCTGGTCTAGCCAAAATATTTTCACAGGTTATAGACTTTCGCAGCCCCTTTACCGCAAATCATTCCAGTGGGGTAGCTGCTACCTCGGAAGCTTTAGCTCGCCTATTGTGCTTTTCTACCCGTGAACAACTAATGATTAAGATTGCAGGCCTATTACATGATGTAGGAAAGCTGGCTATTCCTCAGGAAGTGTTAGAAAAACCGGGAAAATTGACTAAAGAAGAGTTCTGTATAGTCAGGGCTCATACATATTATACCTACCGAACACTAGCACCAATAACTGGACTGGATACTATTAATAGGTGGGGCTCTTTTCACCATGAAAGGTTAGATGGAACAGGTTATCCCTTTCATCTAAAAGGAGAAGATCTGCCATTAGGCTCCAGAGTTCTTGCAGTAGCCGATGTGTTTACTGCAATTACTGAAGAAAGGCCTTACCGCCGAGGGATGGCAAAAGATAAAGCATTAGCTGTTTTGAAAAATATGGCAGAGAAGAATGCTATTGATAAAAGAATAGTGGATTTATTGATTGATAATTATGATGAAATTAGCTCCGCCCGTTTGCTAGCTCAAAAAGATTGTGAGGATTACAATACAATTTTTGCTAAGCATCATGACAAAGAAATCACCTTTTGTTAAGGGTGATTTTTCCTTTTGGTAAAGGCTTGACGAAACTCAACTTTGTTCTATTATTAAATTAATAGGGATAATAACTATGTGACAACAGAATGTGGGGATGAAGAATGAGTAATGCAATGCTTTTTAAGGCCAAGGACAATGATGCTCTTTATTTTAACATGTTTGGTGACTATACTTATCTTACAGAAGGCTATTACAAATCTTTAGATGCGGAGCTTAGAGGTATAAATATTCGGCCTACTACAGAAGAAGCCCTAGATGCCTATGTAGTACCTTTAGCTATGGAAAAAGCAAGACTATATGGCATTGCCGTTCCCGAGAATGAGATTATTACAGAAAAAATTATTCCACCGGTATTGGCTTATCCTATTAATCCCTATACCTCAAAATTTGAGGTTGTTACCGATAGTGATAATCTTAAGTCCAAGCTCAACACGGTTACAATGAGCGGAAAATATCCTTCACTTTGTCAAAAGCTTCCTGAGGATTACCGGATTGACATTATCCGATGTTTTCTTGGAAAAACCCTTTTAAAAGAATATGAGGAATTTGCAGCAAATATTTTTCAGGCTTTTCACATACCTTTAATGAAAATAAGGGTCATAGTAACATCTTCCCACTATTTATTTTCTGCTATTGAACCCCTTATTTTTGATGAACTTACTTTAAAAGAGAAAAAAATTATTGAGGAGTTAGGAACATGGCAAAGATAGCGATATTTACAGAAAGATACACCATCCGCAGCTCTGTGGAGCTGGCTGCCCTTACTAATTATCGGATGGCTGCCTTTGAGCTAGGGCATCAGCTAGATTTCTTATTTCGTAATGAACTTAAATACTTGGGTAATTATGACGCAGTTTTTATCAGAGCATTGACGGATCCCTTAAATACCAGCTATGTCGTGGCCAGGATGGCTGAGATGAAAGGATTAAGGGTTCTTGATGAATCAGAGAGTATTAGAATCTGCTGTGATAAGGTCAATATGTATCAAAGGCTTTTAGCTAAGAATATTCCTATCCCCCAAACAGCTTTTTTAAATACCAAAGAGGTTTCGCGGGAAAATGCGGTAGAACTATTTGAAACTTTGGGAATACCCCTGGTTTTAAAAGCCCCCAATTCCAGCTTTTCTGCTTATGTGGAAAAGGTTAAATCCGTCGACGAATTTTTAAAAGTAGGCAAAAGATTCCTCCGGCGGGCAGACCGTATCATAGTTCAACAGTTTATGCCCAGTGAATTTGACTGGCGGGTTCTAGTGTTAAAGGGTAAGGTTCTGGCAGTAGTAAAATATATCTTTGCTGAAAACACTTGGCGCCTAATGGACCGTTCCCAGACGGGAGAACACTGTAATGTTCAGGGCTTTAGAATTGAAGAGGCTGAGCCTAGGCTTTTAGAGGTGGCAGTAGATGCTGCTAATGCAATTGGTAAGAGTCTTTATGGTGTAGATATTAAAGAAGTGGATGGAGAGTATTATGTTATCGAAGTAAATGATAACCCCAATATTGATGCAGGACTAGAGGACCAGTACAGTCCGGATATTTATAAGAAGATTGTGCAGTATTTGGCTGGGGAAGAGTTTTAGAATAACTAGTGACTCATAGCTAAAGCTGAGGTTAAGGTTAAGGTTAAGTAATATTTAAAAAAACTTAACCTTAACCTAGCGCAGCGAAACCTTAACTTAAAAGACCGGCCAACAGGCCGGTCTTTCTATGTAAGAGTAATTATCTCCTGTTGTATTTCAGTAATGCTGATTGTTACCTGTTGCAGAGCTTGGGCCTGTTCTTGGGTTGTATATGCATTTTGTTTAATCCCGTTGGTAATGTCGGAGATAATGCTTTTAATTTTATCCAGTACTTGGTTGATTTCTTTTAAGGAATTTGCTGAATGGGTAGAAAGTTTGCGTACCTCGTCGGCAACTACTGCAAAACCTCGACCATGCTCGCCAGCTCGGGCTGCTTCAATGGCGGCATTTAAACCTAAGAGATTAGTTTGACCGGCAACATTCTTAATTAACTCTAAGACTTTGTTAATATCATTAATCTGAACTTCTAATGTTTTTGATACATTTTCCATAGAACTAGAAGTGCTGGCAATTTCTTCTGCCCCTGCAGATACTTCCTCTACAGCAGCAGATATTTCCTGAATTTTAAAAGCAACTTTATCAATTATCTCCTGTTTTTGCTTATTTGCTAAATCTTTTTGAATCTCCTCAGTGACGATAATGGCAGCCAATTTTTGCAAAGGGGCAACCAGATTGGGGTCACCAGTAATTCCTACGCAAGCTATTCTCTTGCCGTTCAATTCAACAGGTCCTGTATAACCAGCTAAAACGCCTTCTATATTCGCTGCTTCTTCTTCCGTAATTGCAACAAAATCCTTTTCCCCTGCCATTATATCTCGCGCTGCAGGATGCTTGAATCCCAAACGGTGGGTCTGGGTAGTAGCAATTATTTCACCTTCTTCACCTTGGACATGGACATTATTACCTGTCACATCGTGCAGCATTTTTACTATTTTTTCGGCTAGCTCCTTTGGAATCTGATGTGCCCAACTCATTTATGTACCTCCTATTTGGTTAATTTCTATGTTGAAATATAATAATATTTTACCATAATTCAGAAATAAAGAGAAAAAAAGATAAAAAAAGATAAAAAAAAAGATAAAAAAAAGAGGAAATAAGTCGAAACTTATTTCCTTATTAAATCAACTGTACTGGCATCTAATATTTTTATCATTTCAATTAAAAGCCTTAATAAACTCTCATAATCCTCTCGATGGAAAGTACTGGTATGGCTGTGAATATAGCGTGTGGGGATACCGAAAGAAACAGTAGGTACACCCGAACCGTATTTATGAATAGCGCCACCGTCAGTACCGCCTCCCATCATCGTTGCAAATTGCAAAGGAATATTATGGGAGTTAGCTGTATCAATAACAAAATCTCTAAGACTTCGGTTAGGAATCATAGAAGCATCAGCCAACAATAGGATGGGACCTTTTCCTAATTTTACATCAATATGTAATCCCTCTAAGCCGGGTGTATCTCCGGCAATACCCACATCGAGTACAAAGGTCAAATCTGGTTTTATCATATCAGTAGAGGTTTGCGCACCCCGTAATCCTACCTCTTCCTGCACAGTACCTACCCCGTAGATAGTATTAGGATGTTCAATTTTTGCCAATTCTTCGAGCACTTCGATAAAAAGGGCTACCCCTAGTCGGTCATCGAGGGCTTTGGCCATAATGTAATTAGGATTATGCATCAAGGAAAAATTACTCTCGGGGACAACTACATCTCCAGGGCGAATACCAAATTTCTCCATGGCCTCTTCTTTACTCTCAGCACCAATATCAATAAACATGGTTTTTTTCTCAACTACTTTTTCTCTTTCCTTAGCATCTAAGAGATGGGGTGGAGTAGAGCCAATAATACCAGGAATGTTTCCCTTAGAAGTTTTTACTATTACCCGGTGAGCAAGCAGTACCTGGTCCCACCAGCCGCCCAGGGGGATAAACTTTAAAAAGCCTTCTTTAGTTATGGCATTTATGAGAAAGCCTATTTCATCAATATGCCCAGGGAGCATAATCTTAGGACCATCGTCAGAACCTGTTTTCTTACAAATAATACTACCTAGATTGTCATAAGCTATTTCTGTAATATTCTCTAGCCGTTCTTTTATGTAATGGCGCACTTCCTCTTCGAAACCAGAAACACCATGTAAGTCTGTCAGCTCTTTTATTAGCTGCAATCTGCTGTCCATATTATACCTCCTTAATTTAGTGAGTAGTGACCGGTGACTAGTAGGGGCGCCCATTGGGCGTCCGTGTCCATCGACCAATCTGTAGATTATGTTCACTATTGTATATTATAACCATAACAGCTAATAAATGCAGATAAATTAAATAAACAAATTTGTTTAACAGATTAGTATCTTGTTTATGATAATATTACCGGGGGAGAGGAAGTAAAGTGGATTATGACTTTGGATTATTAGATAAGGCAATATTTGTCAAACGGGATAATCGATTTCGGGCGGAAATAGAATTAAACGGGATATCATTTAAGGCCTATGTACCTAATTCAGGTAGAATGGCAGAATTATTAACTCCTGGGGCTAAAGTTTTGTTAAGAAAAGCTCAAAATCCCTTGCGGAAAACCCCTTATGATTTACTGCTGGTTGAAAAGGATGGGCTTTTAATATGCTTAAATTCCCATTTAGCCAATGATCTTTTTGCTATTTGGCTAAAGAAAGATAAACTTACACCTTTTACAAATAGCACTAGCTTCTATCGGGAAAAAACTATTGGTAAGAGCCGTATTGATTTTTTGATGGAGTATCAGCACTATAATTATTTAGTTGAGGTCAAATCCGTAAACCTAGTAGAAAATGGGCTGGCCAAGTTTCCTGATGCACCAACAGAGAGAGGAACCAAACATTTAGAGGAGCTGAGTACCTTTAAAAGTAAAGGACAAAAATCAGCTGTTGTTTTTATTATTATGAGGGAAGATGCTGAGTCCTTTACAACTCATGATATGATGGACCCTTTATTTGCTAATACTTTACGGAAAGCTTTGAGTCTAGGCGTTGAAGCTTATGCTTATAAATGCTCTGTTACCAAAGAGGGAATTAATTTTGCAGGAGAAGTACCAATTGCTTTATCCGATGGATAAAGCGTTAATTAGTGGGCGAGTGGACGCGACAAAATCTGTGGATAATTAATATCCAAGAAGGATTTTGTCGGTATTTGGGCGAAATTTAATTTATAGTGTTAATTATTAATAGCAACAGCGCAAGTCAAGAACCGTCCCCGAATTGCATTCGACTTGCATTTAACTTGATTGGACTTAGGATGTTTTCTTAACCTTAACCTAGCGGAATGAAATGTAGCGAAACCTTAACCTTAGATTAGGGGGTGTCAAGCTTGGAAGTATTTGCATTAATAGGTTCTAGTGGAACCGGCAAAAGTCATAAGGCCATGCTGGTTGCTTCTGAAAAGAGTATAGATACTATAATAGATGACGGTCTTTTGATAAAAGATGGCAAGAAGTTAGCCGGTTTCTCTGCTAAAAGGGAAATGACCACTATCCAAGCAGTAAAAAGGGCTATTTTTATGAAGCCTGAGCATGCCAATGCAGTAAAGGAAGAAATAAAAAAGATGAACCCTGATAAAATTTTAATCATGGGCACTTCAGTTAAAATGATTAACAAAATCACAGAGGCTTTGGATTTACCTGATCCCCAAAATTTAATATTTATAGAGGAAATATCCACAGAATTAGAAATATTAAAGGCTCAGAGAATGAGAAAGGAATTTGGGAAACATGTTATTCCTTTACCTACCATTGAAGTAAAAAAAGATTTTCCAAATTATTTGATTGATCCTTTGCAGTTTTTCTTTAAGAAAAAGGATGCCCGGAAAGAAGGAGAAAAATCCATCGTCAGGCCGCGGTTTAATATGCTTGGTAAGCTGCTTATTTCCGAAAATGTTATCGAACAGCTAGCAAAGGCTGCTGCCCAAGATATTACTGAGATAAAGCAGGTGTTAAAGGTTAATGTGTCTATGAGTGAAGACGGGGTCGCCATAGGGGTAGAAATTAAAGTCCTGTATGGTGCTTTTCTTCGGCAGGTCGCTCAAAAATACCAAACTGCTACTATTTTATTGGTGGAGAACTTGGCTGGACTCAATGTTTTACATGTTGATGTGCGGATAAAGACGCTCCATGTAGAGTAATGAATTGTTTTACAGTCTCGTAACTTAGAGGCTTAATTTTTTTTATAATATATCTAATTTAGATGGTATAATTTATTAAGGGTTCTTAAATTTGGGAGTGATTTGATGACTAAACAAAACTTTACAGCTTGGTTTTTGGAAAACGGATTTATTGGTGTTCCCAAAAACTTAATTGCTTTTATGGAACCTTTAGGTCTTAATTTTGATGATCTTGGAAAAATTATCTATCTTTTATACTGTGGCTCAAACCAAGTGAAAAAGAACGATAAATATGCCCAGGATGCCGCTAAATCTCTGGTGAAAAAAGGTTTGATTAGCTGGTATCCTGATCAAGAAAAAGTTGATTTTTCACCTATGTTTGATATTATTAGTCAAAATATGGGGGTTCAACCTGTTCAAGTTGAAACAGCGGCAACTGCAGAAGAGATGGATTATGCTCAGTTTATTAAAGGATTAGAAAAAAAACTAGGAAGGTTCTTGTCAGTTAAAGAAAAGGTTGAACTGGAAAAGGCTGGTAGGCAATACAATTGGTCTTATGAATTACTATATGAAATCTTTGTTTACTACCAAAGCAGTTTTAGAAGGCATTATGCCTTTAGCTTTTTTACTCAGATGGCCTTTGGTGCCAAAGTTGAAAATAAAGAGAGCTTAACAAAATTTCTTGATAATTTAAATTACACCTTATATAAGGTCGTGGAAGTTAAAAAAAGGTTAGGACACAAAAGCTATCCGACAGAGATTGAGAAAGAGTGCTACCAAAAGTGGGTCAACCAATGGAAATTTTCCCATGAGATGGTTTTCTTGGCAGTAGAGCAAACTATCCATGCTACTGACCCATCGTTTAGCTATATTGATAAAGTACTAGAAAACTGGCAGCAGGGAGATATTAAAACTCCGGAAGCTCTGAAGGTACATTTGGAAACCAGGAAAAATACTAAAAAAACAAAGATTCAGGGAATACAGGGAATAGAGAAAAATAAAAGAGATTTAAGTTATTTGGTTGAATAGGAGGAAGGTTTGTTGCATGATACATAGGGAGATTTTAATTCAAAGGAAAATTGGCGAATGTGAGGAAAAGATCCAAGAGCTGCATAATAAGTTTCCACGGTTGAAAGAGATAGCTGATGATGTCAGCCGATTGAGCTATGAACTAATTAGCGCAGGGATTCTCAGGAAAAATTCCTTTAAGGCAGCTAAAATTGATAAAGAGGTTAAATTACTACTTAGAGAAAAAGAGCTCATTTTAAAAGCTAATAGTATTCCTATAAATATTTATGAACCAGAATGGAATTGCCCAAGGTGTGAAGATCGGGGTTTTATTACACCGGGTGTCCCTTGTGAGTGTTATAAGAAAGAAAAGCTGGACAATATTTTTCGTAAAAGCGGTATTTGTGGAAATATGGAGACGAAAAATTTTGCCAATTTTGAGATTGCTTTATACCGGGATGCAAAAGCTATGCAAGAAAAAGTACGGCGCTGTGGAGAGTTTGCCAAAAAGGTAGTTAACCAGGAAAAGCAAAATAATCTTTTTTTCACTGGAGCTGTAGGCAGGGGAAAAACTCATTTATCTCTAGCAATAGCCAATGAGGTTTTAAAACAAGGCGGCACAGTTATCTACAAGCGTATAGACGATCTTTTAGATATTATCAGGGAGTATAAGTTTAATCGGGAGGAGAACCCAGAAAAAAAAAGCTCTCAGCTTGAGTATCTGAAAAAAGTAGATTTATTAATTATTGATGACTTAGGTGCGGAAAATATCACGCCCTTTGCCCAAAACCAGTTAAGGATATTAATTGAGGATAGGAATAATTTTAATAAGGCCTGGATAATTAACAGCAACCTAAATTTTAATGAGCTGCAGGATTATTACGGACAAAGGGTGACAGACCGCATTATAGAAAAGGCTGATATTTTTGCTTTTGAAGCAGCGATGAGTATTAGAGAATTACTTAAGAAAAGAGAATTAGAATTAAAGAACAAGTAAGCTGTATTTGCCTAGGAGGTTAAAGTTGGAAAAGAAAAAAATTTTTGCTGTCTCAATGGCAATAATTCTACTTATTTGTGCAATTTCCTTAGGTTTGTTTTTTGGGTGTCATATTAATAATAAGGAAGCGGAGCCTCGGATAACAGACAAAAAAGAGGACAAGGTGCTGGTTGAGAAAAGTAGGATAAAAGACCATATTCAAAAATTGACTGGTGAGGATTTTCAAGGGCGGCGGGCAGGCACCTCTGGCGAAGCCGAAGCAGCTTTATTTTTAGCTAAAGAGCTAAAGAATATGGGTCTAAAACCCTTAGGAACTAGAGATACTTTTTTTCAAACCTTTTCACTGCCGAAAACAGGGTTAAGATGGGAAGGTCAAAGACTAGTCTTTTATCTGAAGGATTCTTATTCACCATTGCTCTCTGATAATATACTAGGTTTAATTGAGAGCAGCTCTAGACCCCAGGAGTACATTCTTCTTTCCGCTCATTTTGATCATCTTGGGCTTTGGGAAAAGCAATTATTCCCAGGTGCTAATGATAATGGGTCTGGGGTTAGTGCCGTATTGGAAATCGCTAGAGCCTTAAAGCATAACAGAGAATTACCATATTCTGTTATTGTAGCCTTTTTTGGTGCTGAGGAAATGGGCCTAATAGGGTCTAACTTTTTTGCTGATAATCCAACTATAGATGTTACAAAAGTGAGATTAGCTATTAATATAGATAGTATCGGCTCAGGGGCACAAAATGATTTTATTCAATGGAGCGATGGACCTCAAGCTATTACTGATAATCTATTTTCCCAGTGGAGCTTATGGCGGGATATAGAGCTTATTCGTCAAACTAGCGCTGTTAATACCAGTGACCACAAGGCTTTGGGCAGACTAGGGATACCTTCCGTAACTATTTTGTCTGCTGACTGGTTAAAAGGAAATCATACTAGAGAAGACAAGTCCAAATTATTAAATTACGACAAAATCACTTTCTTAGCTCAAAATATCACTGATTTTTTAAGCACTCAGAAAATTGAGGGACTTTTGCAACAGCAATAGGGGATAGAGTAAAAAGCTTATATTAAACACCCGAAGAGTTGTAATGGTAAAAAGTTTTTAAGCTAATGGGAGGTAAAATGTTCTTGTTGAATTTTCAAGAAATGCAGATAATTCTCTTATCAGCCGTACCTTTTACAGAATTAAGGTTATCCATTCCTCTGGCAGTAGCCTTAGGAATAAGTCCCATGAAAAGTTTTGTTTTAGCCTGTGTGGGTAACTTTTTACCAATTATTCCACTTATACTACTTCTAGAACCTGTAAGTAGATTAGTAACTAAAATCCCCATAATTAATGGCATTTTTCTTGGGCTTTTAGAAAATACCAGAAGTAAAGGGAAAAAAGTGGAGAAATATGGGTTTCTTGGGCTTCTACTCTTTGTAGCAGTCCCTTTTCCTGGAACTGGTATATACTCAGGCGCCATATTAGCCTTCATTTTTGGAATAAGATTTAGGTATGCTTTTTTTGCTCTTACAGTGGGCATGCTTTTAGCTGGAGTGGCTGTAACCCTCGCAAGTGCCGGAGCTAAAGAAATTGCCGAATATATATATAATCTGGAGTATTTTTTAGTTGGTTTAATGGTGGTAGGGATTTCCTATTTCTTTTTTAAAAGGCGGAATAGGAAAAAATCTTAGATTAAATGATGCAATTTACGTATGCAAAGTATATAAATTTATCTGGTAAAATATCTTGACAGAACAAGTTATCAACACTTATAAT
>JUEF01000053.1 GCA_000802045.1 Peptococcaceae bacterium BICA1-8
AACAGAAGTCTGGTAGTCTAGTCTTCTTCTGGCAAACGGCACAGACATAACCTGCCAAAAAAATCACCTCCTTAAATATTATAGGTTTATTCTTACCATTTTTTGCAAAATGTAATCTTGTCTAAAAAACTCGTTAATTTGCAGATAATAAAAGAGGAGGTGTAATAAAAATGTTTAAATGGAAACATTCTCGGATAGTATTTTGGATATCTATTATGACAATTTTAATCTTTACTGGTTGTTTTGGCAGCCCTCAAGCAAAACCTGAGTTTAAACCTAAGATTAAAGTAGGATTAGTCTTAGCGGAAACTAATTCAGCAAGGAATCAATATCTAATTGCCAAGATGAAAGAGAGTGCTAAAAGCCTGAACATAAAGCTAATAGAGGGTGACTCTAAAAATAATTCGGAACAACAGAAAACACAAATAGAAAAAATGATTAAAGAAAAGGTTGAAGCTGTGATAATGCAGCCAATTAACTCCGATGTTGCTAAAGATTTTATTAGTATGCTAGAAGAACAAAATATTAAAATAGTCATAATTGATCTACTTCCTGAGAATGTTTCTGTGGATGCATTTATAGCACCTGATTATGTAAAAGTTGGAGAATTACAAGCTCAATACATTTTAAGCCCAGAGATAGAATTAAAGCCTTTAATAATAATTGGTGAGCCAAATAGTATTTCTGGTAAAATATTATCAGGAAATTTAAAGCAGCTGAAAAATAGTTCCTTAGTAAAAGATTTAGGTGTAAAAGAAGTTCCTGATAAAAGTACAAGTAAGGCATATGAGATTTCAAAAAATGAATATAGTAAAAATTCACCAAATGCTATCATCGCACACTATGAACAATATACTTCTGGAATAATGAAATTTCTAAAAGAAACAAAACTAGAAAAAAAAGTAGCTTTTGTAACTATGGATATTAATAAAGAATCTCTCCCGGATATTTTGGAAGGAAATCTAATAGCTGTTGATACTATGCCTAATTTGCTTGCACAAGTAATTCTTGAAACAACGGATAGTTTGCTAAAGACCGATAGTTGGAAATATGATATGCAAATCAATAACGGCACTGCTCTTGTTCCAGCGAAATATACTCCAGTCAGAATAATAAATATCGATAATTTATATTTACTAAACGAGAGGTTTCCTGAGTTAGAAAAGCTGATTAAAAGCGGTCAAATAACAATACCGAAACAAGAAAACAAAAATGAAAAACAACAAAAAAAAACTAAATTAAAAGTCAAAACTACTGATGGAAAAGAATATGAAGTTACAATTCCTGGGGAAATTGAAAAAGTTGAAATGATGCCTGATGAAAAACAAGAATAGAAAGTACGGAGCTAAATGTGTTATAGTATTGGAGTAAAGAGGAGAGATAGAATTGTTTAATATTGTCCTGGTTGAACCTGAAATTCCTGCTAATACGGGCAATATTGCTCGTACTTGTGCAGTTGCAAACTGTAATTTACATTTAATTAAACCATTGGGTTTTTCGATTGAAGACAAATATCTTAAAAGAGCAGGATTAGATTATTGGAAGCTGTTAAATATCAAGGTTTATGAAAATCTTGATGATTTTTTTATGCAAAATATAAATATCGAATACTATCTTTCTACTACAAAAGGTAAACATCTTTATACCCAAAACCAGTATAAGCCAGATTGTTTCTTTCTATTTGGCAAGGAAACAAAGGGGTTACCTGATGAGCTATTAGCTAGAGAAATTAGTAGATGTATAAAGGTACCTATGCTTAGTAATGAAAATGCACGTTCCTTAAATTTGTCTAATTCTGTAGCAATAGTCCTCTATGAGGCACTAAGACAGAATGACTTTTTTGGAATGAAATAAATTGGATAATAAAAAACCTACCTGTTTAGAAACAGATAGGTTTTACATTACTGGTACGCCCGAGAGGAATCGAACCTCCGCTCCTGGCTCCGGAGGCCAGTGCTCTATCCACTGAGCTACGGGCGCTTATAGACACTTATACAGTTTACTAAACTTCCCGTTTAATGTCAAAGGAAATATTTATTTATCTTTTTTAGGTCTGTTCCCTATTTTCTAAAATTTTAGGAGGTTAAAAATGAAAAGTCAAATAAAAGATATAAATCTTGCATCCAAAGGACAAGAAAAGATTAGTTGGGTTAAAAGCCATATGCCTGTTTTGAATTTAATTAATAAAGATTTTTCTAAAAGCAAACCCTTTCAAGGAAAACGAGTTGTAATTTGTTTGCATTTAGAAGCAAAGACTGGTTATCTGGCACAAGTAATTCAAGCTGGAGGAGCAGAAGTAGCTGTTGTTGCCAGCAATCCTTTATCAACACAGGATGATGTGGTTGCAGCTTTGGTTGATAGTGGCATAACCGCTTTTGCTTGGCACGGAGCAACTAGTGAAGAGTATCATGAACATCTTAACAATGCTGTAAAATTTGAGCCTAATTTAATTATTGATGATGGCGGAGATTTGGTAACTTTATTACATAGTAAATATCCTGAATTGCTAACAAATGTTATTGGTGGGTGTGAAGAAACTACAACTGGAATTTTAAGATTACGCTCCTTAGAAAGAGATGGTATTCTCAAAATTCCAATGATTGCTGTAAATGATGCTTTATCCAAATACCTTTTTGATAACCGGTATGGAACAGGTCAGTCTGTATGGGATGGTATAATGAGAACTACAAATCTTGTTGTTTCTGGGAAAACCGTTGTAGTTATAGGCTATGGCTGGTGCGGTAAAGGGGTAGCTTTGAGGGCAAAAGGTTTAGGAGCAAATGTTATTATTTGTGAAATCGATCCTATTAAAGCAATAGAAGCTCTAATGGATGGTTTTAGGGTAATGCCTATGACAGAAGCTGCACCTCAGGGAGATTTCTTTATTACAGTAACAGGGAATAAAGATGTAATAAGACAAGAGCATTTCGAAGTAATAAAGAATAATGCAATATTGGCAAATGCCGGTCATTTTGATATAGAAATATCGAAGGTTGATCTTGAAAAATATTCTTTAAATACTAGGAAAGTAAAGCCAAATATTCAAGAGTATACTTTCAGTGATGGCCGAAAAGTTTTTTTGTTAGCGGAAGGGCGTTTAGTAAACCTAGCCGCAGGTGATGGTCACCCGGCAGAAATAATGGATATGACTTTTGCCTTACAGGCGTTATCACTTGAGTATTTAACTCAAAACTATTCACTAGAAAATAAAGTGTATAAGGTTACAAAAGATATCGATGAAAAAGTAGCAATATTAAGGTTAGCATCCTTAGGTATTGATATTGATAAATTAACACCTGAACAGGAAGCGTATTTGACTAATTGGCAACTATAACTCAAGATTAAGGTGGAGATTAGATTTTGCAGGATTTAACTTTTGTGGCAATTGACTTTGAAACAACTGGATTAAACCCACAGGCAGAAATTATTGAAATTGGAATGGTAAAAGTCGTAAACAATGATATTAAAGACAGATTTCAAAAGTTAATTAAGCCTGTAAATAAAATTCCCGAAGAAATCACTCTGTTAACTGGTATCAGTAATGAAATGGTCAGCAGTAAACCCTCATGGTCTGAAATAGAACAAGAAATTTTAAATTTCATTGATGGTTATGTTTTAGTAGCCCATAATGTTAATTTCGATAAAGGCTTTTTAAATAGGGCTCTGGGATTTAATATTCCTAATTTGTGGATAGATACCTGGGATTTAGCCAAAATTACTCTGCCGCTTTTACCTAGTTATCAACTATCATACTTGGTCAATGTCCTAAATATAAAAAAACTAATATTGCATAAGGCTATTAATGATGCAGAAATGACAGCAGCAGTACTAGGTATATTAACTAAAGAACTCTCTAAATTATCCCCTTTTGTTTTAAATAATATAATAAAGCTGCTAGCTGATGAAACAAATGGTTTAAGGTTAATTCTAAAAAATGTTAATAAAAATAATATTTCTGGCTTTTGGACAGATAATAAGAAGTACTGGGAGGATGAGGTTCAAGAAGAATCAAAAATTAATTATTCCTTTGATGATGCAGAAAAGTTTTTTACCCACGATGGTATTTTAAGCTCGAAATTCAATAATTATGAATTCCGGCCTCAGCAGCATAGTATGTTTAAAACTATCAGAACTGCTCTCAATCAAAATTATCATGCTATAATTGAAGCTGCTACTGGGACTGGTAAAAGCCTAGCCTATCTGATACCTGCTTTACTTTGGTCCAACGATAAGAAATGCAGGGTAATTATCTCTACAAATACAATTGCACTCCAGGAACAGCTTTTCAAAGGTGATATCCCTTCTATAGAGAATTGTCTGGGCTGTAAATTTAGTGTCTCAATTGTTAAAGGCAGGAATAATTATCTTTGTTTAAGAAGATTTTATATTCTTGTAAAAGATAATAATCTCCTGAATTGGCAGGAAAAAATTTTTCTGGCCCAAATATATAGCTGGTTAGATAATACTGAAACTGGTGATAAAGAAGAGATTAATCTAAATAATTACGAAAAAGAACTCTGGCTACAAATTTCAAGCCAAATAGAAACGTGTGTTGGAGGAAAGTGTAGTTATTCTAACAAGTGCTATTATCTAAAGAATAGAAGAGAAGCCGAGAAGAGTAATCTAATAATTACCAATCACTCATTACTTTTAAAGGATATAATAAGAGATAATAAGATCTTACCCCAATATGATTATCTTATTATAGATGAGGCGCATAACCTAGAAGATGAAGCTTTAAAGCAATTCTCGAACGAAATAAATTTTAGATATTTGAAAAAAATACTAAGCCAACTTGCTAAAGGAAAAAATAGCAGTTCACTATATCAGGTATTAAACTCTTCAAATGAACATATATCTGAAAAAGTTGCAGCTAATCAGGACTCCTTAATATCTGCAATTAAACATGAAGCATCAAAACTTAATTCAATGCTTGATGATTGTATTAGGTTAGTGCAAAGCCAAGAGCAATCTTTACTAGGTGAATTAAGAGTTACTGAAAATGAAAGATATACCGAATGGTGGAGCAATTTGAATATATTCCTTGAAAGTATTGCTAACTATTTAACATCCTTAATTCACAAAGTTAATACCCTTGCATGCCAAATGGAAACTTTTGATGATTCTGAGGAAACAATTAAAGAACTTCGCTTCCAAATAACACTTTTAAGTGAGAATAAAGATGTAATTCAAAAATTCATATTGGGAAAAGAAGAGGAACAAGTTTATTGGCTGCAAATAAATAAGGATAATTTAATATTAATTATTACACCCTTTAATATTGCTAATATCCTAGGAGAAAAACTATTTAAGCTTAAAAAGTCTGCAATCTTAACATCAGCAACACTTGCTGTTAATAATAATTTTGATCATATAATAAATATGTATGGCATAGAAAAATCAAGAACGCTAACTGAGATTTTTGATTCCCCATTTAACTACCAGGCACAATCAATGATATGTATACCTACTGATCTTCCAGAACCTTCAAATATAACAGATAGTGACTATATAAATTATGTTGCTGATAGCTTACTAACATTGATCCCTGCAGTTAATGGCGGTATTTTAATATTATTTACCTCATATCACATGCTAAATAGTGTATATAATTACTTAAAAAAAGAAGAGGGCCTATTAAATAAAGAAATTTTAGCCCATGGCAGTGGTGGAAGTAGAAAGACCCTAATCGAGGCATTAAAAAAACATCCCAATAAAACCGTCATTTTAGGCACTAATAGTTTCTGGGAAGGTATAGATATCCAAGGCTTAGGATTAACAGCTGTTTTTATTGTTAAACTTCCCTTCGCCCCTCCTAGCAGGCCAGTAGTTGCAGCTAAATTAGAATTATTTGAAAAGAATAATCAAAATAGCTTCTATAAGTATAGTTTACCATCTGCTATTTTAAGATTTCGGCAGGGATATGGAAGACTAATTAGAAGTAGTAAGGATTGGGGAACACTTATTATCTTAGACAAGAGAGTATTAACAAAAAAATATGGAATGAATTTTATTAAGTCTCTTCCCCAGCAACCTATTATTATTGAGGATTTAAATATAATAGCTAGCAGGCTTTCGGAGTGGATGAGAAATAAAAATACTAGTTCGCTATGAAATATCTTTAAAATTAATATAAAAGATGATAAAATATATTATCTAAAGTATTATAACTTCTGCAATTAAGAGCAGGGAGGAAACAGATGAGTAAAAAAGTTATTATCCCTAATATAGTTACTTTAGCTAATTTATTATTAGGTGTAGTTTCTCTTATTTATACAATGGATTCAAGATATCAATTAGCAGCCATCGCAATTCTTTTAGCCATGGTCTTAGATGGAATGGATGGTAAAATTGCTAGGAAATTAGATGTAGCCTCAAACTTTGGAAAAGAACTAGATTCTTTATGTGACCTAGTTTCTTTTGGTGTAGCTCCAGCCCTTTTAGTATACAGCAGCATCCTTCAAGATATGGGTCATATAGGTCTTATTATTGCTGTTAATTTTGCATTATGTGGGGCAGTAAGATTAGCTAGATTTAATGTATTAAATATTACCACACACTTTATAGGTGTGCCTATACCTTTGGCTGGCAGTTTAATGGCTTTAGCAATCTTATTATCAGATAAAATACCAGTTATCGT
>JUEF01000054.1 GCA_000802045.1 Peptococcaceae bacterium BICA1-8
AATTATTTAACCACGGGCCCCTCCAGGGCACACGGATAAACACGGCAAACATATTAATAATATTTCAAATATTTTTGAGGTCAACGCTTAAGTAGTATGGGTATTACACTGAAAAGACCAATAATCAAAACCTGTCGGTTAATTTATTATTACTTACATAAATTAGGAGTGGGTTCAAAAGTGATGCATAGCAAGGCGCCGGGAGGGGACAAAACCGGAGGCGTATAGTAATACGTTGAGGATTTTGGCCCTTCCCGGGAACGCAGCTAGGCGCGCTTTTCAACCCACTCCCCGCACACTGAGAGGAGTTTACCGTGGGTTACCTCCAACAGCTGTTCCAAGGTCACTGGAACTGCTGAACCCGCATTGCCTGCAGCTGTATAAACTACTGGATATCGCTCTATAGATTTATCAATAATGATTGGCAGCTCGCTTTTTAAAGCAAAGGGACACACTCCACCCGGAGGAAAACCAGTTAATTCTTCGACCTCTTCACCCCGAGCAAACCGAAATTTATCCCCGATATATTCCTTTAGCTTTTTTTGATCGACCCTTTCGTCGCCACAGGTTACTACTAAAACATTTGATTTCTTTCCGACGAAAACTAAGGTCTTTGCGATTTGAGCAGGCAGAACACCTAAAGCCTGAGCAGCCAGTTCACAAGTCTCTGTGGCACCTTCCGGGAATTCGATAACTTCTAGCTTAATCTCCTGCTTTTTTAAAAAATCTTTTACTCTCTCGATTGGTTTCATTATTACCTCCGTTAGCTAATAGGTTGAGATATTGGGATGCACATCCCATAAATGTAAACATTACCTGACGCATCTGCTCAAAGGTCTAGCTTAAGGGATGCATAAAAAAAATTTTGACATTCATCCGGATGCCATCTATCAAAATGCTTTTTCCGAGCACTGCACAGGAAGCCCGAGAATTTAACTAAAATCGTAACTTTTCATTTCTCGCCCACGCGCTCACGTGCCCACGAAAAGACGTCTTTACTGTTGGCAGCTGGGACAGAAAAAGCTCTTTTTGCCGGAGAGAGTTGTAAGCACAATTTTGCCTTTGCAGCGGAAACAGGGTTGGCCTTCTCGATCATAAACTTTTAAGTGTTCATTATGACCACCTGTTAATTGATCGTGCAAGCGAAAAGGTTTTTCCATATATCCGCCATTGGCAATAGCCTCTCTTAATACTTTAGGTATAGCAGAAAAAAGCTGCTTAATCTCCTTGGGATTAATTTCATTGGCTTTTCTATCAGGCTTTAGCCCTGCTCCAAAAAGAATCTCATCAGAATAGCAATTGCCTATTCCAGCTATAAACCCTTGATCTGTTAATAGGGGCTTAATTGTACCTCTTCTTTGCGACAGATTTTCACTCAGCCATTCTAAAGTAAAGAATTCACTTAATGGTTCTGGTCCTAGTTTGGCAAATCTCCTGTCCATTTCTTCTTCATTCAAGACATGAAGCCAGCCTAAACGCAAATTAATGAAATATAGTTTTCTACCATCTAAAAACTCCAAAATAACAGAACCTTGGGTTTTTAGCTTTTCACTAGGTTCAGCTAAATAAATTCTCCCGCCTAACATCAAGTGCCCAATTAAATAATAGCCATTACCCAAGGTCACAATTAAGTGCTTGCCCCGCCTACTCACATAAACAATAAGCTGATCATTTACCAGCTCCAAAAATACTTCCGGCTCAATATTAAGGGCTCTCTCCCTATTAATCGTAATTTCCGTTACCTTTTTATGGATAACCGTCTCAGAAAGCTGATTTTTATACACTTCCATTTCAGGTATTTCCGGCATAACTCTTCCTCCTGACAGATTATTAAACAAAAGCCACTTATTTGAAATTATAACCGTCCATACTAATTAGTCAAATATGTCAGTGGCTAGTGGCTAGTGGCTAGTGGCTAGTTTATTATATCCTATTGGATTCATTAATCTGGCCCCTATTTAAAAATCGCCTTACGGCGATTATTTAAATAGGGTCATTTAATTCCAAAGCTTAGTTGGTGTTCTTGGGCTTTTATCATAATCCGTTCAGTGTTAACCAGAGCATCCTCAATAAGACCCTCTTTATCTAGCCTGGTTTCTTCCTTTTCACAAATTGCCATTTTAGGCTTAGTCTTAGGCTCTTTAGGTAAAAATACAGTACAACAATCCTCATAAGGGCGAATCGAAATTTCATATGTATCTATTTTTCTAGCCAACCCCATTATTTCCTCTTTATCAGAAGTTATTAATGGCCTGATTACAGGTGTGTCGATAACGTTATTGATAGCATATATGCTGTCAAGGGTCTGACTAGCCACCTGACCTAGGCTCTCCCCTGTTACAAGAGCTAGGGCTTTTCTCTGATGGGTAATTCTTTCTGCAATTCTGAACATAAAACGCCGCATAATAGTAATCCATAAACTTTCATAGCAATTGGCGCTTATTGCCTCTTGGATTTTTGTAAAGGGTACCATATGGACAACTACCTTACCAGAAAACTCAGCTAAAACTCGAGCTAATTCTATTACTTTTTCTTTGGCCCGTTCACTAGTATATGGAAAACTGTAGAAATGGATGGCTTCAATTACTACACCCCTCTTCATTGTTAACCAACCAGCTACTGGGCTGTCAATACCACCGGATAATAAAAGCATAGCCTTACCTCCGGTACCTAAAGGCAATCCCCCTAAGCCAGGTAATTTTTGGGTATAGATATAAGCAGCATCATCGCGAATTTCAACAAAGACCTCAACATCTGGATTATGTAAATCTACCCGTAAATTCTTGCTGTTTTCATAAATATATCCGCCAATATCAATTTGAGCGTCAGGTGATTTAACAGGGAACCGTTTATTGGATCTTTTTACTGTTACCCGAAAGGAGTCAGGTTTTTTTGTAATAGACTGGAATTCCTCCAGGGAAATTATTTTTATTTCCTCCATATCAAGTTTCCCCTTACGAACCGGGCTAAAGGAAAATATTCCAAAAACTTTACTCAAGGATTCATAATATTTCTCCGGGTTTTCACCCTCTAATTCTAAAAAAAGGCGCCCTTGCTCTATTTCTAATTTAATTTTTCCACCCTGGTGCCTTTCTACCATTCCCCGAATATTTTTAACTAACTGCCTGATAAAGTCCATTTGATTACGGCCTTTTAGGGCAAGTTCACCATATCTTATTAAGATATGATCATACATATAGAGTTCACCACCTTCAATAATTTAGTTACTAGTGGCAAGTGGCTAGTAAAGCGTGTCATCATGAATGTCTAGCTTCCTTGACGTGCCACAGTGTCTTCGAATAGGCATCAGCTAATGGGTTGAGATATTGGGATGCATCATGCAGTATAACTTTGAATAGATGCATCCCAAAAAACTATCATTCATCCGACATCTATCAACACTAGTTTTTTCTTAATAATTGCTCCACTACTTGAGTTAGTTTATTAACAAAAACTTCTATATCCTCTAAAGTCGTCTCATAGGAAAAGCTAACCCTAATGGACCCTAACTTTATATCCTGAGCGAGTCCCATTGCATCAAGGACGGGGCTAGTAATGTCCTTTTTTGAAGAACAGGCTGAGCCTGTGGAAACAAAGATGTTTTCTTTTTCTAAAGCATGTACCAGTACTTCTCCCCTTAACCCAGGTATGCTTAGATTGATTATGTAGGGGGAAACTTCTTCGTCTTTGGGTCCGTTAACGACAATGGCAGGAATACTTTCTTCGAGCAAAACAATGCATGCTTTTCTTAACTTAGACATTTCCTTACTTTTTGTGACAAATATTTCCCGGGCAATTTGACATGCTTTGGCAAAGCCTGCAATCCCAGGAACATTTTCAGTACCAGACCTGATACCGCCTTCTTGACCACCCCCGGTTATTTGTGGGAACAGCTTAATGCCGTCTCTAATATATAAGGCTCCCACTCCCTTGGGACCATGGATTTTGTGGGCGGAAATGGTGAATAGGTCTACACCCCAAAGCTTTAGCTGTACCGGAATTTTTGCATACCCCTGTACACCATCAACGTGGAAAAATATCTTGGTATGTTTCTTAATAAGCTCTCCTATAGCTTGAATAGGCTGGATAGCTCCTACCTCGTTATTTACCTGCATAATACTTACGAGAATAGTATCCTTTCTAAGGCTTGACTTAACTAATTCCGGATCAACACAACCTATTTTATCAACAGCAAGGTAGGTTATCTCAAAACCTAGGTTTTCTAGCTGCCGACAGGATTCTCTAACAGCAGGATGTTCAACTTGGCTAGTTATAATATGACGTCCCCGATTTTGATATTGCAGGGCAATCCCTTTAACAGCCAAGTTATCACCTTCTGTACCTCCTGAGGTAAAAACTATTTCTTGGGGCTTTACCTGTAGGGTCTGGGCAATAAAATTTTTACTAATCTGAAGTATTTTCTCTGCCTCAATACCCTTTTTATGTAAAGATGACGGATTACCAAAATGCTTTTCTAGTACATCCTGCATGACCTTTACCACTTCAGGATGAACGGCAGTTGTTGCACTGTTATCCAGATACAGCATAGCTACCTCCGTTTTCTCTAGTGAAATAGTAATGCTAAGCATTACTAAGGTTAAGGTTTCGCTCATTTCATTTCGCTAGGTTAAGGTTAAGATTTTTCTTAGCCTCAACCTTAGCCTTAACCTTTATAACTGGGCACTGAACACTGAGCACTAGTTTATTTGTAATACCCCTGTCTACTATCCTGTCTACTGTTTTTTCCTGCCTTTTGAGGGGGCCTTTTTGATCGGTTATTTTGGGGATAAATTTTCTTCTTGGCAAAGACTGGTCTCTCTTCAGTTAACCTTATATCATCTTCGATTTTTTCCAGCCCACCGCCTATTAACTTCAGTGCAGCAGAAACTACTGTTAAGGAATCATACTCATTTAGTAACTGTTCTGCAGCATATTTATACTCACCAAATTTACCATCTTCAATAACTGCCATTACCTTACTAGCAGCTAACTTTTGTTTTTCTTTTCTAACATCTGCTAATGAGGGGAGTTGCTGACGTGATAACCTTTTATTGATAGTACGCTCTATATTTCTAAGCTGTCCAAATTCTCTGGGTTCTACAAAGGTAACAGCTAAGCCGGACTGACCTGCTCTGCCGGTTCTCCCAACACGGTGAACATAACCATCTACATCCATGGGTATATCAAAGTTATAGACATGGGTTACTCCAGAAATATCCAAGCCTCTAGCGGCAACATCTGTTGCAACTAAAATATCGATCTGGGCTCCTCTAAATTTAGCCATTACAGCATCCCTTTGCCTTTGGCTTAAATCTCCGTGGATACCTTCCGCCTGGTAACCTCTTTTCTGTAAAGCATCCGCTAACTCATCTACCCGCCTTTTAGTTCTGCCAAATATTAAAGCCAGTTCAGGGCTTTGGATATCCAAAATACTGCATAAAGCATCAAGCTTTTGCCTCTCTGGAACCTCATAAAAATGCTGTTCAATTGCGGATACAGTTAGTTCTTGAGTTTTAACCCTAACCAGGACAGGCTGCCGCATAAATTTATTAGCAATTTTTTCAATTTCCGGCTTTATAGTAGCTGAGAACATCAAAGTCTGTCTGTCAGAATTACAGGAAGCAAGGATTTTTTCGATGTCCTCTAAAAAGCCCATGTTTAGCATCTCATCAGCTTCATCTAAAACAATGACCTTCAGGTTATTTAGCTTTATGGTTCTGCGATCCATGTGATCCATCAAACGGCCAGGTGTAGCAATAATTATTTGGGGGCGGTTCTTCAAGCCTCTTATCTGCCGGCTAATCTCCTGTCCACCATAAATAGGTAGTGTCTTTAGCTGCATGTATTTTCCGACCTTGCCTACCTCATCTGCTATTTGAATACAAAGTTCTCTTGTTGGTGTTAATACCAGAACCTGTATATCCTGACTATCTGTAATGCGTTCTAAAAAAGGAATCGCAAAGGCCGCTGTTTTCCCTGTACCTGTTTGAGCCTGTCCAATCAGGTCCTTCCCTTCCAGTGCTACAGGTATAGCCTGCTCCTGAATGGGGGTCGCCTGTTCAAAACCCATTTCCTCAACTGCCCTAAGTATTCTTGAATCTAAATTTAACTCTTTAAATGTTAACATATTTCCTCCTTGATATCATATATTTTTCCATTTCCCCCGCTACCCTTCTGGCAATATTAACAGCTTCAACGACAGTTCGGGCTCCGGTTACTACATCGCCTGAAGCAAATACTCCATCCATAGAAGTCTTCCCAAAAGAATCGGTCTTAATAAGTCCTCTTGCAGAAATTTCCAGATTTTTGGCTGTTGCTACAATATTAGCCCTTGGTCCCTGACCGACAGATATTATCACACTATCAGATTTGATAAACTCAGTTTCTGGAAGCTGTACTATTTTGCCTGCCTTAGTTAGAGTTTTATGACAAAGTACCCCATCTTTTAAGAACTCTACTGGCTGGAGGAAGAAAAGAAAGCTAACACCTTCTGCCTTGGCCATCTCAATTTCCCCCTTATTGGCGGTCATAGTCTCTTCATTTCCTCGATATAATACACTTACCCTAATTGCACCCTTTCTAATAGCTGTCCTGGCAACATCTATAGCCACATTTCCAGCACCAACTACATTTACAACTGCGCCCAGTCTGTAAACATCAGGGTTTTTAAGGTAATCAATAGCAAAGTGCACATTACCTAAACTCTCTCCTTTTAACCCCAACTTATTTGATCTCCAAACCCCCGTACCAATGAATACAGCCAAATATCCGTCTCTAAAAAGGTCCTCTAAAGTTAATACAGGCCCGATTAGAGTATTATATCTTATAATAACCCCCAACTCTAGCAATTTCTCCGCTAATAAATCAATAATCTGTTTAGAAAGGCGAAATTCGGGGATTCCAAAACGAAGTACCCCTCCAGTTTTATCATTTTCCTCAAAAATTGTAACCCGATAACCCTTTTGAGCCAGCAAAAAAGCAATTGTTAAGCCCGCAGGACCGGAACCAACAATAGCTACCATGCTATTGTTTTGCTTAGGTATGGTAAAGGAAGTCTGCTTAAGAAAGTTTAGGGAAACCATATGCTCTATCTCACCAATATTTAATGCCAGTCCCTTTTGCCCTAAGATACAATTGCCCTGACACTGTTTTTCATGGGGACAGACCAGTGATGTTATAACTGATAAAGGGTTGTTTTCAAATAATATTCTACCCGCTGTGCTAACGTCCCCTTGCAGATAAGAGTCTATTACCCTAGGAATCTCAGTACTTACCGGACAGGCCGTCTGACACCTTGGCTTTTTGCACTGCAAACATCTTTGGGCTTCCTTTAACATCTATTTCACTCCTTCCTAATTTATATTTTCCTAAAGTTAAAAAAAAAATAGGCGGTAATCCGCCTATTTTTTAACTACTTCATATACCTTATTGTTAGCTAGGTAAATATCTACCTGATCATTAAGTTTAAAGTCTGTTGTTGTTAGCTCTACTGCACCCATATGCAAATATGCACTTGTTAGCATTTCATACTGCTGCCAATTAGTTTGGGTAATCTGCAGATAAATTCTAGTTTTATCTTTATATAGAGCCCCAACCTTACCACTGACTTTATTCATTATGGTATAGACCTTGCCGGAACCTAGACTTTCCTCCACAGCAACTCTATCACCTACTGCGACAATGCCTAGATGATAGTAAGACTGTCCGTTTTTCAGCACTTTGCTGCTACCTTCAAATTTATACGTAAAGTTACGACCATCATAGGTACTGATAGTCAGTGAACTCTCTGCTGAATTAACCGCAGCTACACTACCAATAATAACTGGTGCCATTTCTACCTTTTTTAGGTCATAGCCTAAGAAGGTAGCCTTAATGATATCGTTGACCTTTAAGTCACTGACTTTTGCATTAGTTTTTCCATTAATATCAAGCTCTACTGCACTATAAAAATACAAGTATCTACTATCATTATCATCATTAACTACTCTGATACGGCTAGTGCCAGAAAAAGTCTCAACTATTTTATAAGCAAGGGTCCGCTGTACTTTTATCTCAGTAATCTTAGTGGATTCAATCTTAACTTCTACCACATCGCCTTTATTAATATCATCCAAGTCAGTACTGGAAATATCCTCCATATCAATATCTACACTAGAATGTACTGAATAACTTTTAGTTTCCCCTGTTTCCAAGGACAGTTCCATAACCTTGGTGCTATTACTTACCCTTACAACAGTACCTAAGAGAGTATCCCTAGCAGACAAATATGTAATTTTATCCTCGGATAACTCAAGCTCTACCTGCATATCCTTTTTGATCTCATGTAGATATCCGGTCTTATTATTTATAAGTATTTCTGCTGAAGAAGTGACTTCATAAGCATTAAGCTGACTGCCACTATCCCGAATAGTTAAGATGCGGTTTGTATAGTCAGTACTGACAACACTACCTTTACTGCGCTCATATAGTTTACGGTTTGTAACGGAGAGACTGGTTATCTTTGCATTTTCAATCTTTACCTCAATGGCATCACCCACAATAATCTCCGAAAGAGTTCCGACCTGCCCACTAAATTCAATAGCCGCATTATTTTCAACATAATGGGCCTTTAATTGATTGTCCGGTGTTTGATAAGTAAGTATCCTACTATCAATACTAATTTGTTTAACAATACCAGAAGAAGACAGGTCAACCTCTGAAGCAACCAGAGTAATTTTGGTTAATATACCCTCAGCTACTTCTACCTGTATACTATCACCGATCTTAATATCATCAAGAGAGGCAAAGCGGTTATTACTGATACCTACCTGAGTTTCTTCATTATATAAATAAGCAGCTAATCCACCTGCATTTTTTAAAGTAAGTAACTTTAGATCTTTGTCTAAATGATAGACCACACCCTGGCCATCAGTACTGGTAACCCCTGAAAGGACAGTAATTTTTAGCGGTCGTCCATTACTATCAAAGCTTACAGAAACTTCTTGGTCTTTTACCAGCTTATCAATTGCAATGGCAGTTCCGTCACTTTCGCTAACAATTTTTGTGTTAGCAGTAAGAGAAAGAGTTTCTATTTTGCCTTCTTTATTTTTTAGAACTATGGTATTCTCCTCAGGATATACCTGAAAAATAGTTCCTTTATTGCTGATAGAGCTTTGTTGAAATTGGGGCGGATTAAGATCTAGGTATTTAATAGTATTTCCGTCAACAATGGTATACACCCGGCTGCCTAATTGTAAATCAGTAACCCAAATTTCATCACCGCTGGTACCAAATAAATTTGTACTAATATTACATATAAGTGTGTATTCCGTACCATCATCACTTTCCACTGTAACGTTTGAACCGTTTATACCTGTAGCTTTCCCAATAACTACATTAGATGCCTTAACATTTATGTAGGCCTCCGTCCTGCTTAAAAATGCCACCATTTGAGCCCTAGTTACAGAATCATTGGGCAGGAAAGCATTATTGGCATCACCCTTTAATAAACCGTATTTATTAGCCACTTTCACATAATTTAAGTATTGAAAAGGAATAGCATAGCTATCGTTATAAGGCAAAATTTCCCCAGATACACTGTCGAGTTCATCTTCCTTGTCAATTATCCTTACTAAAAGCTGAGCAATCCAACCTCTACTGGCTTCCTGACTCCAAGTAAATTGGCCCCCTACTATTAATTCCTCATCAACTGCCACTAGAACAGCAGCTTTAGCCCATTCGGGTACTGAAAAGGATATAAATCTACCGGTATCCACTTGTGCTTCTTTATCCTGGAGACCCATAGTACGCAAGGCCATAAGTACTGCTTCTCCTTGGCTTACAGATTGGTCCGGTTTAAAGTAACGGAGACCGTTTTCCTCATAACCACTGGCAACATTTCGTAAATTCATTTTAGTGATAACCTGTTTTGCCCAATGATTATCCGCTACATCCGGGAAATAACCGTACCGAATATCCAAGCCCAGAGCTGTTACAGGCGCTAAAATATTAATTACAAATACTGCGATAAAAACTAGAACTACATTCCGCATTAAACCTTTATTCATGTTTACCTCCACCCCTTGTAATTATTACACTTTTTAAATTCGACATCCTTTTAGCTAATCCTCCTAATTTTACCAAATAAACCGGAAAAAATGATATATTTATGCACTAATTTATAGACGGCAGATAAGTAAGAATAGTTGCATTATTTATGATAAAATAAATACATAATTTCACAGTATCGAGGTGTTATTCTGTTATGAAAAAAAGACCCATTGCCATAATTGACTCGGGAGTTGGCGGTCTTACAGTAGTTAAAGAGCTGCAAGCCTTATTACCCAAGGAGAATCTGATTTATTTTGGCGACAATAAAAATGTCCCCTATGGTAGTAAAAGCCGTGAAGAAATTGTTATTCTTACTAAAAAAATGCTAGATTTCCTAGTGGATAAAAATGTAAAATTAGTGGGTATTGGCTGTAACACAATATCTACAGTACTTAGTTTAGTTGCACCGCAATATGCTATAAAAATAATCGGCATAATTGACCCGGTTGTTAGCTACATCGCCAAGCTAAGCAATAATAAGGTGGGCTTAATCGCTACTCCCTTTACCGCAAAAAGTGGATACTATAATCTGAATTTATCAAATCTAAATAAAAATATAGAAATAGTTGCTGAAGGCTGCCCTAAACTAGCCTCCTTGATTGATTGTGGTGTTTATACAGAAGAAGAGGTTAAAGAGGAAATAGCAGCGCCTATGGCACAGCTCAATGCAAATCATGCCCTTGATACAATTATTCTCGGCTGTACCCACTATGCTATTATTACCGATCATTTACAGAAGTTGTATCCTGATACTGTTTTCATTAATCCAGCATTGTCTCAAGCTTTAGCAATTAAAGATTATTTGACAGAAAACGATTTGTTAAATAATAGTGAGACCAATTCTGAGGTCAACGTCTTTACAACTGGGGCAACTGAAGGTTATCAAAATTTTATAACGACAATGAACATTACTGGAGTTAACAGCATAATTAAAGTAGAATAAACAAATCGAGCCCTAACCGGCTCGATTTGTTTATTCTACGTGCTACAGTTCTACAGTTCTACAGGTCTACTGGTCTACTGGTCTACTGGAAAACCAAGGTTACGATTGGTTGGCGGAACGGTGGGACACCGTTCCCTACACGCAGACTAAAAAACGGACAGTTCCCGTTTTTTTATAGTGGCCAGAACTGAATCCCAGCATCGACAAAGCTTACATTACTAAAGCCTAGGTGATTGAGGATTACTTGGGCTTCAAAGGCACGGGTACTCAAAATGCAAAATACCACAATTTCCTTGTCCTTAGGAATTTCCGTACTGCGGGCCCTTATTTCTTCAAATGGAATATGGAACTGATTACGGGCCTTGATATTTTTAGCCTTTCTTTCTTCTGCTGTCCTTAAATCAATATATACCACATTATCATCAGACAATTTAGCCTTAAATTCTTGAAAGCTCATATTTTTAGCCTTACCATCCATGATATTTTTAACTACGTTTGCTGCATTTATGAGGGTATCCATAGCTGGGCTAAAGGGCGGAGCATAAGCCAAATCTAGGTTAGCTACCTGATGGGCTGTTGCTCCTAAGGTTATGGCCGTAACCATTACATCCAGACGTCGGGCAATATCCCCCGGCCCTATAAGCTGTGCACCTAGTAATTTGCCTGTTTTTCTATCAGCAATTAATTTTACCAAAATCAGCTTTTTCCCGGGGAAGAAATGGGCTTTATCCGGTCCTGGCACAAAGGCAGTAACTACATCATACCCTAACTCTTTAGCTTCCCTTTCTGACAAACCGGTTCGCCCTGCATTCCAGTCAAACATCTTTACGATAGATGTCCCCATAATACCTGGAAAACTTTCTCGACCACCTGTTATATTTGTACCAACAATCCTTCCCTGCTTATTAGCGGTAGAGCCCATCGGAACATATACCCTTTTACCAGAAGCTAAATGTTCACAGACCACACAATCACCACAGGCATATATATCAGAATCACTGGTCTCCATAAACTCATTAACAATAATACCCTTATCAACAGTTAATCCTGCCTCCTGGGCCAGTTTCACATTTGGGCGTACCCCTGCTGAAACCAAAACCATTTGACATGCAATAATGCCCTGCTCTGTTTCTACTCCTTTTACTTGACCATTTTCATCAGCAAGAACCTTCTGAACCTTAGTGCTTGTTAAAATATTTAGATCTTCTTGCTCTAAATAAGCTGAGAAAGCTAGAGATAATTCCGGATCTAGTAAATACGGCAGTATTTGATCCTGCATTTCCACAATAGTAACTTCCATACCCCAGTTGGCTAAGGCTTCTCCTGTCTCTAGCCCGATTAGACCTCCGCCAATAATGATAGCATTAGCAACTTCGTTATTTAATAAATACTCTTTCATAGCTAAAGCATGCCCGGGGTTTTTTAGCTGAAACACGCCTAGCGCATCTAATCCAGGGATAGATGGAACAAGTGTTTCCGCACCAGTTGCCAAAACCAATTTGTCATATACTAATTCTTTAGTTTCTTTTGTACTTACATCTATAACTTTTACCTTTTTATTTTCCCTATCAATATTAACAGCTTCCCAACCCAACAAAACATCAATATCCTTTGCCTCATGAAAAAACTGCGGTGTCCTTACCGCCTCCCAGGATGTGGACATCAAATCCTTTATTTCCTTTACTGCAGCCCCTAAAAAATAGGGCAAACCACAACCACCATAAGACAGCCATTCACCTTTTTCAACCAAAGTCACCTGTGCAGTTGGGTCACACCTTTTTGCTCGTGCAGCAGCCTTGGGCCCGGCAGCAACCCCACCAATTACCACAATTTTCAAGCGTTCCATACAGATCATCTCCTCTATATATTTATTAGTATTAATTTTCACAAGAGAAGGCAATCTTTGTCTTCTCTTCGTTTAATTGCTCATCAAGCTTTATTATATTGGAAATATGCCCAAAAACAATATAAAATTCTTTAATGGTTTGTATTCTTATTGCTCTTACCCTTGAGGCTGAGTTTATTTTGAGTAGTTAATATAACTCCAAATATTATTAAAATACCCCCGATTAAGTGGGAAAAAAGTAGCTTTTCATTTAAAAATATAATACCAAAAATAGCGGCAAATACAACAATAAGATTAGCAAATATTGAAGCTCTACTCGGTCCTACTTCCAGCATAGCTTTATTGAAAAACCGGAAGGAAAATATTGTGGGGAAAATGCCGAAATACAAAAGACTCAAATAATGACCGGTAGAGAGATTCATTATCCAGTTTAAGCCGGTCCCAAAGTTTTCATAAATAACCAGAGGTAAAGTAAAAATTAGTCCCCCAATAATTGATCCCATAAAAACAGTTTTTTGGGGAGCTATCTTGCCTTTTTTCTTAAGTACGATATTATATATCCCCCAAAGTATAATAGCAATAAGCATAATGAGGTCACCATTATTAAAACTCAAGGTAAACAATTTTTGAAACTCACCCCGGGTAATAATCCAAACTACCCCAATTATTGAGATAAAAATGCCCACCACCTGTCGGAAGGAGATACTCTCTTTAAGGAAAAACATACTAAGTAGGATAATAACAACCGGAGCAAAAGAATTGATTAGTGAAGCATTAATAGCAGTAGTGTATTGTACAGATAAATATACACACATATTGAATCCTAAAACACCGGTTATGCCCAAGGTAACAAAAATTTTCCAATTTTTAATCAGATTTCCCTTCTGTTCCTTTAATTCGTTCCAAGCAAAGGGGAGAAAGAAAATAAAGGCCTCGGTCCAGCGAATATAGGATAAGGTCATTGGAGGTATGCTACCGCTTACTGCCTTCCCAAGGGCAAAATTCCCTCCCCAGAATAAAGCTGCTAAAATTAGTAATACATATGGGTTGTTCAACATTTTATCTACCACCTTTAACTAGTACTTATGTCTAAATATTATAAACTAAAAATTTTTTATCTTAAAAGGATTTTTAACTACATGATTTTTTTTACTGCCCGTTCCAACTGATCAAGATTGCGACATTCTAAAACATCAGAACAGTTTCGTCCATACAAACCGATAATACTATCCTCTTGATTCCACTTATGTTCTGGTTCGGGATTCAACCAAATAATCCGTTTTACCTTTTTAGAAATCAGCTTTATTTCTTCCTGCCGCGGCGGATACCAGTTGTTTTTGGCATCACCTAGAATAACTAAGGTTGTTTTTGGGTTTAGGATTTCACCAACACGGCTACGGAAGATTTCAAAAACTTGTCCAAAATTAGAAATCCCCAGGCGGGAACACCTAGCCTCTGTAATGGCTTGATAAACAGCACCTTGTACATTATTGGTTTCTAATCGAGCCGTTACTTCATCGATTTCATCAATAAACAAAAAGGTTTTTATATCCTCAAAGCTTCTTGCCATGGCATATACCAATTGGAGCAAAAATGCGCTGTACACAGCAACTGACCCAGAAATGTCACATAAAACCACCAGCCTGGGTTTGTTCATTACCTTGTTTTGAAATAGGAGTTTTTCCGGAGTTCTGCCCATCCGGGCCGCCTTCTGCAGCACCCTTCTCATATCAACTCTTCCGGTTTTAGCCGGCTTAAAGCGATACGAATACCGTGAGGCCAGCTTATTTGCCAGTCTTAATACTCGCTTTTCCATTTCTTTTACCTGTATTTCGTTAAGAGCGCCAAATTCCTTTTGCTTGAGATTTTCTTTTAATAATAGATCGTTTAACCCCTCCTGGCCTTGCTGATTTACTACCAATTTTTCTATCCGGTGCCGGAGATATTGTTCTAAATACTTCAATATTTGGAAATTCTCCTGCCCCGCTTTTCCTTCTCTTTGAAAAGCATTCTCTACCATAAACCATTCCATTTTTACTTTTACCCTGTGGAGTATTTGATCAACGCTTTCCTGGTCAATATGAAGTTGGGCTAATTGTTTATTCGCCATATTTATTAGGACCTCAGACTGACTCTTTTGAACTGCTTCAAATAACTGCCTCGATGCAGCTCCCATACCTGCCTTTCCGGTCCCGGATCCATCTACACTGGAGCCAAAACCGTCACAAAAGCCCGGACCTTTCAAATGCTCGGGCTTTTCCACTTCTCCCCGAAAAAATAACCTAAAAGCCAAATCAAAAACCGGGACATCCATTTCACTTTTTATAAGAGTGGCTCTTAGAAGGCTGTGAAACAGTTTGGGTTCTCCTACTCCATAAGCCTCCAAGGCCTCCAGGCAGTCAATAACTTCACTGGGTGAAACCTTCACTCCGGCATATCTTAGAGAATTCACGAATTCGAGAAGTCTTTTGTCCATAGAAAAGTCTCCCTCAATATAATAAATTAATCATAACATTTTGCATTTTAATCAGTCTATGTTTCTTTTGCTTTGTGCTATACTATTTTTATATTGTATTTCTAGCGGAGGTCAACACATGCTGTCTATTGAAGAAATCAAAAATAAACTTAATGGCCAAAAATATCTCTGTAATGAAGACTTAGCCATTATTGTCAGTTTAGCTTCATTATTAAAAAAGCCTATTCTTTTAGAAGGTCCGGCCGGAGTGGGGAAAACCGAACTTGCTAAAGCTCTGGCAGCCAGTTTTAATATGGAACTAATTCGGCTCCAGTGTTATGAAGGCTTGGATGAAAGTCACGCTCTATATGAATGGAATTATCAAAAACAGTTATTATACCTGCAAACCGTGGCAAAGGACTTCGCCAGTTGGGAAGTGGTTCAAAAAGACATTTTTTCCCGGGATTTTCTCCTGCCTCGTCCTTTGTTGAAAGCTTTCCTTTCGGAAAAACCAGCCGTCTTATTGATTGATGAAATTGATAAGAGCGATGAAGAATTTGAGAGCTTTTTGCTAGAAGCCTTATCAGATTTTCAAGTAACCATCCCTGAATTCGGAACGGTAGAAGCCACCTCAATTCCCATGGTTATCTTAACAAGTAACGGAGCAAGGGATTTTAGCGACGGTTTAAAAAGAAGATGTGTGCATTATTATATCGATTACCCGGATTTTGACCGGGAATTGGAAATTGTCTACACCAAAGTACCCGGTATTTCTCAAATTTTGTCCCAGCAAATCGTTGATTTTGTCCAGAACCTTCGTAAACAAAAACTTCGGAAAAAACCCAGCATCGCAGAAACACTGGATTGGGCGAAGGTCTTGGTTGCTTTAAATGTGGAGTCTTTAACCGATGAAAAAGTAAAAGCCACTTTAAATTTTATCTTAAAATACCAAGAAGATATAGAATCAGTATCAAAATCAAATTTATAACAAATTTTGGATGGTAAGTTTTTCTGTTTCGGGTATGTGCTTTAGATACTTAAATAAAGCCTCAATTTCTACATATGCCTCCGTTAAGTTCTGTAATTTCATGTAGGCTCTAATACGACAGATACTAATGTCAATGCTGTCAATTTCGCTGTGCTCTATAAGTAAACTCCAAACAGAATGCTTTTTATTCCACTTCTTTAAAAACTCTTCCATACTGAGCTCAGCCTGCTCCCAATCCTGTTCAAGAACATTTTTTTCTACTTTTTCTAATATCGCAGTCATCTCTTCCGTGGTTTGAGCCAAAACTGAAACTGAATAAAAAGAAAACATAAAAATAATAACTGTTATTATCACCGTTCCAGTAATTATTTTCATCCAACCACCCCGAATATCCTGAAAATTTCAGACTGTGTTTTTCTCCTTAGATTGAGCAAAAAACGAACCATTAGTATCTAAAATCGCAATTAAGGCGTCTGTAGTTTTTTCTATATTAAACATCTTGAGTTTTTCGTCTAACCATTTTCCATCATAATTAGTAGTTCGCAGGTTTTCAGACTGTACCACCCCATCCAAAATTAAAGTTACAGGCATCTTAACCTCTTCTACTGTTAAGTTTAAATCTTGGATAACGATAGGCCTTTTTTCTGCCTTGGGAATCACACTTATTTCCCCATTAGTTTCAAGATAAGCAAACTCAATCTCATTTACATTGGGGTGGTTTTTTATGCGCAATTGTTCTAGCAAGTCGTTTATATTATACCGATTCTTTCTTAGTGCTTCATCCAAGATAATACCGTTTTTTATGAGAATTGCGGTGGTTCCTGAAACAACCTTTCGAAATCTTTGGCTTTTTAGAGACGAGTAGGATATTGTTACCTGAGCAAAGAGCAAAATGCAAATAGGAATGACCCCTTTTAATAGGGGTATCCCGGTATCTTCCATAGGAATAGTCGCCAACTCCGCGATCATTAAAGCCAAGACAAATTCAAAGGGCTGCAGCTGGCTAATCTGCTGCTTGCCCATAATCCTAAGAGCAACTACCACTAATATGTATAATATTATTGTCCTAAATAGAGTTATAAGCATAGATTACTCCTCACAACCAATCTGCAATTTTTCCAACTTAGTATTATCTTGATTAATCCTTTATATGCAAAAACCGGCTAAATAAGCCGGTCATGAAGTTAATTATTCTGAGCGTAACTCAGCTTTTGTAATTTTTAATAGCATCTTTTAAGGCATCGACTCCAATTAACGAGCAGTGCATTTTATGTTCAGGCAGCCCCCCTAGTTCTTGAGCTACCATCTCTTCCGTAATTTGTAAAGCCTCCTCTAAAGTTTTACCTTTAACCATTTCAGTAAGGATACTACTACTGGCCACAGCCGCCGCACAGCCAAAGGTGTCAAACTTAATATCCATTATTACATTATCTTTAACCTTTAAATAAATTACTGTAGAATCACCACAGTCCGGGTTACTGAATTCCCCTACCGCATCTGCACAGTCTAATTCCCCTTGGTTCCGCGGATTTTTAGCATGATCAATCACCTTATTGTTATACATTAGTTTCATCTCCTTGAATAATTAACATGTAAAATTTCCTCATCAAAACTATTCTAACACATTAAACAAATATTAAAATTTATTTTATACTAATTCATTTCTTTTTGGCCAGAAGAAGAATAAGGCCAAACCTGTCAATGGTCCCATGGAAGCGATTAAATACATATTTGAATATCCAAAACCGTTAGCAATCATACCTAATGCTAAAGAACCAATCCCTATTCCTAAGTCAAAGGCGGTAAAAACAGTTCCGTTAACTGCCCCTCGGCGGTGGGGCTCTACCCCATGGAGAGCCATGGCTAATAAAGTCGGTTGCACAGAGCCAAAGCCGATACCATAAAGAATACCACAAACCAGGAAAATCGCCATAGTGCTGGTTTGTGCCAAAATAAAGGTTCCTAAAAACATAGCTATCATACCTACTAATACAATATGATCAGGACCTTTACGATCATAATATTTCCCAGCAAAAGGCCGAGTCACTAATAAAGCTAACGCATAGACAGTAAAAAAAGGACCGATATTTACTATCCCTTGTTTTTCAGCATAAAGTGGTAAAAATGTGACTAAGCCCCCATATGATAAGGTCATAAAAAACATTACTAGGGCTGACTTTAAAGCTCTTGGGTCAAATAAAACAGCTTTTTGCTTCCCAATAGTAGCTTTTGGGGCAGGAGAAAAATTAATTGCCCTACCTGCTAAGAATGCTCCAGCGGTTAAAACTAAAGAGACAATAAACACCAAAGAAAAGTCGTACTTTACGATTAGGGTTAAACCTAGAGCTGGGGCAATAGCCATAGCTAGTGTTGAAGCTACCCCATAATAACCCATTCCTTCGCCTCGTCTAGCTGGTGGAACAATATCCGCTACTATAGTCCCTGCTGCAGTAGAAACTCCTGCCCAACCTACACCGTGAACTAAGCGGAAAGCTAAAATAAGAAGCAAGGTAGGAGCCCAAAGATATCCTACTACAGCTAAGAAGAAAATAAAAAGTCCCATTAAGTAGATTTCTTTTCTTCCCCTTATATCCAATTCTCTACCGATGAAAGGTCTGACCGAGACTGCCGTTATAGTAAAAAGACCATTAATAAGACCTACTACCTTCTCATCAGCACCCAATGTCTGGGCATATTTGGGTAGTATAGGCATTAAAATTTGGAATCCGCCAAAAATACAAAATGTAGCTATACAAATCAAAATAAAATCCCTTGTCCAAAGTTTAGGTTGGCTATTATCAACTTCTTGGGACAAATGAAACACCTCCTGATAAGTGACTAGTGACTGGTTATTAGTGGCTAGTAAAAGTCTATCGTCTATGGTCTATGGTCGATGGTCTATGGTCTATGGTCTATGGTCTATGGTCTATAGTGACTAGTGACTAGTGACTGGTGACTGGT
>JUEF01000055.1 GCA_000802045.1 Peptococcaceae bacterium BICA1-8
GTAAGATCCTTCGCTATCGCTCAGGATGACCGGAATGTTTCGTTTATCGTTGTGTGTTTTAAAAAGAACAAAAAGAACAAAATGAACAAAATATTGTCCCAATAGGAACAGGGATGGTACTATTAGACAAAGTTTTCTGAATATTAAAAATGTTATATAAAATTTTCTAATGTTTGTAATATTCTTTATTTATGGGTTATTTACTCTTTGTATTAAAAATACCAGATAAGCTCAGGTTTGTCGAACTGTAAAGGAGGTGATTATGTCTTAAAATAGGGTGATTCTTTTTGCAAAACAACTAATTTAGTTAAAATTTAAGGAGGTTATTAAATGAAACTGAAAAATAATTATTTATTATTAATATTATGTCTTGTGTTAGCTATTTCCCTTGTGACCGCAGGCTGTGGAGGAACAAAAGAGCCAGCCCCAGCGCCCGCTCCAGAAAAAAGTGAACCCGTTGAAACAGCTGATCCAAAAGCAAACTGGCCAAAAACCCTTGACCTAGGTGCTGCTTCCATTGGCGGAGCATATTATGTATATGCTGGTGGAATTTCCACCGTAATTGAAGAAATTGTAGGAATTCCTATTGGTGTTGAAGTTACTGGGGGCCCCAATCACAACATGCAGCTTGTAGATATAGGGGACTTAGACTTAGGCATGGTTACCATGGGCCCAGCTTATGAAGCATGGAACGGTCTAGAAGACTGGACAGGGGGTAAACAACACAGAAACGTCCGTGCCATTTTCCCAATGTACAGTACTTATTCCCAGTGGTGGGCTGAAAAAGGATCTGGGATAACCAATATTCACGAACTTGAGGGTAAGCGAGTAGGTGCAGGTCCATCCGGAGGTACCGCCGGCACTTTCCATCCAAGGTTCTTGGAGCTCTTAGGCATTAAATCAACAATTGTCAATGCCGGTCTTAGTGATTTAGTATCTCAACATCTTGACAAGCAGCTAGATGCTAACAGTTTCGCTTCAGGTGTTCCTGTAGCTGGAGTATTAGAATATAGCGCTCAAAAAGATACTGTCTTTTTTGGTATTGAAGGTGAGGATAGGGACAAAATTCTTGCCGAATGGCCTTTTTGGGCAAAGGCAGTTGTTCCTAAAGAGAAGTATGACTTCTTGGATAAAGATGTAGAAACAGTAGCAATTTGGAATGTGGCTATTGCTAATAAAGATTTAGAAGACAGCTTGGTATATGAAATTGTAAAAGCCATTATGGAAAATAATAAAATGATGCTTGATGCTCATTCAGCAGCTGCTGAAACAATCCCCGAAAACTTAGATGGTAATACCTTTATGTGGATGCACCCAGGGGCAATCAAGTACTTCGAGGAAATTGGGGTAAAAGTCAACCCTGATCTTTACCCACCGGAATATAAAAAATAAAGCTTGTTCCTCGTCCACTCTAACAGAGTGGACGGGGATTTAACTTGATTATCTTTAGGGAAGGAGTTTGACATAATGACTAGAAAAATAAATGAAGCTGCAAAACTGGAACAAGAGGCAGCACTCATGGCAAAACTAAATGTAACTGAAAAACTAGAGCTTGAAGCAACAGATGATGCAGAGACGTTAAATCATCGTAATTTAAGTGGGTGGTTAGCCAAAACAGTTGCTGTTATTAGTGTTGTTACTGCCTTGTTCCACATAATTTCTTTAATATGGTATCCCATTGACCCTTGGCTTTTTCGCAGCGCCCACATAATGTTACTTTCTGTCTTGGGATTCATTTTGGTTCCCGGTTGGGTAAAAGCAAAAGATAAAATTCATTTTATTGATTGGTTATGCGTAATAGGTAGCATTGTTGCTTTTTTATATATTTACATTAATTTTGATGCGTTAATTTTCAGAGCTGGGGTTCTGCCTACTCAGTGGGACTTTTATGTAGCTTTGTTAGGGGTAATTTTAGTATTAGAGCTTACCCGCAGGGTCAGTGGCTGGTCTCTCCCTATTTTGGCTTTTGTCTTTATAGGTTATGCTTTTCTGGGTCCCTACTTACCGGGTATTCTACAGCACCGCGGCTATAGTATGGAGCGTTTTTTTAGCTATATTTATGGTCTAGATGGTATCTTTAGTGTACCGATAGCCATTTCTTCCCGATATATTGTTATATTTATAATCTTTAGTGCTTTTCTACAGGTATCTGGGGTAGGGAAATATTTTGTAGAATGGGCCTTTTCCATAAGCGGACACCTGCGAGGGGGTCCAGCCAAGGTTGCAGTACTTGCAAGTGCCTTAATGGGTACTATGAATGGTACATCAGCAGGAAACGCTGTTGCAACAGGAAGTTTAACAATACCACTAATGAAAAAGTTAGGATATTCTTCAAGATTCGCTGCAGCTACTGAAGCCGTAGCCTCTACAGGTGGGCAGATAATGCCTCCAATTATGGGTGCGGGGATTTTCATTATGGCAGAAATGACCGGAATCAGATACCAACAGATCATGGTTGCAGGTGTTATTCCTGCAATATTGTATTTTGCATCCACTTACTTTATGGTTGATAAAGAAGCTAGTAAACTCAACCTGCTAGGAGTCCCTCGATCGATGCTACCAGATTTTAAAGAAATCATGAAGCGCAGTTATATGTTTATCCCCGTGCTAGGACTTTTTTTCATGCTTGCTTCTGGATTCTCCGTAATAATGTCTGGTTTTGTTGCTATAATCGCTACTATTCTGGTTAGCTGGCTGACTAAAGACAACCGGATGGGTGTCAAAGAAATATTGACGGGATTTGATAAAGGTTCCCGAGGATCTATTCAACTGATGGCAGTTTGTGCCTCTGCCGGGGTTGTTATGGGAGTTATAGCTTTAACTGGCGTTGGCATGAAGTTTGCCAGCCTACTACTCAAGCTTGCCGGTGCTTCCCATCTTTTAGCTCTCGGATTTGCCATGCTGATTGCTATTATTCTAGGAATGGGAATGCCCACTACTGCTGCCTATGCAGTAGCAGCCTCAGTAGTTGCGCCAGGTTTAATTAGACTTGGTATTGAACCCTTAATGGCACATTTCTTTATATTCTATTATGCATGTCTATCAGCCATTACACCTCCCGTAGCATTAGCAGCTTATGCAGCATCAGCCATCAGCGGCTCTGATCCGATGAAAACGAGCTTTACCTCATTTCGATTGGGAATTGCTGCCTATATAGTACCTTTTATGTTTTTCTACGCACCAGGCATCTTAATGATAGGGGAACCTATTGATATTATTATGCGGACTGTCACATCCTTAATCGGGATTTATGCTTTAGCTTCAGGAGTACAAGGCTGGTTTTGGGGCAAAGTTGGTATGCCCACAAGAGGGCTTTTGATTATAACGTCCCTATTTTTGATTACAAAATCCGTTGCATTAGATTTTGTTGGTTTGGGAGTATTAGTACTGTTATATGCTGTTCAGAAAATCAGCAGTAATAAAATTACTACCGAAGTGGCTGAAGTTGCTACAGGCAATGCTGAAGCATAATAAAATGGAGAGGGCGATAGTTAATAAATCCATCACCCTCTCCATTCCCCTTTTTTTTGCCCTCTCAAATCACAAATAAACCATCGCCAATAGACTATAGACTATCGACCGTAAACCATAGGCTATAGACCATAGTCCATCGAATTTTCCCAATCACCAGTCACCAGTCACCAGTCACCAGTCACCAGTCACTATTATTATCCACCAACTCACCTATCAATTCTTTGCTGGTCTCATCAATATACATCTCGTATATTGGACGTAACACTCTCTTCCACTCTTCCTTTTGATCATCCGTTAGATAATAAATTGTAGTGCCGGTTTCTTCCAATAATTTTTCAACTTCAGCATTTTGTTTTTGGGCTTCTTCCCGTTCCCAAAGTGTTACCTCTTTTAAGGTCTCTTCCAGTATTGTTCTTATTTCATCAGGCAGACTGTTCCAAAAGGAGGCATTAGTTAATACTGTGTATGCCATATAACCATGGTTACTCATTGTAAGGTAAGGCTGTACCCTATAAAACTTTTTACTGTAGAAGTTGGATAAAGGGTTTTCTGATGCATCAACAACTTTAGTCTGGAGGGCACTGTAAACCTCACTAAAGGGTAATTCTTTGATATTGGCGCCTAGCAACTCAAACTGCCTCTTAAGCACCGGGCTAGGCATAGTACGGAAAGTAAGTCCATAAAAATCCTCCACCTCTTTAATGGAGTGCACTGCACTAATCTGTTTAAAACCGCTATCCCACATAGCTAAACCCATAATATTGTCTTTTTCCATTATTTCAAAAAGCCTTTGCCCAAGTTCACCATCCATGACCTGGTGGGCTTGGTTATAGTTATCAAATAAAAAAGGAAGATCAAAAACCTGCCATTGTGGATACATTTCCGTTAATTTAGCTGTAGCTGGAGCAATTATTTGCACGTTATTGTCTAAGAGGGCCTTTATCTCTTCACCATCCTTATATAATGTAGAGTTTGGGTAAACCTGAACCTCTACCTTGCCGTTGGTTCGTTCCTGGACCAACTGGGCAAATAGCTTGGCAGCTTTGCCCTTAGGAGAAGCTTCAGCAACTACATGGGAAAAACGAAGGATAATTCGGTCATCCTCCGAAATTTGTTCCAAATCTTTTGCCCGATTGGCGCAGCCCACAATACTAATCAATAAACAAGAGAGTAGTATTACCGCAAAGAAGAATTTAAATTTCTGATCCACATATATCCCCCCAAACTTCTTATACAATTCTGTAACGATTTACCGGACGTCCTACAGAACCGTACTGCGCCTCCAACTTTACCTTTCCGGTTTTGTCCAAATAATCCAAGTAGCGTCTGGCAGTAATCCGTGCCAACCCAATGCCTTCCGCCACCTCCTCTGCAGAGAAGCTCTTCTCATTTTTCATTAACAAAAGCAAAACCTGCTTCATAGTTACCTCGGTAAGCCCTTTGGGTAATTCAATAGCAGCTGCGTTGGTTTTTTGAGCAACCGTTATCTGGTCAATGTCCTCTTGGTTTAAAGGGGATTTCTTGTTTAGTCTTCTGACCAGCTCTTTATAGTTTTCTAGTGCACTTTTAATTCTTTCAAATTTAAAAGGTTTCACAATGAAATCTACTGCGCCAAATCTAAAGACCTGTTGGATAGTATCGGCATCCCTTGCTGCAGTTACCACAATAAAATCCGTTGGAATATTTAAATTCCTAATCTCCTTTAGCGTCTCAAGCCCGTCCTTTTCTGGTAGATAAATATCAAGTATAACCAAATGGGGTCTTAGATTATTAACTACCTCAATTGCCTTTATACCTGTTTCAGCCACCCCAACTACTTGAAAACCGCCTACATCCAATATAAACTGCCTATTTACTTCCATAACCATTGGGTCATCTTCCACAATAACTGTACGGATGTCCATTAATTGTCCCCCTTACCAAGGTAAAAACAAACTCATTCGGGTACCCATATTAGGCTTTGAATCAATTTCAATTGCACCCATAGCAATTCTCACATACTGTTCCACTAGATAAAGACCATAGCCCCGTCCATGCCCCTTAGTGGAGAAGCCGTTTGTAAAGACATGGCCTCTGACATCCGGTGCAATACCCCGTCCCTGATCTTCGACTACGATGTTCAAACCCTTTTCCTCTTCCTTAATAGAAAAAAATATATGACGCCGGTCTTCCTCCAAACCGCCAACCGCTTCCATAGCATTTTCTAGTAGGTTTCCTAAAATGACCACCATAGCACCCGTATCTAAAGTATGGGGTAGCTTAGTCAACTTACTCTGGGGGTCAATTTCCAAAGAGATCTTTAGCTCTTGGGCATGGCTGAATTTCCCCAGTATCAAGCCGGCTAATCCGTAATCCTTGATGCATTTGGTTATAAGTCTAGTGACCTCCTGCTGTTCCTCTGTAATGGAATAAATGTAGTCTAAAACTTTTTCATATTTTTTTAATTGGATTAAACCAGCAATTGTATGCAGTTTATTAAGATGCTCGTGGTTTTGTACTCTCAAGGCTTCAATAAATTTTTTCACTCCCGTTAATTCTTCGGCCATTTCGCGTACTTCTGTCTTATCTTGAAAAGTAGCCACTGCCCCAACTATCGTTCCTTTTACATGGATAGGTATTCTGTTAGCAAAAATTACTATCCCGTTAATTTCGGTTTCTTGCTGGTACTCAGTAATTCCGGTTTTGGCTACCAATGGCAGCCTTGTATTAGGAATAACGTCACTAATGTCATTACCATACACATCGCCATAAATCCCCGCTATCCTCTTCGCTGCATCATTCATAATGGTAATTTTGTTATCGCGGTCAATGGCTATTATTCCTTCACCAATAGATTGGAATACTGCTATCCGCTCTTCTAATAATCTCGCAATTTCGGCAGGTTCCATGTTAAACATTACTCTTTTTATATTACGGGCGAAAAATACTGAACCAATTACTCCTACAACTAAGCCAACAAAAAGTGAAAAATAAAGCTCAAAACGCATATTATGAACCAGCTTGCTTATAGTGGGAGTTAAAATACCCACTACGATAACACCAACCTGTTTTGTACCCTCTTCAGCCATAATGGGAACAAAGGCCCTAACAGAGGGGCCTAAAATCCCTTCAGCCTTGGAGATATACTCATTTTCAGCAAAGGCCGGAGCCTCATCGCCTCCCGAAAAAAGGGTCCCAACATAATTCTGCAGTGGGTGTGATAAACGGGTTTTAGACATATTCAGTACTACAATATATTCCACGTTGGTAGCTAGGCGGGTTTTCTCCGCAATGGGCTGTATTGACTTCGATCCATCAGGCTGGCTAACAGACTGTTGGATCTCTTCTAATTGGGATAAGGTGCGGGCTATTGCAAGAGCTTTAGAGCCAAGTTCCTTTTCCAACTGGGCCGAAAAGTTTTCTACTAAAAAAATCCCTCCAAATAAAATAGACAAGAAGACTAAACCGGATGCAAGGATAATTATTTGTGTTTGAATACTAAACCCCGTACCTATCCTCACTGGCTCGACTCCTTCCATTTTTTTTTCTGAATTTTATTGTCTTTTCTGATAATTCTACAGACCTGAGCCCCATTCCTTCTATTACGACTAATTTCCATTATATGATTGTTTTTTTAGTAGCTTTTTTGATATAATTTTTATCTAATAAGCTTTAGCAAAAAGAGAAATACTTATTTTATATTGAAAAGCAGGAGGACAAATATGCCAAAACGAAGTGATATCAACAAGATTCTAATTATTGGTTCAGGTCCCATTGTTATTGGACAGGCTGCTGAATTTGACTATTCTGGAACTCAAGCCTGTAAAGCACTAAGAAAATTAGGCTACCAGATTGTTTTAGTCAATTCCAATCCGGCTACAATTATGACTGACCCCACAACCGCTGATGTAACCTACATAGAACCCTTGAATGTAAAAACTCTCTCTGACATTATAGCTAAAGAACGCCCTGACGCGGTACTGCCTAATCTCGGCGGTCAGTCCGCACTAAACTTGTGTTCAGAATTAGACAAGGCTGGGGTTTTAGAAAAATACGCAGTCAAGGTTATCGGGGTACAAATTGATGCCATAGAACGGGGTGAAGACCGGATTGCCTTCAAAGAAGCGATGAACCGGCTAAATATTGAAATGCCCCGTAGTAAACCAGCCTACAATGTTGAAGAAGCAGAAAAAATTGCTCAAGAACTGGGTTACCCTGTAGTCATCCGCCCAGCTTACACCATGGGAGGCACTGGCGGTGGTCTGGTTTATAATATTGAAGAATTACGAACTATAGCCAGCCGTGGAATCTCCGCCAGTATGGTAGGGCAAATCCTAGTTGAGGAATCAGTGCTTGGTTGGGAAGAACTGGAGTTGGAAGTGGTACGGGACTCCAAAAATCAGTTTTTAACTGTATGTTTCATTGAAAACATCGATGCCATGGGTGTTCACACAGGTGATTCCTTTTGTTCAGCTCCCATGCTCACCATCAGTCCCGAACTTCAGAAACGCTTGCAGAAATACGCCTATGCCATTGTCGAAGCAATAGAAGTAATTGGCGGAACCAATGTTCAGTTTGCCCATGATCCCAAAACAGGACGAGTTGTTATTATTGAAATAAATCCCAGAACCTCCCGCTCATCTGCTTTAGCTTCCAAGGCCACTGGCTTTCCCATTGCTTTGATTTCGGCAATGTTGGCAGCTGGCTTAACCCTCGATGAAATTCCCTACTGGCGGGATGGCACCTTGGATAAATACACCCCTTCAGGTGATTATGTGGTGATAAAATTTGCCCGATGGGCTTTTGAAAAGTTTCCCGGCTCTCAAGATAAGCTGGGGACACAGATGCGGGCCGTAGGCGAAGTTATGAGCATCGGTAAAAACTATAAAGAAGCCTTTCAAAAGGCAATCCGCTCACTGGAAATCAATCGTTACGGCTTAGGCTTTGCTAAAGACTTTAACCAGCGCTCCTTGGAAGAATTGCTGTCGTTACTGGTAGAGCCCACCAGTGAACGTCAATTTATCATGTATGAGGCATTACGCAAAGGAGCTAATATTGATGAACTTTATGGTCTAACCCATATCAAACCATGGTTCATTCAGCAAATGAAAGAACTGGTTTTGTTGGAAGAAGAGCTCCTAAAATTTAGAAATGATGGACTGCCGGACGAACTGCTGAGCCAGGCTAAGAAGGACGGTTTTGCCGATCGTTATTTAGCAATGCTTTTAAATTTAACAGAACAGGAAATTCGTCAACGCAGAACCAGAATAGGGTTAGTAGAAGGCTGGGAAGCTGTCCCGGTAAGCGGTGTCGAAAACGCAGCCTACTATTTCTCCACCTACAACGCTCCTGATAAGACTACTTCTAGCGACCGGGAGAAAGTGATGATCCTAGGCGGAGGCCCCAACAGAATCGGTCAGGGAATTGAGTTTGACTATTGCTGTGTTCATGCGGCCTTTGCCTTACGAGATTTGGGCTATGAGACAGTTATAGTGAACTGTAACCCTGAGACGGTTTCCACTGACTATGACACCTCAGATAAGCTATACTTTGAACCATTGACAGTAGAAGATGTGCTAAGCATATACGAAAAGGAAAAGCCCCTAGGAGTAATAGTTCAGTTCGGAGGGCAAACACCTTTAAACATTGCCGCTGAACTAGCCAAAGCGGGAGTAAAAATTCTCGGCACTTCCCCGGAAACTATCGATCTAGCCGAAGATCGGGACCGATTCCGTGAGATCATGGAGAAGCTAGAAATTCCTATGCCAGAATCAGGTATGGCGGTGAACATTGAGGAGGCACTGGCAATCGCCAACCGGATTGGTTATCCTTTGATGGTTCGTCCTTCATACGTTTTAGGCGGTCGCGGCATGGAAGTTGTTTACGACGAGGAAATGCTCCGCCAGTATCTAGCTGCTGCAGTTGGAGTTACTCCGGAAAGACCCATACTGATTGATAGATTCCTAAAGGACGCTATCGAAGCAGAAGCAGACGCAATCGCCGATGGGAATGACGCTTTTGTACCGACGGTGATGGAGCATATTGAATTAGCAGGCATCCACTCAGGAGACTCAGCCTGTGTGATTCCGCCCATAAGTATTCAAGCCAAACACATTGATACTATTGTGGAATATACTAAGAGGATTGCCAAAGAAATGAACGTTGTAGGCCTGATGAATATGCAGTACGCCATTGCCGATGACAAGGTTTATGTACTAGAAGCCAATCCGAGAGCTTCACGGACCGTTCCTCTGGTATCAAAAGTCTGTAATATCTCCATGGCTCAGATTGCCACAGAAATAATGTTGGCGGCTGAAACCGGTAAAGAGTCCCCTGTCAACAAGCTTTTATCAAAGACAATTCCTCATTTCGGAGTCAAAGAGGCGGTTTTCCCCTTTAATATGTTCCCAGAAGTGGACCCGGTACTTGGACCGGAAATGCGTTCCACCGGCGAAGTATTAGGAATTGCAGATTCATTTGGACTGGCATATTATAAAGCACAGGAGGCTACCCAATCTCCCCTGCCCATATCCGGAACCGTTCTGATCAGTGTAACTGATCAAGATAAAGCGGCAGCCCTTGAGACAGCTAAAGAATTTACTAAAATGGGCTTTCAGATAAAAGCGACCGAGGGAACCCATAATTTCCTTAAGGAAAATGGGATCATATCCCAAAAGATAAATAAAGTGTTTCAAGGCCGCCCGGATATTGTCGATGGCATCACAAATAAGGAAATCAACCTAGTGATCAATACCCCGTCAGGAAAACACAGCAAACACGATGACTCTTATATTCGCAAATCAGCAATCAAGCATAAAGTGCCGTATATAACCACCATGGCAGCTGCCTTGGCTAGTGCTAAAGGTATCGCAGCATATAAAGAAAAAAGTCTACAGGAAGCCAATATAAAATCTCTGCAAGAATATCATTCGGATATTCTCCCTCAATAACTAATATCTATAACGGGATAAAAAGGAACACGTTGAAATGACACAACGTGTTCCTTTTACTGTTTATTCCTTTATAAGGTTATCTTTGTTATCAAATCTAAATTCAAGTAAATCTTCAATTACCTCTAAAGTTTTATTTGCATTTATTTCGGGTAAGAGTGCTTCGGAACAATACATTTCATCCAGAAATAAGGTGTTTTTTATCCAACATATTTTTGCTTTTTCGGGTTCAGCAAAATGCAAAGTTTTTAAAGCACTCTCGATTACCTCTTTATCAGAATTCATGGTGACAGGAATCATTCCTCTTAACACAAAGCCAGTAGTTAGACAATTTAAATAGCTAGACTTGTAGTCAATTTTATCGACTAGCCTTCTAGTAGTAAAATCTGCTAATCCTACACCATTGGCATTACCATGGGATGCTTCTGTCAGGTCTAAGACCGCTACTCTTTGATATCTTGGCCTATCGGGTTCCTCAACACCATGAATACGCCACCTTCCGATTACATTAGTATCCATGCCTGTTCCACTATAATTTTTACCCATCTCATCTAAAATTAATAGGTCCAATTCTTCAAAAGGTACAGCAGGCATTAATTCTTTAGCGTATTTTAGCAATCTAGCCTCTTCTTCATCAAATTGGGAAGGCAATAATCCTTCGATTACAGCGGTTTCTTCATAACCGTTTTCAACGATAGCCAAACCAGCAATAACATTAATCTGATCTCTTACTACCCGAGATAATTCAAGGATAATATCCCCAATTTCTTCAACACCCCGTGAATGAATAGAATCTGCACCTGGTGCTCGACCTAAACCAATACCCAGCATTTTAAGAAGTCCAGACTCCCTTGGCGCACGAAAAGCTGTATGAGCCTTTACTCTGTTTATAACTATTACGCCGTCTGCCTCAACTGCCTCTTTAGCACAATAAACATCTATACTATGGGTAGGAGTCTTCCCGAGAAGTTCAACGTCTGATGATCCAATAACGGGGCACCCCATCTCCTCTTCGGTAACACCCAAATGTGCTAAAATTTCTTTTTGCCCTTCAGGGGTTCCTCCTCCATGGCTGCCCATAGCTGAAATAATAACAGGGTTCCCGCCTATTTCCTTAATATAACTAGCAACTCTTTTATATATCTTATCAATATTTGCTATTCCTCTACTGCCGCCAGTTATTGCTATTACTTTACCGTTACTTATCTTGTCATCCAATTTTAATTTTTTCAACTCTTCAACAGCCTCAGAAACCGGGTCCTCTAATTTTGGCCTAGGTAAAATTTGCCGAACTTTTACTATTTTAGGTAGTTGCATTTTTATCACCTCTTATATTTTTTAAAAACCCCTGCATAATTCCCCTTTATCTTCCCTAGATAAATTTACTAAATCTCGTAATACAGCTGCAGCCGCTGGGATCCTTCCCGAATCCCCTCCAGAAATTGTTAAACTACCCATTAAATCCGTATGAAAGGTAACTGCTTTCTGGGTTTTATTGATTCTACTTAAAGGGTGATCTAAAGAAATAGCTTCAGGTCCAACCCGAACCTTAACTTCACCTTCTTCTTTATAAACCCTTCCCAGCAATTTATACACTATTCCTTCTTCTTTTGCCTGAGCTATATGTGCAGGTGTAATTTTTGTTATCCCTTGGCGAGCTATATCCTCTAGTCTAATTTTTGCTCCCATCAATGAAATTGCTAAAATAATCATCTTATTTGCCGTATCATAACCTTCGATATCTAAGGAAGGGTCTGTTTCTGCAATACCCAAACGCTGTGCTTCAGCTAGACCTTCTTCGAAAGAAAGCTTATCTTCAGCCATTCGAGTTAAAATATAATTTGTGGTTCCATTAACAATTCCCTCAATGGCAGTAATTTCAGATCCTGCCAAATCATAATAACCTACATTAACTGTTGGCAAAGCTCCGGCTGTTGCCCCGCCAAACTTAAATAACTTATTTTGTTTTCTTGCTAATTCCAGAATTTCAGAGTATGCAAAGACAACAGGTCCTTTATTGGCAGTTACCACATGCATTTTTTGTAATAATCCATTTCTAATATATGTTAAAGCTGGTTCCCCATCTTTAATATTTGTAGGAGTTAACTCTATCAGAATATCAGATTGACATGCTTGAATTACTTCTAATGCCGTTTGCTTCATCTTACCCATATCTGGATAATAACCAACAGAGCCTTTGTTTTTTATAGTATCCAATAATAAGTCAATTTCAAGTGGGTCTCTACTGACTACACCCCCTCGAGAATCGGCAACTCCGGTAATATTGAATTCAACATTGTGCTTTTCTATTAAAAAATCCCTTTTGTCTTTTAAAATTTTTGCCAATGCTATTCCCACATTGCCAAAGCCTATTATGCATAGTGAGTACTGCCGCATTTGAAACTCAACTCCCTAGCTTTTTATTATCCAATTGACTTACAGCTTTTTCTATTTTAATCATAGCTCTTTCTAAATTTTCCATTGATGTCGCATAAGAAATACGGATTTCATGAGTTGCTCTTTCACCAAATGCTGTACCAGGAACTACGGCTACACCTGCCTCGTATAAAAGATAATTTGCAAACTCCTCACCGGTCATACCAGTTTTTTTGACATCAACAAATAAATAGAAGGTCCCACCTGGATTAGGACAGGATAGCCCTTTTATATTATTAATTGCTTTAACCATGAAGTCCCGACGTTTTTTGAACTCTTCCACCATCTCCTTAACAGGTTTTTGAGTTCCTTTAAGGGCTGCAACTCCTCCCCACTGAACCATAGATGTAGCATTTGAGACATTATACGCATGTATTTTTGCCATAGGAGCAATTAATTCTGCTGGTGCAGCTATATACCCAAGACGCCATCCTGTCATAGCATATGCCTTTGCAAAACCATTTAAAACAATTGTCCTTTCTTTCATACCAGGAAAGGCAGCTATACTGTAATGTTTGTTGCCATCATATATAATTTTTTCGTAGATTTCGTCAGAAATAACAATTAAATCATGTTTAATCGCGAACTGAGCAACCTGTTCCAAAACCTCTTTTCTTTGGACCCCCCCTGTCGGATTACTGGGATCTAGAACAACTAATACCTTTGTTTTTTCTGTTACCAGTTTTTCTAATTCTACCACTCTAATTTGAAAATCGTCTTCAGAAGTAAGAGGATATAGAATAGGAACTGCATTATATAGTCGAGGAACATGAGAATAATTCAGCCATGACGGGTCAGGTACAAGTATCTCATCCCCTGGGTCTAAAAGGGCGCTAAGGGCTAAAAATACTCCTTCACTAACACCGACAGTACAAATAATTTCTTCCATGTCATATTTAAGATTATTTTCTTCTTTTAACTTATCTACAATTGCTCTTCGCAATTCTTCGATTCCTTTATTTGGAGTGTAATGGGTTGCTCCCCCTCTAGTTGCTTCAAACATAGCCTCGCAGATATGCTTAGGAGTGTCAAAGTCTGGTTCTCCAATTCCAAGGCTAATTATATCTTTGCCTTGAGCCTTTAATTTTGCAGCTTCCCCAAATATCTTACGTATAGGAGAAAAAGGAATACTCTCAGTTTTCGATGAAAATCTAGTCAAATATACTACCTCCTTATTTTTTTTTATAATAAGGTCCCGTGACCAATGGAAAATCAACTTACATTACTCTTTAGAGAAATTAAGGATTTAATTAAAATACTTTTGAAAAAATGGACCAACTATTTTTAGTTGGCCCTAAGAAGGGGGTGAATAACAATTGATTATTGTATTAAAGAACCTTTTTAAGAAGTTCTACTACATGGGCAGGACTTTCAGCAATTTGCACACCTGCTGCAGATAAAGCGGCAATTTTATTCTGTGCACTACCAGCTCCACTGGCACTAATTATAGCACCGGCATGACCCATTTTCTTTCCTTTAGGAGCATTTCTACCGGCAATATAAGCAATAACAGGTTTACTTACATTATTCTTTATATATTCAGCGGCAAATTCCTCATCTACTCCGCCTATTTCACCAATCATTACAATCGCTTTTGTTTGTTCATCTTGTTCAAACAATGGTAAAAACTTAGAGAAAGAGCTACCTGGAATAACGTCTCCTCCTATACCGATACATGTCGATTGACCAATTCCTTGTTTAGTCATTTCATTAACTGTTTCGTAAGAATTGGTTGCACTTCTTGACATTAAGCCAACTGGACCTTCAATATAAATATTATGATCCATAAATCCCGCCTTGGCCTTACCAGGAGAAATAACACCGAAAGAATTAGGCCCAACTACAAAAACATCATCCATAGCTCTGTTTAAGTGGAAAATCTGCCTCATATCCTTAATAGGGACACCCTCGGCAATAGTTACAACAAGCTTAATCCCTGCTGCCATTGACTCTAAAAGAGCACCATATGTAAATTTAGGTGGTACAAAAAGCACAGCAGCTTTAGCCTTTGTTTCCTTTATTGCTTCTTCAACGGAGTCAAACACTGGAACGCCTTCTATTTGTGTGCCTCCTTTACCAGGAGTTACACCAGCTACTACATTACTTCCATACTCCAACATCCTAGCTGTATGAAAGTGTCCTTCCCTACCTGTTATACCCTGTACTAACAGCCGTGTTGATTTATCAATCAGTATACTCATTATTTTCACCTCTGCTTTCTAGCTATTACTATTCCGATGCTTTTAATACTTTATCTGCCGCATCCTTTAAACTATAGGCTATATTTATTCCTTCTCTATTTGCATCTAATAATAGCTCCAAACCTTGCTCTTTATTAGTTCCATCTAACCTGGCAACTATTGGAACAGGGGATATTTCATCATACGCTTTTATAATACCTTCTGCAATTTCATTACACCTGGTAATTCCGCCAAAGATACTAATTAGAATCGTTTTTACATTTGGATTTTCATTAATGATTTTTATCCCTTGGGCAACTCTTTCAGCAGTGGCACCACCACCTAAGTCTAGGGCACAGGATACTTGACCTCCCTGCCGTGCAATCCAATCAATGCAGGACATTAACATACCAGATCCATTACTAATTACACCAACATTTCCATTATCATTAATATCAATATAAAGGAAATTGACCTGCTGAGCCATTCTCTCGAATTGACTTAAAGGCATTCTAATATTCCAATCCAACAAATCTGCATGTCTAAATACCGCACTATCATCAATTTCAACTTTTGCATCAGCAGCGATTAATGTATTATCCCTTAATTTCATTAGGGGATTTATTTCTACTAACATGGCATCATAATCTACATATAACTTATATAGTGCCCTTACAATTTCAGCTAACTGTTTTTTTATTTCATTATCCTTAATGTCGGCTTTTTTTGCTAAATTATCTAAGTGAAAATTTTTCAGTCCTATAAGAGGATCAATAAGCACTTTAATAATCTCTTCTGGGTTATTCATGGCTATATCCTCTATGTCTATACCACCAGACTTACTAAAAATAATGACAGGCATTCTGCTTTCACTATCTAATGTTATTGCAAGATAATACTCTTCTACTAAGTCTACCTTTTCTTCTACAAGCAAAGCTGTTACAGTAGAACTCTTAAAGGCCTTCCCTAGCATCCCTTTAGCCAAATTTGCAGCTTCTAACGGAGAATCTGCACCTTTAATGCCTCCAGCTTTACCCCTTCCGCCTTCTAATACCTGTACTTTTACCATTGAAGGGTAACTAATATTTGCTAAGTTTTCCTCTAAGTTGTCTAGTGATTCTACAATTACACTTTTTGGAGTATTTATTCCATAGTTATTAAATAATATTTTCCCCTGATATTCGAAAAGCTTCATCAAAATCACCTACTAATCATTAATTTACTTTTAATTTTGCTGCTTCCTCATATCCTCTTTGCAAAGCCTTACGGTTAGCTTCATAATATCTTTCAGGCACCCTTGCCAACACCGCTTCCTCCAGGTTTTTCTGAGAAACAAGATTTGTAATACCATTAATAAACCCTAATGCAAGAATATTTGTAAATAAATCATTACCTAATTCGTCCAATGCTATTTTTGTTAACGGGGCCGCAAACAACTGCTTTTTGTTTATTTCAGGAAGCTTTTCAATATAAAATGAATCACAAATAACAATGCCCTCTGGACTAATATCCTTAACGTATTTATCACAAGACTCCTGGCTTAAAGCTAATAATATGTCTGGCGAAACTACCTTTAAGTAATTAATTTCTTCCTTACCAAATAAAATCTCGCCTCTGGAGGCCCCTCCTCTTGCTTCTATACCATAGGATTGAGTTTGAACAACATTATATCCCTGTTTTGTTAGAGTATCTGCAAATATTATGCTCGAAAGTACTACACCTTGACCCCCAAATCCGCTAAAGCGCATTTGAGTTACCGTGTTATGCTCCACTACTAGCCCTCCTTTTAAAAATTCGAACCATTAACTTAATTTTTAATTTTTCCTAAGCTTTCCTAGCTTTTCTTCATATATTTCAGTTAATTCTGGTCTCTCTGTTTTTACAAATTCTCCGATAACAATTTTATCTTTTAGTTCTTCTACAGACATTTTCTCAGCAGCAGTTTGGGTTACTGTTATATCCCTTATTCTTTCCACGAGCTTTATTGGGTCCGCCATTTTATTTCTTCTGCCAAATTGGGTGGGACAGCTTGTTATAACTTCTAAGGTGGAAAACCCTTTGTGTGTTAGTGCGTTTTTCATAACTTTATGAAGATGATTAATATGATAAACATCACTTCGAGCCACATACGTTGACCCTGCTCCCTTTGCAAGCTCACAAACATCAAAAGCTGGTTCAATCATACCATAAGGGGCTGTAGTTGCTTTAAATCCTTGTAAAGTAGTAGGAGCATACTGTCCGCCTGTCATACCATATATTTCGTTATGGGAAATTATAGCAGTAATATCAATGTTTCTTCTGGCTGCATGGATAAAGTGATTTCCGCCAATTGCAACAGCATCTCCATCGCCCATAAAAACAATAACCTTTACATCTGGTCTTGACAATTTAACTCCAGTTGCAAAAGCAAGAGCCCGGCCATGAGTAACACGCAATACATTAAAGTCTAAGAATGTTGGAATTCGACCTGCACAGCCAATTGCGCAAACAATAACTGTATTTTCTTTATCAAGTTTTAGCTCATCAGCTACCCTTAGAAATGTGTTAGTTACTGTTCCGTGAGTACATCCTGCACAAGTAAAAAGAGGGAACTGTTTTTCTTTAATATAATCTAAGTAGCTCATTTCGCCGCCTCCTTTATCGACTGGATTATATGCTCAGGCATAATAACTGTACCATCATAGATATTCAAGGGAACAACTTTCAAATTATCAGTTGCAATTTCTTTAACTTTATGAATAAGCTGACCTCTGTTCATTTCTGCAACAAGTACCATTTTTGCATTCTTTATTGCCTTAGCCAAAGGCTCATCTGGGAAGGGCCATATAGAAATTGGTCTAAACAAGCCAACTTTGTGTCCCGCTGCCCTTAATTGTTTCACTGCTTCACTTGCGGAACGAGAAACACAACCGGCAGCGAATATAATAATATCTGCATCCTCTGTCTGCTGTTCTTCCCATTGCCAAATATCCTCTTTATATCTTTCAACTTTATCATTAATCCTAGATATAGTTTTGTAGATATTTTCAGGTGTCAAACTGGGCATTCCATCTATGGTGTGATGCATACCATTAATAACATAACGATAGCCCTTACCATTTGCAAAAGGGGCAAGTTTTACAATACCTGTTTCATCGGGTTCATATGGGTGATAATTTTCTGGAGCCACATCGGGGAATTTTCTATTTATTATTTCTACATTGTCAAATTCGTCCAAGCAAACATTTTCCCTCATATGACCAATTGTTTCATCCATTAATAAAATAACAGGAGTCATGTATTTTTCAGCTAAATTAAATGCAGTTATAGTAGTACCATATATTTCTTTAACCGAATTTGGGTATAGAACAATCCTTGGACTGTCACCTGAAGTACCATATTTTGCTTGCATTAAATCTCCTTGAGCTGAGATAGTAGCTCCACCTGTACTCGGACCACTACGCTGAACATTAACAACTACACAAGGGATTTCGGCCATGGCTGCAAAAGCAAGGTTTTCTTGTTTTAAGTCAAAACCAGGTCCACTTGTTGGAGTTAAAACCTTTTTGCCCATTACTGAAGCCCCAATTATAGCACCCATACCAGCTATTTCATCTTCCATTTGTATGAATCTTCCGCCGGTTTCCGGCAGCTTTTCAGCTAGGATTTCCATAACTTCAGATGCCGGTGTAATTGGATAACCTGCACAAAATTCTACACCCGCTTTTAGAGCTCCTAATGCACAAGCCTGGTTTCCTTGTAATAATTCATATTTTGCCAATTTTATTCCTCCTCCCTAATAATTTTCATGCACATATCAGGGCAACGTTTTTCACACATTAAGCATCCTGAACATTGTATTTCGTTAACAATTTGCAGCTTCTTTTTCTCATCAAAAGAAAAAACATTTTTGGGACAGAAAGCTAAGCATATTCCGCAATTTTTACACCATTTTCTATTAATCTGGACTTTATAAGCTGTACTCAATTTTGCATACCCCCTTACCTATTTTAAAAGTTATAAATTTTGGAGAATATAATCCTGTCAATTTAAAAAATTGGTCTTAATGAATTGGTCTAGATTTTCTAATTCACAATCATATGTCTGAAACTTATGTTTAGCTAATGCTGATGGAACCTTTAAACCACCAGCCGTTAATATACATGCTATCTTTTCGTTCCCTGTTAGATAATTCTCTTCTTTTAGTTTTTTAATAGCTGCCAAAGGAGCAGCTGATGAAGGCTGTACAAAAATACCTTCCAAAGCAAGCAATCTCTGAGCTTCAACGATCAACTCATCAGCAACTGCCACACAGGTACCTCCATTTTCCTTTAACCTTCTTAAGACTTGATTACCGCTTGGCGGGAAAGGATTTGCAATTGCAAGGGCAATGGTTTCGGCTTCCTGCACTCTTTTTATTGTTTCCTCATTATTCTTAAAGGCATTATAAACCGGCGAACAACCAGCTGCCTGAACACAAATAATTTTCGGGATTTTATCGATTAGACCACAATTTTTAAGTTCTCGAAACCCCTTTTCTACCCCTCTAAAATTCCCACCACTACCTGATGGCATAACTATGTAATCTGGAACGGCAAAGTCTAGTTGTTCGCATATTTCAAAGGAAATAGTTTTAGACCCTTCAACCCTAAAAGGAATGTCAGAATTTAAAAAGTAAATATCATTTTTTTTTCCTATCTCTAAACTTTTATCATAAAGGTCCCCATAAAATCCTTGTACCTTTACTGAAATAGGATTATATATTGCAACTGGCCCTAACTTTTCATCAGGCATATTTTCTTTTAAAAAAATAAAGGTTTTTAATCCTGCTCTGCTACCATATGCAGCTACTGAAACTGCCATATTCCCACATGAGACTGTCCCGACTTTATTGTAACCCAGCTTAAGGGCATGCTGTAAAGCTACTATTGTACCCCTATCCTTATAAGCCCAAGTAGGATTTTCACCTTCATTTTTAAAATAAATGCTTTTAAAATCTAATAGCTCTGAAACTACTTTTGACTTTATTAAGGGAGTAAAGCCCTCATGTAAGGAGATATCCTCATTCAAATCTTTAAATGGGAAAAAGTCTGCATATCGTTCTAAAATACTCTGTCTTAATATATTTCCTTCGCGTATTTTCCCTTTGGTAACCAATTCTAGTTCTAAGGGTTCGTTACAAATATCACATCTGAAATTCGATGAATCAACAGGAAAAGCTTTTCCACACTTTGTACAAAACAAGCTCACTTTTCTCAAGATTAACCACCTCCAATTACAATATTATAGTGAAAATTAATAAAATTCTTAATAAAATAATTATATTTCAGCAATTGTCCTTTGTCAACAATCGTCAATTTTAACTTACATAAGAAGGACTGCTTGCTCACGCAAACAGCCCTCGTTATATAGGTTTTTCTTTAATTTAGCCTTGTAAAGCCATGTTCTTTGATCTAGCCTTTGTTCGGTGCATTAAGAAACCAATAATAAGAATAACTGCACCTATTAAATCTGTGTAGACACCTGGTGTTACCAGCATTATTCCGCCGACAAGAAATATTAAACGTTCTATAGGGGATTGTTCTGTGAGAAGGTACCCCGAAACACTGGATGCTACACAGATTATACCTATAAGTGAAGTAGTAATTATTAATAGCACTTGCCAGAATTCTGCACCAATTAATAATAAGCTTGGCTTATATACAAAAATGTACGGTATAATAAACGCCGCTATCGCCAATTTTGAAGCGTTAATCCCTGACTTGAGAGGGTCAGCCCTGGCAATACCTGCACCTGTAAAGGCAGCTAAAGCAACTGGTGGCGTTACATCAGCAATAATACCAAAATAGAATACAAACATATGGGCTGCTAATACTGGTACATCAAGCAATATTAATGCTGGTGCAGCAATAGTTGATGTTATAACATAGTTTGCAGTAGTAGGAACACCCATACCTAAAATTATAGAAGTTATCATTGTAAATACTAGTGTTAAAAAGAGCTGCCCATTTGCTATATCAACTAGAGCATTACCCATCTTTAAACCCAGTCCTGTTAATGTTACAACTCCTATTACTATACCTGCGCAAGCGGTTGCTGCTAAAACACCTAAAACAGATCTCGCACCCATTTCAAGTCCATGAATAATGTCTTTAAAGCCAATTCGTGTATTTTTTTTTAAGGCTGAAATAACTACTGATAATATTATTGCTGCTAGAGCAGCTTTCATTGGAGTATAGCCTTTTATTAGCAAATAGATAATCGCAGTTAAAGGTATAAAAAGATGCCCTCGCTCAAGTATTAACTTTTTAACCTTAGGTAACTCTTCTCTATTCATACCTTTAAGTCCAAGCCGTTTTGCTTCTAAGTGAACACCTGTCCATACACCAAAATAATACAATAAAGCTGGTATAGCCGCAGCTCCAATGATTTTAACATAAGGAACTCCAGTAAACTCTGCCATTAAGAAGGCTGCTGCTCCCATTATAGGAGGCATCAACTGTCCACCGGTAGATGCAGTAGCTTCAACTGCCGCTGCAAATTCCGGCTTATAACCCAGCTTTTTCATCATAGGTATAGTAAAACTACCCGTACCCGCAACATTAGCAACTGAACTACCGGAAACTGTTCCCATAAAACCACTGGCAATAACTGCAACCTTTGCAGGGCCCCCTGATGCCCAGCCAGCAATGGCATTGGACAAATCAATAAAAAATTGCCCCATTCCTGTTTTTTCAAGAAAAGCACCAAATAAAATAAACATAAACACAAAAGTTGAGGAAACCCCAATAGGTATGCCAAATATTCCTTCTGTGGTAAAGAATATATGTCCTATAAATGTAGCCATGTCCGTACCCCGATGTGCTAATTGGCCGGGAATATACGGTCCTAAAAAAGCGTATAAGGTAAACACCGCAGCAACTGATATTATTGGTATGCCTACAACTCTACGACCTGCTTCAAAAATTAATAATATGCCAATCAAGCCCACAATAAAATCAGCTGTTGTAACTCTCATTGCCCTTAAAACAAGGTCCTGGTAAAATACAACCACGTATAACGGCACGGCCGCTCCTACTAGAGCAAAACAAAGGTCTATGGGATGAAGCTTATTACGGGGCCAGCCTTTACGCATTGGATATAACAAGAATATTAAAGTAAGACCAAAGGAAACGTGTATAGTACGCTGTATCATAGCATCTAATACACCAAAGAAAGCAGTATATAACTGGAACATTGTAAAGGTTATAGCAATTACTGATATCACTTTCTTCATATAACCGGTGTATACCCTGTAGTCTGATTCCTTATCGTACTTTCTTAGTATCTCTTCAGCATTTATTTCTTCTATGTATATATTTTTCTCTTCTGCCATTAAACCAAATTCCCCTTTCATTTATATTGCCTACTGTCATAATTATCTTAATCCCAACTTCCTTACAACTTTAATAGTAATTATATCTCCAGGCTTATTAAATTCCACCAAGGGATAGTTTTTCCCATCAACAATTAAAGAATGTTTGGGGTATGGGGAAAGATAAATGGGAATTTCAGTGTGGGTTCTATTTATTTCTCTTATTACAATTTGTCCATCTTCATGACTCAAGTTTCCACCTAAATCGGTATAAGGCATACCCACCGAAAAGGTATCAAAGCGAGTCTCCTTTAATATAAGATTATTGTTTACATCAACAATAAAGGTTTCAGTAACGGGAGTTAAATGTATAGTATGAATATAACCTAGAGTGAAGCTATTATTATCTGGAAGTTCAAAATAGGTTTTTTTATTTTGATTAGTATCAGTTACAACCAAGACTTGCTTGGAAGTGACATACGTGCCAACAAATATAATGAGTAATGCAATAAAAACCAATAATGTAATAAAAATGAATTTTTTGTGTCTCATAAAACCTGAGCATTGGATTTCTCCAATGCTCAGCCTCCTAAAATTATTTTATTATTAAGAATTACTTCTTCTTTTCATCAAAGAACTTCTTAGCACCAGCATGAAGCTCAATGGGCATACCATCTAATCCACTGTCTATGGTAATATATTTTCCGTTTTGGCTAACAGCTAAAAGTTTATCTGTATTTTCATATATGTATTTTACAAGGTCATATGCTACGGCATCTTTCATATCTCCAGAAACTGCAAGCATAGCCTTAACAGCCATAGTTTGAACATCTTGTGTTACGCCATTATATGAATTAGCCGGTATAGTAATTGCTGTATAGAATGGATAGTCAGTCATTACTTTTTTTACTACCTCATCTTCAAATTTTACAATAACTATTTTATGGGTTGCTGCCATATCCATAACTGCTGCGTTTGGAACACCTGTTGTCAGCATAACGGCATCAATATTACCATCTTTAAAGTTATCAGCAGCTTCTGCATAGGATAGATATTGCTCATCAATATCAGCATAAGTCATACCAGCTGCTTCAATAAGCTGACGGGCGTTAGCCTCATTACCACTACCAGGAGCACCAACGGCTACTCTCTTGCCTTTAAGATCTTTAAAATTTACAATTCCTGAGTCCGCTTTGGCAATAATATGTAGCACCTCAGGATATAAAGTTATAAGACCCTTTAGATTATCAAACTTGTCGTCTTTAAACATTTCGGTACCAGTAGCTGAATAAAAAGCAATGTCATTCTGAGTTAAAATAACTTCAACTTTTTTATCTTTCAATAGGTTAATATTGGCGACTGATGCACCAGTACTTTGAGCAGTAGCATTCATACCCTTAATGTTATCATTCCAGATATCAGCCATAGCACCACCCATAGGGAAATAAGTGCCTGCAGTTCCACCAGTTGCGATATTAAGGAACTGTTTTTGCTGTCCGCATCCAACAACTACTACAGCAAGAAATAAAACACATAAAAAGATAACTAAAAACTTTTTACTCATAAAAAAACCTCCCCTAATTTTTTTGGACAACTCTTTTCAATAAAGATTGTAAGGTGTGTTACTATTTTCGCGAAAATACAGAAAATTAACTATTTATAATTATAATTATTTTTTTGTATATTGTCAACAATCCCCATTTTGATAGTCCAATTTTTTTCTATTGACCATAATTATTATTTTTAAGTTTCTTGTTCATTTAAAGCATCCATAGTCCGTTTTTCTGCTTTTGTTAGATGGACATACATTACCTGTGCAACTTCTTCTTCATTTCTGTTTTTAAGAGCACATAAAATTGCCTCATGTTCTTTAGTAGCTTCTACGATATTTTGCTTTTGCATTGCCGAGTGTTCTTCAGCATAATAGCGAATACGAAAGTAATGTTGGGTAATAATAGCCATAAAATCTTTAAATATTTTATTAGTAATATGTTTGTACAACATACCATGAAGCGCTAAATCAAAGTCCATATGTGAGAGAAATTCACCAGAACCTTGCTGGGCAAATTTCAATTTTTGGTCTAATATGCCTAACTCTTCATCTGTAACCAAATTTGTTGCATACTTTGCAGCATAAACCTCTAGCACTTTTCTCATTTCCCAAATATTTTTAGCATCCTGTCTTGTAATTGTAGTTACCATTGCCCCTTTACGAGGAATTAATTCTAAAAACCCTTCTTTTTCCAAGACATTTATAGTTTCTCTTATTGGTGCTCTACTTATATTCATAGCCTTTGAAAGCATTAGTTCATTAAGATGTGAACCTGGTTCAAGACTACCATTAATAATTTTCTCTTTAATAATATTATATACTCGATCTTTGAGCGATGAATATTTACTTAGATCTTCAAATTCTTTTTCCATAAAACTCTCCTTCATTCATCTAGTTTAGCTAAGCTACAATTATTTCCTTATTATCTTACTTTGTAATTATATATAATAATATTATTCAATGTCAACAATATACAATTATGCAATATCTATATCGGGTATACAAAAAAAGGAGCACATTGAAGTGACAATCAACGTGCTCCTTGCATTGAAACCTAATGCTTTGCACTCTATTTAGCCTCAATACCCGGTATCCTGTGACAAATCATACTCTCTAAAGCAATTCCTACCCTCTTTTTTAGCCGCATATAAAGCATGATCCGCTTGCTTTAGAAGAATGTCCATATTATCTCCATCCTTTGGATGGGCTGCAGCAACACCTATGGATACAGTGACCTTTCTATTTGAAACTGAGCCCGCATGCTCTATTGCAAGCTTCTCAATGTTGTCTATCACTTTCTGTGCCATATAAGCCGCTCCTTTAATTCCAGTTTCGGGCAGCAGTACTATAAATTCCTCTCCACCGAAACGAGCCAGAATATCCCGGGGCCTGTTGACAGAATGCTGTATTTCAGCCGCTACAGTCTTGAGACATTCATCTCCTTGTAAATGCCCATAGGTATCATTATATTTTTTGAAATAGTCAATATCAATCATTAGCAAAGCAAGTGGACAGGTTGACCGGACTGCGCTGCTCCATTCCCTCAGGTAGGCTTCATTAAAATACCTTTTATTATAAATTTCGGTAAGGGAATCAATTTGAGAAACTCTTTCAAGTTTTTCTGACATGGTCTTTAATTCCAACTGTATCAAGTCAGACAGCTTCACCACTTTAATCATTTGCTTTAGAAGCGTTTTATATTCCGTTAATAAAAACCTATAGTTTTTCTCATCCTCTGCTGAAGAAAACACATGTGACTGCAATAGCTTTTCAGCTATTGCCGCTACTTGCTCCTCTTTTGAAAATATTTCATTCATATTCTATCATTCCTCCACATTAACAACTTCCACCGTAAATGGAAGCTGGTTCAGGTCTTCCTTGAATTCCTCGCCACATTCTATAGCGATGTCGTTGTCCTCATCACACATCCACTTAACTGATACTTTTCTACCCTTAATCACTCCATCTTCCAGCAGGTCTAAGATCGTCATAAACACTTTGGAAGTGCTGCTGTTGAAATAAGTAATTTTAAATTCTACCGTCATTTCCTTCGATTCCTGGTCCAGATAGCTTCGGATCCAGTCCAGTATTGGGGTGTAAAACTTTGCAACATTTTCAGGATAGGATTCTCCTTTAATCTGAAGATAGCCTGTATCCGCATCAAAATGGATATATGGTGTCGAACTGGTTTTTTCTATGACTAATTTTTGCATACCGTTACCTCCCTACGACCACTTTAATACTGAAAAATGAAAAAACCTCATCGATTTTCTCAAAGGAATATCCTAATGGCACTTCCGACTTTCTGGCCATTTCAATCAATCCAAGGCCGGCCCCCTTGCTGCCCGGTTCCCTCTCCATTCTCCTGCGCTCTTTATATAACATTTTCAGTTCATCTTTGTTCAGGTTCCGTAAATGTTCAAGGCTATTTCTTATTTTGGAAATATCCTGGTTATAAACCCGGTTTCCACAGTAAACGAAGTAGTCTCCGGTATCGTCATATCCGATCACGACAACGCCAACCCGCAGTTCCTTTTGATCCTCCTCATCTTTGCTAAGCTTTTCTGCTGAATAGTTCAAAACATTCTGTGCTTGCTCAATAAAAATGGAGAAAACAGCCAGTGTAGTTGTGTTCCCTGCTTCTTCAAATTCCAGGTTCCTGCGAAGTGTATCTCCGACACCCTCGATGCTGGCCTGTGCAATAGGCCCGCTGTAGCAAAGAAGTATTTTTTGTGCCTTAAGATCCTTATACAAATTATATAATGACAGCTCCATAAGTCTTTCTCCCTCCATCTAAAATTTGAAACCCAATATTGTAATATCATCACGCCGTATCTCATTTCCTTCGTAATCTTTTAATACACAAAGTATTTGAATCTTTTTCTCTTCCATATCCAGATGGTCAACAGTATCAAGTAAAGCCATCAACCTTCCCTTGCCAAAGGGAAGCTGTCTTTCTCCTCCTGGCTGGTCTTGGTATCCGTCGGTTGCAACATAAAATGTATTCCTTTCATTATATTCAATTTCATGATTTTCAAAATGTTTTTCCCTTCTTCGATCCATGCAATCAATGGTATCGATACTTCCCTTGAATTCCCGTACAGTGTCTCCGTTTGAGACAAAAACTGAAATATTTGCGCCAGCAAAAATAACTCTTCCTAATTTTGAAACGAAGAACACCGCCGCGTCCAATCCGTCCGGAATAATTTCACTGCTTCCCTCTTTTCTAAAGGATTGTTTGATTAGTCTGTCAAGTTCTTTTATAATCGTTGCAGGATTGTCATTGCAAATCTCTTCTGAAATATGATTCAGCATGGCATTTACCGCAGTTGTCATCAGTGCTCCCGGAACCCCATGGCCTGTACAATCACCCACCACCAGCAAAAAACCTTCGCTGTTGCTTTTCATCCAATAAAAGTCGCCACCCACCGTGTCCCTTGGTTCAAAAATGACAAAATACTCTTTCAAGTGCTTCTTCATTTCATAATCAGATGGCAGTATTGTCTGTTGAATCATTTTAGCATAATCAAGGCTGTCCTGTATTCTTGTGTTTTTCTCCTGTAACTCTCTTGTGCGCTCACAGACAATCTTCTCCAATTCCTGATTGAGCTGCAAGGCCCTTTTATATGGATTAGCAATCCGGTTAGAAAGCAAATAAAAGGTTGCTACCATTAAAAAAATAATCACAATACAGGAAATGACTGTATTTATGGTAACAGCTTTTAAAAAGCTCAGACTTTCTGATCTGGGTATTTGCACTATCAATTTCCACTTGGTGTCTTTTATTCTCTTGTATGCAATGTCATATATTTCGCCTTTTATATTCTTATATTCGTCAATTTCAAATTGTTTTTCCCCATTAACATCGTTTTCCATACTTTTTATCAAAGAGGAAGGAAGATAGTCCTGCATTTTTTTCTCCAGATATATGGGATCTTTGGAAAGATAGATCACTCCCGTACCATCTACCAACCAGATGTCATTTTTGACTTTGCTCTTTTTTTCATCCCGGATCAGTTCATCAATTACCTCACTCAGATTCATTCCAATGCCGGTTACAGCAATGGGTGAATTAACCTCACCCATCAAAGTATTAATCCATACAAAGGTATCGTCAAGCTCCTTATTTTGATCAATATTAATCTCATACTTTTTCTTCATGTTAATTGAAGTAAAAAACCAACTATCATCAGGGTCATCTATTGATACAGTGTCTAAGAGCTCAAAGTTATTTTGGTGAAAAGACCAGTAATGCTTGGTCAAATTGCTAACCAGAAAAGACGTATCATATCCTAAGCTGTTGACCTGGTCTGCCATCTTGTATCTTACCAGTCTTCCCGTGTAGTCATCATTTTCTTCGCTTTCAATCCATATCTTCATGATAGGATCATTGGCCATCATCTGGGATGCATCCACTGCTTTATCGATTTTGCCTTCAATAACTGCCCCTATGCTTTCTGCCATATTTCCAAGGTCATTGGTCTTTAATTTATGAACCACTGCATTATTCATGATCATCACGCTGGTAGAACTCATAAACAATAGTGCTACTATAATAGTCATACATCCTATGATAATTACCTTTATGGAATTGTTGTCAAATAATGAATCATTGTTTTTCTTATTTTTATTCTTTGACAAGTTCACCGGCTGTGGCCCCCTCATACAATATCCAACAAATTTTTATTTTAAAATTAATATATATTCCAACTTACATAATTCAACACTTTTTGAGGTTTTCCTCCAATTTACAAATCTGAATTGTCATTAAGAGACCTCACCGTATACTAATTATTTCTTAGCACATCCTAATCTGGTTTTGCGATTATGCTAAAAACACCATAAAAAAAGCACCTTCAGCTAAAGATGCCAAAACTTGAATTAGTATAGCTAAACCGGGACAGACCTCTCCTTGAACTAGCTCTTTTGACGAGGTATGTCCCCAGTAATCTTACTCTGCAACGACCTTTTCAATAAATTGATATCTTCCAATATCATCACCGGCACTTTGTCCTTTGACTAGGGCTACCTCAAAAGTATCTTCATCTAAAACAGCATTAACTCTACGGGGTTCCCAGCCTCTGGTATTGTTTCTTATCCAATCCCCCACTGTGAAACCGTGTTGGGATATTTTTATAAATTTTTCTGTAGTCCCCTCCTGTGCAGTTAAATTCTTAAGCCTCGTGAATTTTTCTATAGTATCCCCAACAGTTTGCCCACCAATAGCATAAACATGGGAAATTGTATTAGTATCAAGGATATCTACGACCCTAAATATATTATTTCTTGTTATATTCACTATGGCATCTTGGGTATTTAATAAATGATTAGAGATTTTCAAAGCATTAGATCCGGTATTATCCACATTTATTATTTTAAAGGGGAATGCAGGAAAATCTACGGCGTTATAAAGGCTATAGCCTGGGTAGTTCCGCCAAGCATATCGCACTCCTTTAGGTAATGAAATATTATCATTCCAAACTATAAGTGTATTATCTTGTTGGTTTACCTTTGCCTGGGCTTCATGCCATTTATTCTTTTCATCAAGAATTTCAAAACCCTTCGAAATATTATCCTTTAAATATATAGGTCCATAAATATAATCAAACCCTATTATAGCTTTATTGTCTTCAAATCTATAAAACTTTACTTCTGGACTCCTATGTCTAAGGTCATTATGGTAAACCAATTCCATAGCCAAATATGCTAGTCGTTCACCAATTGTCTTTTTCTCTTTGGGATGTATTTCCATAGGATTTGGATCTGATAAGTCAATTGTTGGAACTATCCCGGTGTTATTAGTAGTATTTGCAACCTTCATTTGTACTTCACGGATGATAGGCCAACTATCAAGATCGGATTCATAATAATTTTCTCCATAACCAGAAATTTGCACCAGCATAAAGGGTAAGTTAGGGTTTTTGAACTCATTTCGAAAGCCGCGCAAATAATCTCTAAGTAAAGACTCATAGTTGTAGCCTAATTGTGTACTGTTTTCTCCCTGGTAATACATGACTGCCTTTGATCCATAAGGGGCAACAGCATCTATAAAACCATTCCAAAAACCAGACATAATCGGTTCGTCATCCCTTTGGACATACTTTTTTTCTTCCAGAATACATTTAGGCATAAAAACTTCAATAGTAGTACCCCCATATGTTATTGGGATAACGCCTATTGTAACATTTGCTAATTCTTTATTTAGTTCCAAGAGTTTTTCCACAAAAAAGGTTCCGATTGCAGGAGAATAATCTAGTGCCCAGTCATAACTAGGACTCCATTCACCAACGCTTGTAAAGTTAGGTCTAACTGCCATTATTTGTTCACCAGAATAGAAACGTAAATTATTTGGATTACTCACAAACTTTTTCCTTGTTTCATCAGCCCCGTAGCATTCATTTAAGTACATTTCAGCATTTGATTGTCCTGCTACAATGAATACTTCACCAACCTTAATATCTTCTAATTTAATTGTGTCTTTTGTATTATTTACACTTAAAGTGTGTGTACCCCCATAGGGTTCTGGCTCAAGTTCCAAATACCAATTGCCATTTTTAACAACAGTAGTTTTGATCTGATTTTTAAACCTGACAGTAATAGTTTCCCCAGAAACTCCTCTGCCCCAAATAGGGATTTTTTTATTCCCCTGAAGAACTGCACCCGATGATAATATATGGGGAAGCTCTAAATTATTATTCACTTTTCTAAAGCCGGCATCTAGCATTCTTAATATTATAGAAGCAGCTTCCGACTGATTGACCAAGCTATTACCCGTGAAGCTGAAGTTATCATTCAATCTAAGATAACCTTCATAATAGGTATAAAGTACGGCATTCAAATATTTATCCGGAATAAGCCTATTATCCTTAATAAAAGATACATAACTTTTATCCCCCGTTGGGTTACCATTAAATCTTGTGATCATTAAAGCTACATCATATTTAGTAACAGGCCTATTATAATCCGAAAATTCATTTTTCTCGATGATTCCCAGCTCTATTCCTCGATTAATATAATTATCAGCCCAATGGGATTGGCCTTCAGGATACTTTTCACCCTTTAGAGTAATCAGCATTTTCAAAAACTTTGCTACAGAAATAAATTCATAGGGCTTAAAATTATTATCAGGATAGCCATCTAGTATACCCCTATTAATCAGATATTTTATTTCTCCATATGCTTTATTTGCTTTTATATCATTAGGATTAATAAGTGCATATTTCTTCAACTGTTCCTCATACTTTCCAAACTGATAAAGGTCATATAGCCTTATGTTATCATAGCGTACAACAGGTGAAGTACCCCATCCATCATCAGAAAAGCCTGCCATTCCGAACGCCGGCCCTGTCACCCCGGAAGATATTTTATGTGGAGAAGAATCTGTATATTCAAGCAATGGTTTAAACTCATCCACTGGGTTTACTGGACCATCAATATAGAATTTTATATTGACATTTCCTTCATATGTATTTTGAATAACTAAACGGGCAGTATAATCCACATTTTCTCTCAATAAAAAATAACCTTCAACAAGGGGCTCCATCTTTGTAGGCGCAGCAGTATTTACTATTGCCCATTTGCATTTGTAAAGATTAGCAACTATAGATCCAATTTGCGTGGTTTCCATATAATAGGTGACACCATAATATTCATTTAATTCCTTATCCTTCGAGCGTGGGATAATAACTGCTATTGGTCTACCGGAATGTCCTTCATTACCTAATTTCTGAATATTGATAGTAAATTCCATTGCATAATTCTGTTTATTAGCCCATAGCTCCTCAGCCAATACAGCCCGCTGCATATATTGGGCATCACCTAACTCTAAAGCTTTCGTATCTGTAATAGCATTTGTTTGTCCCTCTACGGTATTAATCTGCCATCTTACTTTCCCTTGGTTGTCCTTTACCTGGTTATTATCTAAATTTTTATCAGAAAAAGTTTCATGATAATACCATTGACCATCACTCATACCTGGCAATAATTCAGATGCCTTGGCATCAAGAGAAAAAAGCGTTAAAAAAATCCCAATAAATATAAAACATATGAATCTTCTTTTCATTAAAAGAATCCCCTTTTCTTAATTAATTAAAAAAGCCCGACATCCGGCTCTAACAATGCTACCAGAAAAACTTCATAAGTATCTCCAAATCACAATATTTTACAATATTTTTTAAATATTCTTTATTCAATCAGATAATCCTGTTTATATTTAATAATTATTTTGTCATTTGCTAGCTAATTTACAGTTCAATTCATATAATGATATAATATAAAAAAGCTGTCTCGGTAGTATAAGGGAAGGAATGATGTTATGAGGATACGTAAAGCAGTCATACCTGCAGCAGGCTTGGGTACTCGTTTCATACCAGCTACAAAGGCTCAGCCAAAGGAAATGCTGCCAATTGTAGACAAGCCTACCATTCAATATATAATTGAAGAAGCTGTAAATTCAGGGATAGAAGCAATTTTGATAATAACTGGACGGAAAAAGAAATCTATTCAAGATCATTTTGATAAATCTATAGAACTAGAGATAGAGTTGGAGAGTAAGGGAAAGTATGATCTATTAAAAGAAATAAGGCATATTTCGGATATGGCGAATATCCATTACATTTGCCAAAAAAAGCCTAATGGATTAGGTCATGCCATCTATTGCGCTAAAAGCTTTATTGGAAATGAACCTTTTGCTGTTTTATTAGGAGATGATATTGTCCATGCAGATAAGCCATGTTTAAAGCAAATGATTGAAGTTTATAATAAGTACAAAACGACTATATTAGGAGTACAACAGGTACCGATAGAAAATGTCATTAAATATGGAATTATTGATTGTAAGCATATTGAAAATAGAGTGTATAAGGTAAATGGCATGGTAGAGAAGCCTGCTGTTCAGGATGCTCCTTCCAATGTAGCTATCTTGGGAAGATACATTATTAATCCAGCTATCTTTGATATTTTAGAACACACCAATCCTGGAAAGGGTGGAGAAATTCAGTTGACCGACGCCCTAAATGTTTTAGCCCATCAGGAAGAAATGTATGCATACAACTTTGAGGGAAAAAGATACGATGTAGGAGACAAGCAAGGTTTCTTAGAGGCTACTGTAGAATTTGCTTTAAGAAGAGATGATTTAAGAGTAGAGTTTCTAGAATATTTAACAAGGGTTGTTGGAAGAGAAACTAATAATGATTTGTCAAAAGAGGCAGCGGGAATGTAGATAAACCTCTATTACCATCTTATTCTTCTTTTATTTATTTTTTCGTCTCTGAAATCCCCACTTGTTTTTCCTATGCCATTCCCATGCAGTTTCAATAATGTCATCTAATTTAGTATAGTCCGGATACCAATTGAGATCTTTTTTCGCTCTATCTGCTGAAGCAATTAACATCGCTGGATCTCCTACTCGCCGTCCTTCTTCCCTTAATGGTACTTTTTGCCCTGTAACTCTCTCTACCGACTGGATAACTTCATGAATAGAAAATCCGTTGCCATTTCCCAAATTATATATTCCGCTATCGAGTTTATTTGATAAAGCTTCAAGTGCTAATATGTGGGCTTTACCTAAATCGTTTACATGAATGTAATCGCGAATACAAGTTCCATCTGGGGTATTATAGTCAGTTCCAAAAATACTTAAATATTCTCTTTTCCCTAACAATGTTTCAAATATAATAGGAATTAAATGAGTTTCAGGATGATGATCTTCACCAATTAGTCCTGAAGGGTCTGCCCCGGATGCGTTAAAATATCTTAAAGATACATATTGCAAACCATAGGCTTTATGATAATCTTCCATGATGTTCTCAATCATTAATTTTGTTTTCCCATAAACATTAGTCGGATTTTTACAGCTTTCTTCAACTATTGGTAAACGCTCTGGCTCTCCATATACTGCTGCAGTTGATGAAAACACAATTTTTTTAATGTTATTTCTAATCATACTATCTAAAAGACTTAATGTACCTAAAACATTATTTCTGTAATACTTCTGAGGACAAACTATTGACTCACCAACTATAGAATAGGCAGCAAAATGAATCACATCTTCGATTTTGTATTTTTTTATTGTCTCATCTAATTTTATTTCATCCAGTATGCTTCCAACTACTAAAGTTGTATCAAAAACCGCTTCTTCATGCCCATCCTCAATACTATCGTATACAACAACTTCATACCCCTTTTCCCTCAATTGTTTAACAGTATGAGAGCCAATATAACCAGCTCCACCAGTTACTAAAATACTCATATTAATTCACCATTTCTCTTTAATATTGTCAAGGTGGGATTTATTACGATTACTTGCATAGAGCAGGTAACTCGTCTTTTGTAATAACATACTCGTGCTGGTAAACCTTTTTTAACATCTGTGTTTCAGTGTATTCCTCCGAATAGGTTTTCTGATCCTTTTCAAGAACTAATTCATTAGACCAGGTACAGTACCAGAGCCAGTTCGCCCCTGTTTCCTTTAAAAGATCAGGATCTGGAATTGCACCATTTTCTGTCAACGCTACCATTTTATTTGTGCCAGCATATCCTTCTGCTATTTTAAATTCTTCTGTCCAAGGCGAATAATCCCGTTTGGGTCCATAGATATCTATTCCCACAATGTCCACCACATCATCCCCTGGATACCAATCTGGGTGTTCTCCATTCCATACCCAGATTAAATTATTTAATTGATGGTGCTTTGTAAGCCTATCAAACATTATTCTCCACAGCTTTTTATAGTGCTCAGGTCCTTGACTTCCCCACCAGAACCAGCCGCCAGATGCTTCATGCAAGGGTCTCCAAAGTACAGGAGCTCCTTCTGCCTGAAGCTTTTTTAATTCTTCAGCAATAGCATCAATATCCCGGATTAGCAGCCGATATTCTTCAGATTCCATATTATTAATCCCATTTACAAAATTAAAGTTAGTTGCCTCAGTATAAAAACCTCGCCACCATTGCTTATTAGGTTTTTTGTCAATGAGACCCATGGGCGCATTCCAATGCCAGCAGAAGAGCACAACTCCTCCTTCACTCCACCATTGAATAGCTATTTCTGTGTCCACACCTTGGGTTCCACGTTCTACTCTAGAAGGTGAATAATCCATAAAATCTAATCCAAGTATGGCCGGTTCCTTTCCCGTGATTTGATAAATTGCTTCGACCTCCGATAAACTCTGATATACCTGCTGACCTGAAAGAACCTTCTTCCCATAAATATCTGCTAGATACTCCATCAGTTTTATTTTATTAGTATGAGTATTTAGTGGAATTTCTTCTTTGACCACTTTTGTAGTATGAGTATTTGGCGGGATTTCTTCTTTCACAATTTTTTCAATTTGATTGTCGGGGAGGGGTAAATTTGTCGTTTGTTGGTGATTATTAAGGAAAAGGCCATTATTTAAAAGCATCATTGATAATAAACCAGATAAGACAATCCTTATCACAACAATCTCCTCCTCCATAAAACAACAATTAATAAGCTAGCAATGAAAATAATTGATCAAAGGAAAAAGCAGAAAGATTATTTAGATCGATAAATCCACCATAATACTCATTAGTCTCCATATTTTGCATATTTTTCAGACTTTTGCCTGCTAGATAATAAAGTTCCTTATCATTATTAAGCTTTGCAATTCGGGCAGCAATGGCATATATGGCGGGAGATTCCACTGAGCTAAGTGGTTTTCCTTCTATAGAATAGCTACCATATAAGCCCTGTTGCTTGAGTTGTTTTTTTAGCCAGGCAAAGGATTGGGTGTCTTTTATACCTACTTCAGAAAGATGCATCATAATCATCAAGTTTTCAACAGTGGGGAATCCACCTTCTTCCGAAAACCATTTATCTTGAAAGAAGGGTAAACCCTTAACCTGATTGTTTAAGATAATTTCTATGTTTATAGCTGCCAGCTTATCCCATTTCTTGTCAAACTGTCCCATCAACTGCATAGCTTCAAAATCATAGTAAACAAAAGGGGCTTTAGAACTATTCACTGAATCATAAGCCTTAAGACTGTCTTCTGTCACACAGTGCAAAAGTAATTGGGTTGAAAGCTCTTTGGCGAAACTTTTATAATCATTTCTTCCCCATTTTTCAGCCGCCATCATTAGGGCCTTGGCGATCCTCAAATCATCAATTGTAGCATTTACCGTCTCTTGGTTCATTCCATGGCGGATACGCCACTTTATAAGTTTATTGTTATTCATAAAATGATCCTTTAATATATTAAACTGTGTATCGAAATTTCCCAGCTCATCTCCTTTAAGGTAGTGAAGCATTAAAAGTCCTACGGATTCAGACAAGATGTCCTCTCCTGAAGCCATTTCCCCTTGTTTAGACTCTATTAAATTGGTTCTAAAGAAACCATCGTTAATAAAATAACTACTAATAAAGCCCTCCAATGCCAGCTTCTCTTCATCATATCCGGGGAAGGCTGTATATGTTTTTTCTTTAAGTCCAAAAGATTCTTCTACAAAAAACAAATAATAAATTCCGATTCCCAGGATTAGCAAAAAGATGGTGACACTCATTTTTATAAAAAATAAACTTCTGCCCATGACAAGCCTCCATCTTCAGGATTGATCTGGAGATTATCTTTTTTTCTTTCTATTCTTATATATGTAAAATCCTAGGCTAATAATCAAAAATAATAGCAGTAACCCAGAGAAAATAAAATAATCCCGCATACTCTGAGTGCTGTATTGTGTTGTATTAATTATCGGCCTTTCATCTTCGTCCTTTTGAAATCTAAAGGTCAGCAAATCACCATCTCTGCTGATAATTGCTGCATCGCCTGATAAAATTCCCCTTTTATTATCTTCCAAAAAGTCTATAGCTTTAATTATTGATTCTTTATCTAGGGATGTAATTGTTAATAACCCCTTCTGGTCATTATAAGAAGAGTTCTTTAACTCAAAAAATGTGGCAGTAGTTGAAGTTTCAGGTAATAGTTCAATTTTTTCGTTTGACATGACAGCACTGAATTGGCTATTGTATTGGAACCACAGATCTTTATTAATGCTTTTTATAGCACTATTTTCTCCTGGCGTCCCAAAGATAATCAGATTGTTTTCATAGTTTTTTTCATTAAGCATAGTTCCTTTTATAACGTCGATAATCCCTACATTGTTTTTAACTCCAATTCCTGTTAACTCTGCAAATTTACCAGCAATCCTAAAATCTTCCCTGGTAGGATTATCAGGAATTACGATTGTCGTTGTATCCACATCATCATTCCTTGAAAATGGAAATGGCAGGTTATCTAGCAACATAAGTCTTCTTTCTTGTCTTGGGAAAAAGTAACCGGAGTCCCCGTTGATATATGCCCATGGAACACTTGCTAAGTATCGTTCACAATCGATAATACCACTTGGTATAAGTTCGAATACTATCCGAACATCATAATAATAATTTCGCCTTAAGGCATCGGGTATATAAAATGTCATGCTATCCAAATCTCGCTTATCCCGGTCTAGTTTCTGACTTCCTATGGGGATTCCGTTAACATATACTGAAACAATGGATTTTTCAAAGTCAAGGTTATCTGAATACCTTAGCTTCAAGTTGATATTTGACTCATTAGCTAACACTTCGTTGGAAGGTATCCTCAGACCAATATTAGCAACCTGTTGGTTGCTTCCCTTAACCTCAATACCATTTATCCCCAAGTCCTTCAGATAGATATAATCATCCATTCTTTGCACTTTTATGGCTGTGTCTAAATCTGGTTCGAGCATTATGTAGCTACCTACCATTTGGGCTTTTAAATCACTGTTTTTAAGTGTCTTTACAGCTTCTATCAATCTATCACCATTATCAGAGACAATCATAAATACAGGTCTTTGTCCATTTTCCAATGTGGATTTATAAATATTAGCATTATCATAATATAGATTTGCTTCATCCTTTATAATAGTTTTTAGCCCTTCCGGCACGCTTTTATAGTTTCCAACATAAATGAGACTATCAAAATTTGGTATTGACTGGTCACTAGTTGTCACTAATGTAGACGGTACTATATAACCAAAACTGTAGGATTTCATATGAGCAATCAAAGTTAAGGCGGCGGATATTTCTTTATCAGTATAATCATCCGGAATTACTACCCCTATACCCCTAGCTTCGTCAGCATACATACCGACAAAGTGCCTTGGAAATTCTGATATATTATTAGATGGAACCATTCTTTTATATGTTATTACATAATTAGTGTTTCCATCAATAATCACCCAGTTGGCAATATTTTTATCATCTTCACATGGGTCATCTGTTATTCTAGAATAAGCTTTGACTTTTAATTCATTATAGCCTTCTTTTATTACATCTATTGGTATATCAATTTCCCAGTTATTTAACAGTTCATCCTTTTCATTTTTAACTCTCATTGATTTAATAGGGAGATCATTCATATAAACAGTAAAATATGAAATATCCCTTCTAATCAACTCATTAACCCGGCTGAACAGATTAAATTTAAAATCTTTTACTTCCATACCTTTGACCACATCAAAAAACCATTTACTTTCTCCTTTAATGCCTCTTAACTCTATATCATTTACTAGTCTGTAGGTATATTCCAGATTATCTTCAGGAGTTTTATTGATAGTTATTTGCTTTTTTTCTTCAAGCACGCCAGCAATTGATGTTTCTGGTATTTCAGGCATATTTGGAGGTTCTTCTTGGGTTTGTGATACTGTTTCCTGAGTAGATCTCATTTGTGTTAGATAGACAGCCTGCTGTCTACTGGTTAATTTTACAACATATGCACCTTTTTCATGCTGCCTTGCTATATTCACATCCTGCAATGCCTCATTTTTACTTGGATATATTCCATAAAACACACTATGTATTGAGGTACTTATTTTATATGCATCAATTCCCTTTTGCCCCAATTGTTTAATAAAAATGTCGGAAATCCCTTCATTTTTAAATACCCCCAACTGAATACCATATAGTTCAACATCAGCTTGTCCAGTGACCTGTACCATATTAAACACAAAAAATAGAAGTATCATAATCATCATCTTTTTTCTCATGTTTTGCTCACCTCCTAGAACCTTTCAGTTTTATACCATGTTATTTCTCTATCAAAGGTGAAATCCTTTGTAAAGCTGACTAAACCAATAACAGCAACAATTGACCACAATTTACAATAAGTAAAATACATTATAAAAGCAATTAGTGTATTAAACCAGTTAAGCTCGTCCTTTTCGGTACTCGCTGCAAGCAATACAGATAGAATGAAAAGAACGTAGGCCATAAACCATAGTAATAGACTATACCCCAAAATTGTGGTTTGGATAAACCCCCCAAAACCCAAAATGAAAATTAAATCAGAGATAATAGATGCTGCCAAAAAGAAAATATAAATACACAAAAAATACAGAAGATCAAACCTAATGGGTCCTGCATTTTTATCAAATAAATATTTAAAGTTTTTCAGTAATACATAATAATTTCCCTTCACCCAGCGCTCTCTTTGTTTCAACCAAACCGACAGTGTTTCTGGCTCTTGCTCCCATGTTGTAGAATAGGGGCAAAATCTTATATGATAACCCATCCTATATATCCTAAAGCTAATCTCAGTATCCTCAGTGATAGCACTTGTATCCCAACCTCCAAGCTCATCCAGAATGCTTCTGCGAATAATAAAATTGGTGCCAGGGATTGTACACAGTTTAAATAACTGCCACCTGCCCGCCTGAGCCATCCATTGAAAATAGATACCTTCAAGATTTATGAATCTTGTTAAAAGATTTCTGCTTTTGTTTCTACACCTAAACTTGCCAATTACCGCTCCTGCCTTTTCATCTTTTAATATTGAATTGACTAATTCTTTCAAGGCATCTTTTTCTGGCGTGTTATCAGCATCATATATTGCAATAAAAGAACCTTTACTTTGAGCCAGCCCTATATTTAAAGCATTTGACTTACCTCTACCACCAAAAATACTATCAGTATTAATGATTTTTAGAAGTCTACCAGGATTTTCTTCTCTAATTTGCCTAAGAATTTCTGCCGAATTGTCACTAGAGTTATCATTTATAACTATGATCTCATACTTGTTTTGGTCATAATCCAATTCTAAAATCGATTGCAAGGTTTTTGCTATGACTTTACCTTCATTATGTGCCGGGATTAATACAGATACAAAGGGCAAATCTCCCTCAGGCACAAATTTATAACTTCTTTTATTATGTTTTAAATATGAAATAAATCCACTAGTTACAAGTACCTGATTTATAAGGACGACAAACCATATGGAAAACAATGAGCCTAGTAATAGATAATCATATGTATTTTGCAGCATAGCATGACACAACCTTAATCCTTAAGAAATTTTTTTCTCACAAAATGTCTACCAGTTAATACTTGAATAATTAATATGCCTAAGAGAATAATGCCTATCTTAATACCAACTTTTGTAAACCATGAAATATCATAACCTTCTACATGTTGCTCCTGTTCTAAATTCTCGCCTGTAATTTTTTTCATTTCTTCTTCTAGAAATCTCTCAAATTGTGACTTTTCTTCTAATTGTTCCGAAATATTATCAACTTTTGTATAATCAAAATTCTGTATTTTGCTTTGATAATCTTGTACTTCAAAATCTCTAATCGGGATGCGTTCAGTGTTTAACATCATTATTAGATTAAATAGTTTTTCTTTATCATCATTAATAGTGATATATATAGACTGTTGATTAGGAGAATAATTTTTTTCGCTATAACGAAAATAGTCAAAGTGATTTATATTGATTCCATTGATAATTATATAATTATTAAGTACTTGAGATGCTTTTTGAAGATCTAGATTGGGGTCAATTTTTCTTTCCATTTCAGTTGTCAGGATAAAGGGTAAATTAAGCCCCTCAAATACTTTTATATTATTAAGCATTTTTTCTTGTGACAATGTTATGCCAATAATTTCTAGACCCCGCTTTCGAAATTCTTCAACAGCCCTTTTAAACCCAACTCTTGCATCGGTATCATATCTGACATCTTTATTTTCCACTGAGTAATGGACAAATAATCTCCCCCCCATTTTGCTAACATATTTCAATACCCTCACGTAGGTATCAAAGGCCTCAAGCTGATAGTTATCGAAAACCGGCATTACAGTTACAATAAAATCAATACCCCTATCATGTAACATCTCTGAAATGCCCATCAGTTTATTAAAATCAGAAAAGGGATAAACCTTATCAATGGATAATATTAAGCCTGAATTATTTAGATTTTCTCCTGTGGAAATAAATTCATTGTCAAAAACCACAACTTCATAATTATTTAAGCTATCAAAAACCTGGTGATATCTCTTTTCAGAGTCGAAACTTGAAGCAGCAATAATGATGATAGAATCTTGTTCTATTTTTTCCGTATCAATCTTATCCGCTTGAAGTAACAATACATCTTGACCATCTGATTTTAACTCCATGTATTGTCGGAGAGTATCACTAGAATTTTCAGCATATTTGTATAGATGATCATAGATCAATACATATCTTGAAGAATTTTCTGATGCAAATGCACTAATGTTATTAAAAAAAAAGAAAAAAATCATATAAGTAATTATAAGTTTGAATATAGATTTTAAAATACATTTATACATCAAACTCCAAGTCCTTTTCAGCCATTTTATAAAACTCCTGGGGGCTGCTGATTTGTTTTGCATTATAATAGGTCAATCCCACCTGGATTTCTAGCTTAATCTTATTAATCAAGATGTCATCTTTAAAATCCATCTTATCAATCATCTCTTTTATCCTGTTTTTTACATGTTTGCCGCCATTTTTATTGGATAAGAGAATAATGCCAAACATATTAACATCCCTCAGTATGTATTTTTTATCTTCTTCTCGGAGCAAAGAGCTAATAGCTTTAGATATCTCATTTACCATCTTGTTATACTTTGATTCACCAAGTATCTTGATTACTTGATTTTCATATTTAATTTTTACTAACATTAAATAGACTTCTATATTATATCTTTCATTAATTTTCATAAAAACCTGCAGTTCATTAAAAAATGTTTGGGAGCTCATTAAACCCGTCTCTTTATCAATTATAACAAATTCAGCATTCTCTTTTTTTAAACTGGTGTTTTGGTTTTGGATATTTTTAATTAATCTACCATTATAAGCAAAAATAATGGCAAATAATGGTACCACTAGCATCCAAAAATAGACCTCACGGTTAATAGGTATCCCCTGAGAGAAATTTAAAAAGATATGAACACTGGCATATATAAAAATAAAAATAATTGAATATATCATTGCAGCTGTAATGTTTGTATAATAGCCAATGATTGTTCCTATCATAACAATAAAAACCAGAAAAACATTTAGGGGGTTTTCATCCAATCCCATATAGGAAAAAGCAAACACCAATATAAAGAACATGGTTACTATTACAATGCTTATTAAATCAATCTTATTTGAAACCCTATTATCCCGTCTACTTTCCATTATTACACTTCCTTTTTTATCCTCAAATATTTCTAATCTTATAAAGAATAGAAATTAAATAGGCAAAATAATAATAGAACAATATATCCAATGACACGGTGGTCATGAACAAGTGCTTCTTTAAGTCTGCATCCCCTGCACCAATAAACGATATTAATAGCTGGGTAAACCCCGTTAAAAATACGTAGAGCATTACAAATTCACTGTAATAAACTATTTCTGTGGTGCCCTTATTTCTGTATTCTATTATCCTATTTATGGCCAAGGCTATACAGATTAATATGAAAAAATAAGCAAAGTTCGAAGAGTGAGGAATGTGGTTTTCCTTCAAATAACTCCACAATGAAAAAAAGTTTGTTCTCTCCCCATAGTCCCTCTCTGAGTTTCTTTCATAATTACCTAAAACCTCTGGTCTTATGGTGAAACTGTTTTTCCAGCCAAATTCCATAATTTTAGAAAAGGCACCGGGATTTTTCAAATAATAAAAGGTAACATTAATCAAGTTATATTTGGAATAAAAATCCGTTTGTAATATTTCATCCTCAGGATTAATTACCGGGGTACTGTCATAATAAATTGTTTCTGCTAATAGAGCAAATTGTTCATCAAGACCTATTTCTTTAGTAACAGCCTGTACATCAGGTTCAAATAGCATTACTCCCCTGGTCATCATATGATATTTGTTGATACGATTAATACTATCATCAATCACATAATACATCAGTAGTGAAAATACAACTAAAAGGACTCCAAGGGCAGCTGATAGAATCTTTGTTCTGTTCTCAATTTTGAAAAATATCAATAAGGCAAGTAGTACAAAAGACACTATACCGTTAAGGGCAAACTGATTTTTTGAACCTATAAACATAAAACTTGAAATAAAGTAAATTAATAGATATCTTTTCCTGCTATCCCTATCTTGCGAAAATTTCAACAAGGCTGATATCGATAGGAGAAAAAAAGGATATGCGACAGCTTCCCCAAAAAAACTATTAAAATAAGACGTATAACCTATATCACCAAAAATAATAACGGCTACCACGGCCAAAAAATAGTTAATTTTATTATTATCTACCATTTTTTCAATGACTTCTACTATCCAATAGATACTTAATGCAAGAACTGCCAGACTAATTATTGCTAAAAACCTGATATCAAATTTTCCATCATTAGAGATTTTCTTGTCCAAAGCCATAGCAGTCTTAACTATTATACTATGGCTAGATTTAATATTTTCTTTTGCTTCATTATAATATTGTAGCCTGTCATATTTATGGTTAAAGTAACCAAAATAATCATTTATATCTCGCTGCTCTTCATGCCTCAAATCGTTGGGTACTATTATTCTCTCGAAATCCCCATTATCGGCTAAACCAATAAGCGGTGGTACAAACAAAGCATATCCAGATGTTAAAAATAAAAGTATAATAGCAAATATCGATGGTCTGATTATTCTATGCATAATCTTACCTCATAAATAGTAGTTTCTTCTTTTTTTTTAACTGAATTTACTCTAACATATTTTACATGACAACTAAAATGGATATAAACTCCATAAATCAGCTTTCAAAGCCCACTTTTTCCGCGATGACATAAAGAGGACGTTCTCTTATTTCATCATATACACGTCCTAAATATTCCCCAATAACCCCTAATATGAGTAATTGGACTCCACCGAGGAATAGCACTACAAGCATTAAGGAAGTCCAGCCTTGCAGGGTAACATTGGTAGCTAATTTTAAATATAAAGCAATAATAATTCCAATTAAGCCTAAGAAAGCTGAAAAGGTTCCTAGAAGACTAGCTATCTTAAGTGGAACAAAAGAGAATGACGTTATTGCATCTAGTGAAAACTCAACCATCTTTTTCAATGGATATTTAGTATCTCCAGCGAAACGTTTACCTCGATCATACTCTATCCCTATTTGCTTAAAACCAACCCACGAGACCAGTCCTCGAATAAATCTATGTCTTTCCTTTATTGATTTTAGAACTTCAACAACCTCACGACCCATTAATCTAAAATCACCTGTGTCCAAAGGAATATCAACATCTGTAATATTCTTTAGCGTCCTATAAAACAGAGCGGCCGTTGTCTTTTTAAACCACGTTTCTCCTTCTCTCTTCTGTCTTACTGCATAAACAACTTGATATCCTTCTTCCCATTTCTGCAAAAATTCAACTATTAGTTCTGGTGGGTCCTGTAAGTCTGCATCAATAAGTACAACTGCATCTCCTTTAGCCACATCAATTCCAGCAGTAATAGCAATCTGGTGACCAAAATTTCTCGAAAAGCTTAAGACTTTTACGTATGCATGTTTATTTGATAAATCTCTTAATATATCAATTGTTTTATCTTTAGATCCATCATTGACAAAAATTAATTCAAAATTATATTTTTTTTCAATACTCTTCATGACAGTGATTAAACGATTATAAGTCTCTCTTATTACTTCCTCTTCGTTATAACAAGGTATGACTACGGATATCTTTTGCATATTCAAGTAAAAAACCTCCAAATTAATGCCTGTACAAATTATGATATGTGATAGATAATGTTTGTTATTTGTATAATTCTCCTTACCCAAATATTATTCAAATTATTCTCTATTTTTACAAAAAACCCTTTATAATATTTAAAAATTTATCACTTCGAGAAAATTCCATTGTAATAAACATCACTTTATTACAAAATAACTTGACATATTCACCCTTTATTTCTCTTTTAGACAATATCCTACATATTATTAAATGTAAACTAAAATATACTTCCATTTACATAATTCAATATTTTTTGTACTTTCCCTCAATAAATGAACAAGTACAATTGGACAAAGAGATCCTAAAGAAATAATCTCCGTCACAAATAATCAAATGGTTTTTACCCTCCTTCAAAAAAATGTTACAAAAAAGCACCTTCGATCGAAGATGCTAGAAACGTCACTATATGGCTATATGATTTCTA
>JUEF01000056.1 GCA_000802045.1 Peptococcaceae bacterium BICA1-8
GCAGAAGCTGAATTATTAGAAATGATAGCTTATAAAAAGGGCATTGGAGCAGATCTAGCAGAAGGACCTGCTTTTGCTGCCGAAAAATGGGGTGCACCTGAGTTAGCAATCCACTCCAAGGGTATGACCTTTGCAGTGTATGACCCTCGGGGAGCTAAAGGGATGGCTTTAACATATGCGACATCACCCAAGGGTGCCCACCATATGGTAGCCCCGGTCTTCGGTGGTGAAATGGCCGCAGGAAACCGTTTCGAAGAAAAAGGCAAAGAAACTTTAGTGAGAAATACCCAATTAAACTTTGCAGCAGTTGATTCATTAGGCATCTGTGCAACCTGCCAAAATGGCTTCTTAAGATCTGACCAGATAAAAGCCTTTAAATTAGTAACTGGTTATGAATTAACAGAAGAGAAAATGCTCTTTAATGCCGAGAGAATTTTTAATATGGAAAGAATGTATAATGTTAAGAATGGTTTCTCTAGAAAAGATGATACCTTGCCCAAACGTTTTACCGAAGAGCCGATGACTTTTGGTGAAAGTAAAGGTCAAGTAGTAGATTTAGAAACTTTATTGGATAGCTACTACGCTGCTATGGGTTGGGATAACGATGGTATTCCAATGGAAGAAAAATTAAAAGTATTAGGATTATAAATTAACCATATCATAATCCCCCTTTTTGTTTTATATATTATTGACCACAAATTGAAAAATTTGTGGTTATTTTTTAATTACAATTTGAAAATAGTTGTTCCCTTTGGGATATTTTGGTTTGGTTAAGTTTATTTTTATAGGGTAAATTGGGTTCTATATTCCAAAGGGTGGGATAATAATGGTCTCTAAAGAGGCGTATGCAGACCATAAAGTAGGTATATTATGTCTGTAAAAAATCTTATAAGGGGCGAGAAAGTGTAAAAACATTAGAATTTATAATCAGATATGTATGATTGACAAATAGTGTAGATAGATATATATTTTACTTAGAAAATGGAATATGCATCCCGAAAATTGGAATAGGGGGAGTGATGGACAATTAATGAACATATTCAATCAGTCTTAAAAGCTTTGGATATTTTAGAGATACTTAATGAAATACCAAAGGAAGTGGGAGTAAATGAAATTGCTAAACAAACAGCTTTGCCTGCAAGTACGGTACATCGTATTTTACATACACTTGAATCTCGAGGTTATGTTTCCCAAAATCAGGGTACTTCCAAATTTAAAATTGGTCCCAAGTTTTTAGATTACCATGCTAACCAATTAAATAATTTTGGTCTAAAGGAAATTGCTTATCCCTTTATGGAGCAATTGGCCCAATTCACCAAAGAAAACATTGCTCTAGGAATTCTCGACAAAACTGAAACTCTGCATTTAGTTAGGATTGAAAGCTCTGAAGCATTAAAGGCTGATATTAAGGACTTCCGTTTACCGGCAACTTGTACGGCAATTGGGAAATACCTGCTTGCTCATTTAACAGAGGAAGAATTGGATAATTTATTACCTAAAACATTTCCTAAGAAGACTCCGAATACAATTACCAATCTATCTGATTTTAAGAAGGAACTAGAAAATATTAAGCAGAAAAACTATTCCATAGATAATGAAGAACTTTTTGAAGGTATTAGGTGTATAGCAACAGGAATATGGGACTATAATGACAATGTTATTGCTGGTATTAGTATCACAGCTCCTGCTTTCCGTTTCCCGGATATAAAGATTCCCATTTATGAGGAGTTACTTAAGGAAACAGCCGCCAAAATATCTAAGCAAATTCAGTTTAATAAAAATATTATGGGTTTTTTAAAATGAAGTTAGAGTATTAATTAAGGGAGGATTTGTGAATGATTTCTTTAAAGGGCAAAACTGCAGTAGTTACTGGGGGTTCAGGAGGTATAGGACAAGAAATAGTTTTTTCTCTTGCCCAATGTGGAGCTAATGTTGTAATCTTGGATGTTAAGATTGATTTAGCAGAGCAAGTTGTAGAAAAAATCAAGTTTCCCAATCAGAAGGCTTTAGCGCTACAGGTGGATATTACAGACCGTGTACAGGTAGAAAATAGCTTCAATTCAATTTTAGACCATTTTGGAAGTATCGATATTTTAGTGAACAATGCCGGAGTATTGTCCAATAAAAGCATACCTAATATTACAAAGGATGATTGGGATAGAGTGATGGCGGTAAATATGGAGGGTCCTTTTATTACATCACAGACTGCTTTCCCCATTATGATGAAACAAAAATTCGGACGTATTATTAATATTTCTTCTGTTGCTGCAAAAAAAGGCCCTGGCTTTCTAGCAGATACAATTTATGTTGCTTCTAAAGCAGGGTTAATTGGTTTGACAAAGGGCTTTGCTCATGAGGGTGCTAAACATGGAATTACTGTTAATGCTGTATGTCCAGGTCCTACTGATACAGAGATGGTAAAAGATTTTATAAATGAAAAAAGGGAACAGATTAAAGCTGGTGTTCCTATGGGCCGCCTAGGTACTGGTCAGGATATAGCCAATGCGGTTATGTTTTTAGCTTCGGATTTAGCTCAATATATCACTGGTGAGATAATGGATGTTAACGGTGGGCTTTTGATGGATTAATATGCGATAAGGATCTAAGAAAAATAAGATTTGACTATAGGGAGGTTAACAAAATGGCTGCAAATAAAGAATTAGTATTAAAAATGTATGAAGAAATGTTGAAAATCAGGCTTTTTGAAGAGGCTACTATTGATGTTTATCAAAAAGGTTTAATGCCTGGTCTTGCCCACCCTTATTTGGGAGAAGAAGCTATTGCTGTAGGGGCATGTACAGCATTGGAAAATGACGACTTTATTACTAGTACCCATAGGGGGCATGGACATCTGATGGCTAAGGGTGGGGATATGAAGAAAATGATGGCCGAAATTATGGGTAAGAAAACAGGCTATTGCAAAGGCAAGGGTGGATCAATGCATATTGCCGATGTAAGTCTAGGAATTTTAGGAGCTAATGGTATTGTAGGTGCTGGATTGCCTATTGCTGTAGGTTCTGCATTGTCATCAAAAAGAAAAAATAATAATAAAGTGACTGCTTGCTTTTTCGGTGACGGTGCTTCTAACCAAGGTACTTTTCATGAAGCTTTAAATATGGCGAGTATCTGGAAATTGCCTGTTGTTTTCGTATGTGAAAACAACCAATATGGTTATTCAACAGCCATTTCCAAGCATATCGCCATAGAAAATATCTCTGACAGAGCAATTAGTTATGGCTTCCCTGGTATTACTGTTGATGGCAATGATGTGGAAGAAGTTTATGAGGCTGTTAAAGTTGCCGTTGAAAGAGCTAGGAAAGGCGAAGGACCAACCCTTATTGAATGCAAAAGTTACCGTTGGACTGGGCATTCGGTTGGTGATCCTGGAACTGCTTACCGGACTCGGGAAGAGGTTACGGAAAACAAGGCAAAATGTCCTATAATAAAATATGGAAAAAAACTAGTGGAAAATGGTTTGGCAACTGAAGAAAACCTAAATAATATTAAATCCAGTGTTCAGGAAATGGTAAAAGAAGCAGTTGAATATGCAATTGCCAGTCCATTACCCGATGAAAATGAAATATACCAGGATTTATATGTCTAGTTCTGATAAGGAGGAATTGAAAAATGAGAAAAATTAGGTATGTAGATGCTCTTATTGAGGCACTTAGAGAAGAAATGATACGAGATGAAGATATATTTATTATTGGTGAAGATATTGGCCCCTTTGGAGGTGCTTTTAAAACAACACTTGGGTTATATGAACAATTTGGCTCTGAAAGGATTATAGATACACCTATATCCGAGTCTGGAATTATTGGTACAGCAGTTGGGGCGGCAGCAACTGGTTGTAGACCTATAGCTGAATTAATGTTTGGAGATTTTGTTACGGTTGCAATGGATCCTATTGTAAACCAAGCTGCTAAAATGAGGTATATGTTTGGTGGGAAATTAAAGCTTCCTCTAGTAATAAAAACAAACTATGGCTCAGGGCGATCAGCAGCTGCTCAACACTCCCAAAGCTTATACGGATGGTTTACTAATGTACCTGGCTTAAAAGTAGTACTACCTTCTACTCCTTATGATGCGAAGGGCCTTTTGAAAACTGCAATTAGAGACGATAACCCTGTTTTGTTTTTTGAACATAAACTTCTTTATACAGTAACTGGCGAAGTGCCTGAAGAAGAATACACCATCCCCTTTGGTGTAGCTGATATTAAACGTGCAGGTCGAGATGTAACTATTGTTGCCACTGGCTACATGGTAACTAAAAGCTTGCAGGCAGCTGAGGAGTTGGCCAAAGAAGGTATAGATGCAGAAGTAATTGACCCAAGAACTCTTGTGCCTCTGGATAAGGCAACTATTATTCAATCGGTTAAAAAGACCGGACGCTTAGTAATAGTTGATGAAGGGCATAAAACAGGGGGTATCACAGGTGAATTAGCTGCTATAGTTGTTGAAGAGGCCTTTGATTATTTGGATGCCCCTGTCCAACGGCTCGGTTCTTTAGATGTTCCTGTTCCCTTTAGTCCATCATTAGAGAAAATTTTTGCACCCTCAGAAAAAGATATTATTGCAGCTGTTAAAAAAATCTGTTAAGGAGGCAAATATAGTGGCGACAGAATTAATTATGCCTAAACTAGGTCTAACTATGACCGAAGGCACAATTGTAAACTGGTTAAAAAAAGAAGGTGAGAATGTTACTGAAGGCGAACCCTTGGTAGAAATTCTTTCTGACAAAAGTAACTTTGAACTAGAAGCCCCCGAGACAGGAGTTTTACTTAAAGTTTTTTACCAGGATGGGGCTGTAGTGCCGGTAGTTCAGGTAATTGCCTATATAGGTCAACCGGGCGAAAAAATCGAAAAGGTTTTGGCTGTACCCGCAACTACTCAAGATGAAAATACAGAGAAAAAAGAGGTCCCAAAGATAAAGATATCTCCAAGGGCTAAAAAGCTGGCACAGGAGCAGGGTATTGATTATCAAGTAATAATAGCTACAGGCCCAGATGGCAGAATTATTGAAGGCGATGTCAAAAAATACTTGGAAAGCATGGCGAAAGTGAAGACAACATCCACTGCTCGTAAAGTAGCGGAAGATATGGGTATAGCTATAGAGCAGGTTGTTGGTACAGGAGTTAGTGGACGTATTTATAAGGAAGATGTTTTGAAGTCTATTAAAGAAATCCCTACAAAGCAGGAAGAAGCTTTAAAGGAAATACCCTATACAGGTATTCGAAAGCTTGTTGGAGATCGGTTGTCATCTAGTAAATTCTCTGCACCCCATGTCTATTTTACTGTAGACGTGGATATGACAAGGATAATAGAAGCTAGAGAAAAACTAAAAAGCCTTGGAGCAAAAACATCATTAACAGATTTTATCGTCTTGGCATCAGCCAGAGCCTTAACTAAATATCCCAATTTTAATGCTTCGTTGCTTGAAGATAAGATTTTTCACCATAAACAAATTAATATTGGGGTAGCTGTGGCCACTGAATATGGCTTGATTGTACCAGTTGTTAAAAATGTTCAAGCCAAGAGTTTGAGCCAGATTTCAATGGAAAGCGTAGATTTAATTGAAAGAGCGCGTACTAGTAGGTTACAAATCGAAGAATATAAAGGTGGTACTTTTACTATTTCTAATCTTGGTATGGCAGGTATTGATAATTTTACAGCCATAATAAATCCGCCTGAAGCAGCAATTTTAGCAGTTTCTAGAGTTCAAAAGAAACCAGTATTTGATGAGGCAAGTGAGCAATTTGTTGCTAAACCGATGATGACGATTACCTTATCTGCTGATCATAGAGTGAATGACGGTTGGGAAGCTGCCCTATTTGTTACCACCATACAAAAGTATTTAGAGGAGCCTCTGAGCTTACTTTAAAATTGTAATACTTAAATTTTTACTATTATTATGGGGGTAATATAAAATGGAACATTTTGATGTTGTAGTATTAGGTGGTGGACCTGGAGGATATGTTGCCGCTATTAAGGCAGCCCAATTGGGGATGAAGGTACTTATTTGCGAACAGGAACATCTCGGTGGTGTTTGTTTAAATAAAGGATGTATTCCTACCAAAACATTACTTAAGTCTATCAAAATATATAAGGATATAAAAAATGCTGCCAAGTTTGGGATAGAGGGCGTCAATACCGAAGTCTTAAAGCTAAACCTCGCTTTGGTGCAACAAAGGAAACGGCAGGTAGTTGAACAGCTGGTCAGAGGTGTACATGGTTTACTAAAAGGTAATAAAGTACATATTGTCTTTGGTAGTGGTGAGATTATTAATAATAATCAGATCAAAGTAAATGGATCAGACTACAAAGTTAAAAATATTATAATTGCCACTGGTTCTGTGCCTATCCTTCCACCAATACCCGGAATAGGTGGACCGAATGTTATTACTTCTAATGAAGGCTTAGATTTGGAGGAGTTCCCGGAAAGTATGGCTATAATTGGTGGTGGAGTAATAGGCGTGGAATTTGCTCAAATTTTTGCCGAAGCTGGAGTTCGGGTTAGTATTTTTGAAATGCAGCCATATATCCTTCCGACAGTAGATGAAGAGGTAGGCCAAATACTTCGGAACGAGTTAGAAAAAAAAGGAGTAAAAATTTTTGTTAACGCCAAGGTAAAAGAAATCCTAGCCAACGAGATTATCGCTGAAATAAATGGTAATGAATCCAAATTTCCTGTTCAACAAATATTAGTTGCTGTCGGCCGCAAGCCAAGTTTAACAGGTGTAAATCCCGATGTATTGGGTTTGCATACAGAGCGAGGGGCAATCGTAACTGATAAGACAATGGCAACAAACCTGTCTCATATTTATGCTATTGGTGATGTAAATGGAAAATCAATGCTTGCCCATACAGCTTCGATGGAAGGTATTATTGCTGTGGAAAATATAGCCGGTCATAATTCCAAGATGGACTATAAGGTTATTCCCCAGTGTATCTATTCTTTCCCAGAAGTGAGTTCAGTTGGGATGAGTGAAGCAGAAGCAAGAGACAAATATGGTGATATATTGGTCAAAAAGTTCCACTTTAGAGGTAATGGGAAAGCATTGATCGAGGATCAACAGATTGGCTTTGTAAAGGTAGTTGCCGAATCCAAGTATAAGGAGATATTAGGTGTGCATATTGTAGGACCTCAAGCAACGGAGTTAATTGCGGAAGCGGTAGTGGCTATGAATTTAGAAGCAACAGCCGAAGAATTAGCCCAATGTATACATCCTCATCCTACCGTTTCAGAGAGTATGCAAGAGGCATTTCATTCGGTAGTGGATAAGGCTATTCATTCATTAGATGATTTAAAATGACATCCAGAATGCATTGGTTAACATTAGTAAATATATACTAATTATCTCAAAAAAATGAAGGATTAAGCAATTGTGTCGAAGAATATAAAAACAAATGGTACGTAATATTAATAACGTGAAAGAGGTGGATAGATTGGCAACTCTTTGTATTCCCGGGCGATTAGAAACAGGTGCAGGAAGCTTAAATAAATTAGCTAGTCTTGTAGCAACACAAGGAGCAAGTAAGGTTTTAATTGTAATGGATTCATTTTTGGCAAGAGAGCCTCTTAATGTTGCTCGTAAAGTTGGCGACATTCTAAAAGAAGGTAATATTGAATTTGGTCTATTTTCAGAGTTTGCAGGTGAACCTACTACTATTGATGTTGATAACGCAGTTCAGAAGGCTAAAGAGGTAAATGCCCAATGTATCGTTGCTGTAGGGGGAGGCAGTGCATTAGATATCGCTAAGGCAGTTTCAGTATTTAGCATTAACCCTGACATAAAATGGAATGAAATTGTACAAAAGGATTATTTAAGGTGTATTCCCATAATTGCTATACCAACTACTGCCGGCACTGGATCCGAAGCAACAAAAATTATGGTAATTACTAATACGGAAACAAATTCAAAAATGAATCCTGGTCATCCAGAATTAACTCCTAAAGTAGCTATTCTAGACCCTGAGTTATCAGTTAGCTTGCCTCAAAACTTTACGGCATTTACCGGAATGGATGCCCTTTGTCATGCTATGGAAGGATATGTTTCTATAAGGGCTACTAATTTAACAGACTTCTATGCTCTTGAGTCTATTAAAATTTGTGGTGAGGCTTTGTCGCTGGTATATGAAAACGGTGCAGATATTGATGCAAGGCAAAAAATGCTTTTAGCAAGTTATTATGCTGGTGTTGCTTTCTCAAATGCATCTACAAACTTAGCCCATGCAGCTGGTCGCGCATTAGGGGCAAAGTTTCATATTCCGCATGGATTAAGTGTTACTGTATTATTACCCTTTGTTATGAGCTTTGGCCTAGAGGCTGCACAGGAAAGGTATGCTAATGTTGCAGTAGCTTTGGGTGCGGATAATTCCTTGGAGGAAGGCAAATTGGCGAAAGAGGCAGTTAGAATAATCGAAGAATATAATGACAAGTTTATGATTTGGGATGCAGCAAAAAAATACATTACAAATACCGATGAATTCAGAAGCTCTATACCTGCATTAGTTGAGGATGCTATGATGGGTGTGAAGTTAAATCCCAAAGGTAATAACGGTATAATTACAAATAGAAAAATACCAACAGAAGATGATGTTAAGGTTATTTTTGAGCAACTTGCCGACAGAGTAGACATGGTTTAACCGAAAAATGTCATAAAAATTAGAAAAAAGGTTCTCACTATAGTTTGATAATAGTGAGAACCTTTTTTCTTATGGTTTAATATATGCATAACCCTCTGATTGTTTAATAACAAGATGGGTTATTGCGCCGGGTACTGTATTAACAAAAGTAGGAAGAATTGATTCATCTATAGAATTAGCTTGTAAAGCATTTGAGCAAGCAATAAATAACACACCTCGCGAATGTAATAATTCCATTTCCTTTAATAAATCTGAAGCTTCATTATATGCTTTAACTGCATTGGCATTTGCCACTACTTCAATTCTAGCTATGTTATCTCCGATATCTTTTAAGTAATTTTTTACATTGGCTAGTGCTTTAGGCCAGATTTCATTATCAGAAATATGAAATACAGTATTGAGTGTAATCATAGATTTCTCATCACTCCTTTGCAAAGGTTTTTTCTACTAGTTCTTTTAAGGAGTTCATTTTTTCGTCGTCTATCTTTATATCACCTAGAGGATAATCCCTGCCTATATATTCATATTTTGGTGTACCAAGTCGGTGATAAGGTAAAAGCTCATACTTTACATTTGGCTTGTCTTTAATAAAGTCTAATATAGCTTGAATATCAGTTTCATTATCATTAAAACCGGGTATTACTGGTGTCCTCACTAATTTAGGTAAATCAGGGTATTTATTACAGAGTTTATTAAAGTTTTCTAAGATCAATTCATTAGAAACATGGGTATATCTTTTATGTTTCTTTGAATCCATGCTTTTAATATCAAAAATTATTAAATTAAGATACTGACAGGCCTCATTTAGAATTGCCCAATCAGTATAACCACATGTTTCCATAGCAGTATTCATTCTACGGCGTTTTGCCTCTTTAAGCAGTCCAATGGCAAAGTCCGGCTGTGATAAAGGTTCGCCTCCACTAAGGCTTATTCCCCCGCCTGACCTGGTATAGAAAATGCTGTCTTTTTCTACTTCCTTCAAGACTTGGTCAATTGACATAAGATTACCGTAAACGTTTAAAGCTCCAGAAGGACAAGCGTCAACACATAGTAAGCAATTAGTACATACGGCTCTATCAATTGTTATCTTGTTTTCTGTCCCATTAGTTATTGCACCAGTTATGCAGACTTCAATACATCTAATACACTTATTTGTGCCAAGACATTTATTGCTATTATAGCCCAGCTCTGGCTGAGGTTTTTGGGATTCAGGATTACTACACCAGCTGCACTGTAGTGGGCATCCTTTTAGAAAAACTAGAGTTCTAATACCAGGACCATCATGTATTGAAAACTGCTGGATATTAAAAACATGTCCATATTTATTTTTATCATAGTTTAAGCTTAAGGCCATTATATTTGCCTCCCTGTTCTGAATATTAAGGATAAAGGCAGGTCCTGCCAAGAATAGCAGGACCTGTTATAAAGAAATTAGGGGGAGAATTATATATTGATATGCTCAGTTCTTGAAATTATATCATTTTGTAAATCTGGAGATAGATCACAGAAATATGCACTATATCCAGCAACCCGTACTAATAAGTTGCGGTAGCCTTCTGGATCCTTTTGAGCTTTCAATAAGGTCTCTTTATTTATAACATTAAATTGTAGGTGCCAAAGTCTTAAATCACAGGCAGTTCTTATAAAGGAGACTAGATTTCTTAGCCCTTCTTCACCAACAAGAGTTGATGGGCTTAATTTAATATTTAACAATCTTGCTGCACGTTCTCTGAAGTTATAGTTTTTAGTGTTAAAGTTTGATAATAAAACTGCAGTTGGACCATTTACGTCAGCACCGTGGGATGCGGAGGAACCGTCAGCCAGTGGTGTCCAAGCTTTCCTACCATTGGGAGTAGCACTTACTACTCTACCGAATGGAACGTGGGAAGTAAAGGGCACATATCTTAAATCAAGGTGTACACCTAGTTCATGGGAGTAGTCTTTAGTAAATTCAAGAGCTGCTCTATCAATATCTCTGCCAATAGTATCTGCATATTCATCATTATTACCGTATCTTGGTGCATTCTTAAGCATTTCTTTGATATCTTCTTTACCCTCGAAGTTACATTCTAAGGCTTCAAAGATTTCATTCATCGTTAGCTTTTTGTCTTCAAAAACTAATTTCTTAATTGCTGCTAAGGAGTCAATAACAGTTCCGTAACCAATACATTCGAAGTAACCAAAATTTATACCGCCTTCAATAACTGGTTGGTGCAAATCTATACAGTTTTTCATGCAGAGGTCATGTAAAGCTGATCCCAAAGGAAATGCAAAATGTAGTGCTCTTAATCTAATAATGTTATGTTGCTGAATAAAAGCATGCTTTATAAAATTTGTTTGGTGAGTAAGGTACGCATTCCATAATTCATCCCATGTTTTAAATTCTCTTGCGTCACCTGTTGGAACACTTAATTGCTCATCACCATATAATTTCATTTTCCCATTATAAAGGGTCATTTCTAATGCAGCTGCGAAGTTTATATAAGCACAACCACTTGTGTAGGTGTCTCTATTAGGCATCCTATGTTCTGCGCAACCTGATACTGCATAATCAAAGGCTTCTTCAAAGTTTGCGCCTTTAGATAGGGCTAATGGAATAACTTCTTCATCATTTATAATTTTCGGGAACCCTGAACCTTCTTTGATTGTCTCGGCTACCTCATAGAGAAATCTCTCAGGAGAGCGAGCATGTATTCTAGCTGCAAGGTCAGGATAATTCAATGGGAATTCTCTTTTGGATCTTAAGAATAAATATGTCAACTCATTTGTAGCATCTTTGCCATCAGGTGTTTGACCACCAATCGTAACAGCTTCCCAGTGAGCGTAACCTTCATTGATAGCTCCGCCAGCTGGAGAGACATAAAGATCTATAAATTGAGACATTGATACCCACATGCATTCTAATAATTCTAAAGCTTTTTCTTCAGTAATGCGGCCTTCTTCAAGGTCTTTTATATAAAATGGGTAGAAGTATTGATCCATACGGCCATTAGAAACAATAGTACCAGTTTTTTGCTCGATACGTGAGAACATTTGAGTAAACCATTGGGATTGGACAGCTTCATAAAAATTACGGGGAGGATTTTCCGGTACCCATTCACATATTTCAGCAATCGTTAGCAATTCTTGTTTTCTTTGGGGATCAGTTTCAGTTTCGGCTATTTCAGCTGCTTGCCTAGCGTGTCTTTTTGCCCAAAGGATTATTGCATCACATTCAATTATAATGGCTTCCAGATAAGGACGTTTTTCCATATTGTCCACAGGGCTAAATGGATCTAGTGTGGCTAACTGCTTTTGAGCACCTTCCTTAATTCCTTTAAAGCCTATTTTTAATACTTTTTCAAAATCATGTACCCATTGTAGGGAAGAACGGAAAGAAGAAGTTTCGTTTACAATGAATCTTGATTTTAAAGGATCCTTGGGGTCATATGTTAATTTCAGAGTTTCTTCAGGTAATGCTTTAGCTAATGCTTCATGGTATGTTTTCCCTTTCCAGAATGGAGCAATGTCTTCAACAACTAATTGTGCATCTTCTTCAGAAATGTTGAAAGGTGACTCAACTCTTTTTGGCAATTCTTTAATCGCAAGGTCTAGAAAATCGCCATCTAACTCGGGATAAAGGATACCATATCTACCAGGACAGCCGGCTCTACCTACTAATAAGTTGTCTTTATCAATGTATACTGAAATGTTTTCTGCAATGTGCTTCATTGCTTTGGCCCATCTTAAAACTAAAGGTTGCCCCTCAGTCTGCTTCATGGATTCGGTAAAATATTTTGCTCTCTCTACATCAATAATAGGGCGACGATAGGTTTGGACTTCCTTTAAAATTTTAAAAGCCCTCTCTCTGCCATACATTTGTTCTATCCCTTTTAATTCTTCTTCAAGCCGTACCTCTTGTGGTGATAATACACAACAACTACTCATGATGATATCCTCCTTAAAAAATATTTGTTATATGGTTGTATTTATATGGAAAACATTTATATTTATGTTCAGGTTTTACATTAATGATGGTAACCATAGAGAAATTTCTGGAATGTAAGTAACCAATAAAAGAATTATTATCATTATTAATAATAATGGAATTATACTTCTGGCGATTTCTTCAATTCTTAATTTTGAAATACCTGAGGCAACAAATAGGTTTACTCCAACAGGGGGGGTAATAAAACCAATTGCTAAGTTAACTACCATTATTACACCAAAGTGTACTGGATCTACGCCAAGCTTCATAACCATGGGCAGTAGGATAGGTGTTAAGATAATAATAGCTGCTAAACATTCCATTATTGTACCCACAAAGAGCAGAAAAACGTTAATTAGCATTAAAACAATTATTTTATTTGTACTAATACTTAGTACAAAGGCTGCTACTGCTTCTGCAACTCTTTCAATTGTAATTAAACGTCCAAAAATAGTTGCCATGACAATTAGAATAATTATGATTGACTGAGTAACACCAGATTCAACTAAACAATTATAAACGTCTTTAGGTTTAATATCTTTATATACCCAAAGACCAATAATTAAACCATAGGCTACTGATACTGCTGATGCTTCTGTTGGTGTCATAAATCCACCATAGATACCACCTAAGATGATAACTGGAACCATAAGAGCAAGTTTGGCATCCCAAGCTGCTTTTAAAACATTCTTCAGAACGATTCTGTCCCTATCACCACGCCAACCGTGTTTTTTCGATATTATAAAGGCAATCAAACATAAGCTTATACCAATCATTAAGCCAGGAACAATACCAGCCATAAATAGCTTGCCAATGGACTGACCTCCAACAACCCCATAAATAACAAAAGGGTTACTGGGTGGAATAATTACACCAATAGAGCCTGCAGCAGCCACACAGGCGGCAGCAAAAGCTGGATGGTAGCCCTGCTTAATCATAGCTGGAATCATCATCGTTCCTACAGCAGCAACTGTTGCAGGCCCAGAACCACTAATCGCAGCGAAAAACATACAGGTAACAATCGTTACTAATGCTAAGCCTCCTGGGAAGAAACCAACTAGCTCATTTGCCAGGTTTAACAATCTTCTTAATAATCCACCAGAACCCATAATAATTCCAGCAGCTACAAAGAAAGGAATAGCCATAATTGGGAAGTTATCTATTCCAGTAAAGGCTGCTTGAGAAAAAAATGCTAATGGTATGGCGTCAGTAACAATAGTAGTAATAAGTGTTGCAGCACCTAGTGCAAATGCAACGGGCATCCCGGTAATTATCAACAAAGCAAAGTATATGAATAATATTACAGCTGCTTTTGAGCCACTTAAGAAGAATGCAGGAATTAACAATGCAAAAAATATGCCAACTGCAATTAAGATTTGTTTAAGATCCATTTCTTTGCAGTCTGTTATCATCACTTGTATTGTTCTGAAGGTCATGAGGGCTATACCAAAAGGAACTGCAAAGTAGGGTATATATGTTGGAATAAATAATGCTGCTGTTACTTGACCTCTAATAAACTGTTGATAACAGTTTTCCAATCCACCCTTTAGAAGAATGTAAAATAGACCAAACGATAATAATATTGTAGCTAATTCTAAAGATTTGGCCGCTCTTTTAGGCAATAGACGGGTCACGGCATCAATACTTATATTTGAACGTTGCTTTATAGCCAAAGCAGCACCAATATAAGAAATATAGATAAAGAAATAGCGAGCTGCTTCTTCAGTCCAGGTTGTAATATTTGCAATTTCCACAAAAGAGAGCATATATCTATTAACTACTTGTAAATTAATAAGGACAGTAAAAACTAAAAAACCGAATACAATGGCATATTGCTCAAACCTATCATTTAATACAGCAAAAAAAGATTTTTTTGGTTCTGTCGATTTTAAGGCTGACACTGCTTCAGCATTTGTTGTCATAAGGTGACCTCCTATTATAGTGAAACCAACGAGGCATATAGTAATTAATTTATTATAGTAAGGTAGTGCCCAAAATTTTGGGCACTACCTTTTAAATTACTAGCTTAACCGAATATATCTTCTTTGGTTTTTCCTATAGTTTTTAAGATTAAGTCAACATAAGTGGGTTCAGCTTTACCAGGAACTAAGAACTCGTCCCAAACTGGTTGTACTGCCTTTTTCCATACTTTCCAGTCTTCTGCACTAGGCTCGTAAATCTTAATACCAAAGTCAATAAATTGTTTTTTGGCTTCTGCTTCCCTTGAATTAGCTTTATCGCGCTGCCATTTTACAGCTTCTTTACCAGCATCCATCAGTAATTTCTGGTCTTCGGCGTCTAAGGCATCAAATATTTTTTTGTTCATAACTAAGATATCAGCACTGTAGTTATAATTTACTTCGGTAGCATATTTCAAAACTTCTTGATGTTTTGTATCCCATAGTAAGGAATAGGAGTTTCCTTCACCTTGAACTGTACCTTGTTGTAATGCTGTATAAACCTCACCCCAGGCAACAGGAGTAGGATTTGCACCGAAAGCTTTATAATCGGCGATCTCAACAGGTGAATTGGTAGTTCTTATTTTCATACCTTTTAAATCGGTTGGTAATTTTATTTCCCTCTGATTATTCACAACTTGGCGGAAGCCATAATCTGGGTAGAAAATAACTTTAAAGCCGGCTTTTTCCATTTCTGCTGATGCCAAAGCACCTGGTTCACCATCAATTGCTTTATAAACTTCGTCTTTACTTTCAAATATGTAGGGAAGATCCCAAGCGGTAAAAATATTTGTAAAGCTTGCCATATTAGGCGTGGAAGAACCAGCAAATTCTAACGTTCCACCTTGTGCACCTTCAATAACTTCCCGGTCATTACCTAAAAGAGCATCATTAAACACATCAATTTTAATTCTTCCGTTAGACTTTTCTGCTACAATATCAGCAAATTTATTATAACCTTGGGAAACTGGGTGTTGAGAAGCCTTTGATTGAGCAAGCCGCCATTTATATTCTTTCTTAGCAGGCTCTTTTGTTTGTTCCGCGGGTTTACTCTCTTCTTTAGCAGGCTCTGGAGCCTTTTGTCCACCACAGCCAACTACTAGACTTAGGATAAGTACCAAAACCAATAAATAAGGCAAATACTTTTTCATTAAAATCCTCCTCTTAATTTTTTTTTACCCTTTAAGATCGATATTTAGAAGCCGGTAAACTTCTAAAAAAAAGCACCTCCCTTTTAAATGATAAAAAAACTTAATATTTCTACATCTAAGTAACTATGCAAAAAAAATGCCAAAATCAAAAGATAACAATAATGTATATTAAAATATTTTATAAATAAACAAGAGTTGCGTTTATGCATCGCGGTAATTGTCTAAAACTGTTGATATGTAGTTTGGGAAGGGAACGATAATAGCGTTGCAATAATACAACATGTATTGCATTATTGCAACGCTATTATCGTTTTTATTTATGCTTATTATTAGTCTTTTGATAAATTCATAGAATTAGGTGATTTTTTTAGTTTTCTAAAAATGGTAGATCTATCTACTTGTAGATACTTGGCTGCTGCAGCTACCGACCCAAACTCATTGATTGCCTGTTCTAGTATATCCTTTTCAATTTCATCCATAATTTCAGTCAATTTCCTTCCTTTAGAAATAGCGGATGCTAATATAGAATTACTATTTAGGCAATTTTCGTCCTTGAGCATATTGCTTGGCAAATCACAAACCTCAATAAGTTCCTTATCTCTAGTTACAACCAAGCTTTGAATTAAATTTTCTAATTCTCTTATATTTCCGGGCCAATCGTAACGCAAAAAAACATCTTGAGTCTCATTATCCAGATTCGTTATTTTTTTATATTTGGCAGTATATTTTTCGAGAAAGAATTTTGCTAAAGGCGGAATATCATCCTTCCTTTCCCGTAAAGGAGGGATATCAATAACGGCAACACGAAGTCGATAATATAAATCACTCCTAAACTTACCTTCTTTAACCTCTTGCCAAAGGTCCCGGTTTGTGGCGGCAATTATTCGGACATCAACCTTTTTTATTTTTGTGGCTCCCACACTCATCACTTCTTGGTCTTGTAAAACTCTTAGCAGTTTTCCTTGCATGGATAAGGGAAGCTCGCCTACTTCATCTAAAAATAAAGTGCCCTTATCGGCCAATTCAAAAAAACCCGGCTTACCCTTTGTGTTAGCTCCAGAAAAGGCTCCTGGAGCATATCCGAATAGTTCGGATTCTATGAGATTTTCGGGAATAGAAGTACAGTCTACTTTAAAGAAAGGTTCGTTAACCCGCGGACTGCTTTTATGTACCTGTCTAGCAAAAACATCTTTCCCAACACCAGTTTCACCTAAGATTAACACAGATGCATCAGTCTTCGAGACTCTTTTTATTAAATTTAATAAGTTTAGAGTTGCTAGGCTTTCGGCTATTATGGCGGAAGTTTTATTTTTTTCATAATATGAAAATTTATACTGATATCTATCAATTAATTCTTGTTGGGTAGCAATCTGATTCTGCAATTGGGAGAGGATGGTTATGTCTCTAGCGAAGGTAACAACTAAAGTGACATTGCCATTTCCATCAAAGACGGGGTAGCCATTCAAAACGATTCTTCGGCCTCTTTTATTAACTTGAACACAGGTCCCGGGCTTGCCAGTTTTGACTATTTCGGGGTTTAAAACGTTATCAAACACACCTTCTTTTACTAAATCCTGTACAAATCTCCCTCTTATTTCCTCTTCATTTAAACCGGACTGTCGTTCGTACATTTTGTTTACTTTTAATGTTTTTCCAGTATAATCTGTTATATATATACCATCATTGAAGACATCTAAGATATTTTCGAAATATTCAGAAATAACAGAAGGCAGGTTTTTAACTGACACATTACCACTCCTTTTATATAAAATAAGACATATTTATATAATTTATTTTATTATATAAATATGCTGCATAACTGTCAATAAAAAGTTGCAATAGTGCGACTATCGACGCAATTTTGCAATTTATTTGTATGATTTAAGGTGTGAGCTTATTGACTATACTTTGAATATACTGAATAGTTGCAATTTTACAACATAATAAAAAATAAAAATAATATTAATTGTAAAGTCCTTTGGACGGGAGTTGGTATAAATTTTGCATTAATAAAAATTATGCAGGTTATTATGAAAATTCATTTAACATTAGCAATATCGACTTTTAGTTAATTATCTAGGTCTAGGTTGATTTTGTTGAAGTAAAGCGAAGCAATAATATGTTGAGATGGGATGTTCAAGATTAAATTATTTAAATAGGAGGACAACGAATGAAAATTATTGATTTTAGGTTTAGACCAAACACGGCAGAGACTCTATCGGGAATTGCCAATAGTAAGATGTTTAAAGGTCTGTGTGCAACAATTGATTTTGATAAGATGAAGCCTCAAACTGTTGCTGAATGTGTAGCGGATTTAGACAAGCACAACGTTCAGGTTGCTGTTGTTACAGGTAGGGACTGTGAAACTACTTACGCGGCCAAGTCAAATAACCCTAGTGTTGTTGAATTTGTTAATATGTTTCCTAATAAATTCATTGGCTTTGCTGGAATGGATCCACATAAGGGAATGCGTGCTATAGAAGAATTAAAGGACTTTGTGCAAAATAAAGGTTTACGAGGCGCAGCCATAGATCCTTATTTAGCACAGATTTATGTAAATGATGCCAAGTATTATCCGATTTATGCTAAATGCTGTGAATTGAATATTCCTCTTGTAATTACTACAGGGCCAGCTACATTAGTACCAAATGCAGTAATTGACCATGTTGCACCTAGATATATTGATTTTGTAGCACGAGATTTTCCTGAACTAAAAATTATTATTAGTCACGGTGGATATCCATGGGTTAATGAAATGATTATTGTTGCCCAAAGAAATGCAAATGTATATGTAGAGCTATCCGAATATGAATTCTTCCCACAATCAGAAGCTTATATGCACGCAGTAAATACAATAATCAGTGACAAAGTAATTTATGCTAGTGCTCATCCATTTGTTGATTTTAGAGATGCTCTTGAAAATTATAAGAAGCTACCCTTAAATGGAGAAGTTCGTGAAAAGGTAATGTTCAAGAATGCTGCGAAAGTTTTAGGTATAGATATTAAACCGGATATTAAGACCAATACTCAAGACGTTGAAAAGCTTATTATTGAAACTGTAATTAAAGAGTTAGCCAAAAAAGGCATGATTGCAGGTTAGACAGCCAAGGGAGAGAATAATGGAAAATTTGAAAGCTGCTGATGCAGTTATTAAAGAATTTGAAAAAAAAATAGCTGATCCTATTCAATATGGACAATTAAAGGGCAAAAAATTATTTGTCGGAGTAGATTTAGGGACAGCGTATATCGTTTTAGCTATAGTTGATGAAGAAGGCAACCCAGTTGCAGGTGCAATGCGCTTTGCCCAAGTTGTAAAAGATGGGTTAGTTGTTGATTATATTGGGGCAATTGATATAGTAAAAACCCTTAAGAAAGAAATTGAAGGTAAGATAGGTGTTGAACTCGAGTTTGCAGGAGTAGCGTACCCTCCGGGCACAAGTAAGAATGATCGCAAGGCAATTATTAATGTTGCCGAAGCAGCAGGGCTCAAAGTTCTCCTGGAAATCGATGAACCCACTGCTGCTAATAAAGTTTTAAGTATTACTGGTGGTGCAGTTGTTGATATAGGTGGAGGCACAACAGGTATTGCTATTTTCCAAAATGGTCAGGTTGTATATGTGGCAGACGAGCCTACGGGTGGGACGCATTTTAGCTTAGTTATATCAGGTGCTTATAAAATACCCTTTGAAGAAGCTGAAGAAAAAAAGAAAAATCCCCAAAATCACCAAGAAGTATTACCGATAGTAATACCAGTAATACAAAAAGTAGCAAGCATAATAAAAAAACACATAAAAGTGTATGATGTAGCAAAAGTATTCTTAGTTGGCGGAACCTGCTGTCTGCAAAATTTTGAAAAGATAATGGAAGAAGAGCTAAATATCCCTGTGATAAAACCTGCAAATCCATTTCTGGTAACTCCATTAGGAATTGCGATTAGCACAAAAGAAACCCATCGAGAGAGGGTGAAAAGATGAGGATTGGAAGAGTTATTGATAATATCTGGGCAACTCGGAAAGATGAAGCATTAGTCGGAATCAAATTAATGATTGTACAACTGTTAGATAGGGAAAAGGAAGAAGACCAACGCACTATTGTAGCAGCAGACATAATTGGAGCAGGGATAGGCGAGAAGGTAATAATTTCCGAAGGAAGTTCTGCTAGACAAATGGGTAATTTTGATCATTCACCTATTGATGCAATGATAGTAGGAATTATTGATGAAGAAGGAAAACAACGCTGACGAGGTGTTAAAGATGAGTGCAGATAAGCTTATGAAAATAAAAGATGCAGGTGTGGTAGGTGCTGGAGGCGCAGGATTTCCAACACATGTTAAACTATCTTCACCCGCAAAAACAATTATTGTAAATGGAGCTGAATGTGAGCCCCTCCTTAGAGTGGACCAGCAGTTACTGGCCCAAATGGCTGAAAAAGTAGTTGTAGGTTTACTAACGGTAATGGAATTAACAGGTGCTAGTGAAGGTGTTATTGCATTAAAAGGAAAATACAAAGACGCTATTCAAAACCTGGAAAAGGCAATAAAAGAAAAACCGATTAAAATACATGTCTTGGGAGATTTTTATCCTGCCGGTGATGAACATGTCACTGTTTTTCAGTCAACAGGCAAGTTAGTCCCACAAGGGGGGATACCCCTAAAAGTAGACTGTATCGTAACTAATGTTGAAACATTAGTTAATATTGCGGAGGCTATTGATGGTAATCCTGTAACTGATACTTACCTTACTGTAACGGGTGAAATACCACAGCCCATTACTCTTAAGCTGCCTATTGGCACAACTATAGCTGAGGTTTTCAGAATTGCTGGGCTTACTGATTTTACGGAAATGATGGTTATAGAAGGCGGACCAATGATGGGTAAAATTGTTGAGGATTTAAGCCAGCCCATTACAAAAACTACAAAAGGTTTAATAATCTTACCAAAGGAGCATCCCTTAATAAGAAAAAGAACACTATCCTTTGAAAAGATAATTAAGCAATCAAAAGCTGCCTGTATTCAGTGCAGATATTGTACAGATCTTTGTCCCCGATTCTTATTAGGTCATAAACTTGAGCCACATAAGATCATGAGGGCTTTAAATCATATTGAAGGTCAAGAAGAATCAATGAAAATGGCCTTAGCTTGTTCTGAGTGCGGAGTTTGTGAACAGTATGCATGTGTTATGGGACTCTCACCGCGAAGGATAAACGCTGGTATAAAGAAAGAGTTACTTAAAAATGGGATTAAACCAGAAGGTCCTATAAATAACCAAGAAAAGCATAGCTTGCAGGAACATAGGCAAATACCTATTAAACGCTTAATTTCCAGATTAGGTTTAACAAAATATGATAAAAAGGCTACTTTGGTTGAAATGGATTATTCTATAAAACATGTTCAAATAAAACTCCATCAGCATGTAGGGGCGCCGAGTAAACCGCTAGTACAAGTTGGACAAAGTGTTAAAAAAGGTGATTTAATAGCAGGAATTCCAGAAAAGTCCTTGGGGGCCAATATTCACGCAAGCATTTCTGGTGTAATTACCGAGGTGTCCGATAGTATTGCTATTACATCTCTGGAAGGAAGTGAGCTTTTATGATACGGGCAATCGGTTTAGTAGAGTTTTCTAGTATTGCCAAAGGTATTGAGGGAGCAGACGCAATGCTGAAGTCAGCACAAGTAGAACTGTTAGAAGCAAAGCCTATCTGCCCTGGTAAATATATTGTTCTCATCTGTGGAGATGTAGCGGCAGTTCAAAATGCTGTTGATACTGGTAAAACCATAGGAGAAGATGCTGTTGTAGATGATTTTTTGCTACCTAATGTTCATCCCCATGTGATTCAAGCAATAGCCCTGGCAACAGAAATAAATGGGATAAAAGCACTAGGTGTTATCGAAACATTCTCAATTGCATCATTAATCGTAGCAGCCGATGCTGCAGCCAAAGCAGGTGATGTAGATCTTATTGAAATACGCATTGGAATGGGCATTGGAGGCAAATCATTTGTTACTTTAACAGGGGATGTCTCATCTGTTAAATCTTCTGTAGAAGTAGGAGCAGCATTGGCTTCAGAGAAAGGGATGCTAGTTAATATGGTAGTTATTCCTTCACCACATACAAGTCTAAAACAGAGCCTTTTATAGTTTCTATATCATCACTTTAGATATTTAAAGGAGGTGAATCGTTAAAATTGAAAAAATTAATTACCGCTGCTGATGTTAAAAGCTATGCTGAGCAACAAAAAAACACAATATGTGTAGGAGCAAAATCTATTATTACCCCAGCCGCCAGGGATGCAGCAAATGAATATAAGATACAATTTTTAGTAACTGAAGAGCCTGCGCAAGTAAGGGGCGACAATAAATTTTCTAGAGAGCAAATCGAGAATGTAATTAAGAGTATTGATACAACCCATCTGTCAGCAAATATTAATTCTGATTTTATTGAAAAAATTGTTGGAGAAGTAATGGCAAGCCTGACAAAATGCAAACAGCCCCCAGAAATGGTAAAAGAGGCTGACCCTTGTGGACTTAGACTTGTAAGGGGCAATACTGTCTCTCTTGAAAATTTCAATACTGGTAATTCACAAGATAAAGTAAAAATAAAAGAACTTCTTAATTTAAAGGAAAGCCCAAATATGAGTACAGGTTTCATGGAGATAGAAAACACTGCTTTTGATTGCGATATAAAAGGTGACGAAGTATGTTATATCATCCAAGGTGCTCTAGAATGTACAGTTAATGGTAATAGATATTTAGGTCAAGCAGGAGATGTATTATATTTACCTGCAAATTCCAAAGTAAGGTATTCTGCACCTGAGAAGGCTAAATATTTTTATGTGACTTATCCCGCAGGTTCTAAAGGATATAATTATTAAAAATTTATGAGGAGGATATGACATGAACAATGCATTAGGCATGATTGAGACAAAAGGTTTAATTGGTGCTATTGAAGCAGCAGATGCTATGGTAAAGGCAGCAAATGTACAATTAATTGGAAAGGTTTTAGTAGGAGGCGGTTTAGTTACAGTAATGGTAAGGGGAGACGTTGGGGCAGTAAAGGCAGCAACTGATGCTGGTGGTGCCGCAGCTAAGAGGGTAGGAGAATTGATTTCTGTACATGTAATTCCTAGACCCCACTCCGATGTGGAATTGATTTTACCTAAGGCTTAAAGAAAATATATTAACTTACTAGGCGGGAGGTGGGAAAGGTGCTTATCAAAAACCAGCTTGAAGATATCTTTGTTAAACATGGTTTTTCTGATTTCAAATGGATAAAAGGTAAAGAAATAATTGTGGAGAACTGGGTACGCTTCAAATGTTTATTTGGTTGCCCAAATTACGGTAAAAAAGGAACCTGTCCACCCAATGTCCCTTCAGTGGAAGAATGTAAAGCCTTTTTTGCCGAGTACGAAGATGCTGTAATTTTTCATGTTAAAGGAGAATTAAAGCATCCTGATGATCGCCATGATTGGTGTAAAGCAATTAACTTACAACTCTCAGCATTGGAACGGGAAGTATTTTTAAATGATTATCGAAAGGCATTTCTTATGTTTATTGACAAATGTACCATCTGTGGTGAATGTTTACAAAGTAGGGTAAGTTGTAAAAATTTAAAAATTGCTCGTCCGGTGCCAGAATCTTTAGCTGTGGATGTGTTTGGTACTGTAAGAAAAGTTGGCTACCCTATTGAGGTACTTAAAGATTACGACCAGACAATGAACAGATATGGGATTCTATTAGTCCAATAACTTATTACCATTAAAAAATATAACAATTATTAGGAGGCGTTAATTATGCAAGAAGCATTAGGAATGGTTGAAACAAAGGGTTTAATAGGTGCTATTGAGGCAGCAGATGCAATGGTTAAAGCAGCAAATGTAACATTAGTAGGCAAAGAGCTTGTTGGTGGTGGACTAGTAGCAGTAATGGTAAGAGGGGATGTTGGAGCTGTTAAGGCAGCTACAGATGCAGGAGCAGCTGCTGCTGAACGTGTAGGAGAGCTAATCTCCGTTCATGTAATTCCACGTCCTCATTCAGATGTTGAAGGGATTCTTCCAGCTAGCAAATAGAAGAGTATATATTTAGGGGTTGAGGAGATGCTGCAACAGGCTTTGGGGATGGTAGAAACTAAGGGTCTTACTGCATCAATTGAAGCAGCAGATGCTATGGTTAAAGCTGCTAATGTCGTTTTGCTAGGAAAAGAGCATATCGGTGCTGGACTAGTAACTGTGATGATTAGAGGAGATGTGGCATCAGTAAAAGCAGCTATTGATGCCGGAGCGTCTGCTGCAGAGCGTGTTGGTGAATTAATATCTGTACATGTAATTCCAAGACCAGATAATGAATTGGAAATAATACTTCCTAAGAGGGCTATTTTTGAAAAGTTTTACGATACAGATAATAAAAACACAGTCTTAAATCAACAACAAGATGAAGAGCAGCTTCAGATACTTTCAGTGACTGAGTTGCGGAAAATTGCCAGAAGTATACACGAAATAGCAATTAAAGGAAGGGAAATTTCCAGAGCGAATAAGGAACAATTAATTCAGGAAATTCTAAAGGCTAACAAATAATCCCCATCCTGATACTTCAGAAAGGAATGATTCTAATTGGTGGCACTAGATTATGATTTAAATTCTATCCAAGAAGCTAGAGACTTAGCCCGCAAAGCCAAGGAAGCTCATAAAAAATATGGAAAATATACCGAACAGGATATCGACAAGATATTAAATGCCATTGTAAAAGCTGTTGTAGATAATGCTGAATGGCTGGCTCGTATGGCGGTGGATGAGACGGGATATGGTGTCTTTGAACATAAAGTTATAAAAAACATCTTCGCATCAAGAGATGTATATAATTATATTAAAAACATTAAGACTACTGGAGTTATTAAAGAAGACAAGGAGTTAAAAGTTACTGAGATAGCAGTGCCGATGGGAGTAGTAATGGGGATTATCCCTACTACAAATCCTACTTCTACATTAATCCATAACGCTTTATGTGCTATGAAAGCTGGTAATGCAATAGTGTTTTCACCTCACCCCAACGCAGTAAAATGTTGTATTGCAGCAACTCAATTAATTCATGAGGCTGCAGTAAAGGCTGGTGCACCAGAAAATATTGTTGGCTGTATATCTAAAACTTCAATGCAGGCTACACAAGAGTTAATGCACCATGAAGACATCTCGGTAATTATTGCAACAGGTGGTTCCGCGATGGTAAAAGCCGCTTATAGTGCAGGCAAACCAGCCCTTGGGGTAGGACCAGGCAATGTGCCTGTATTTATTGAAAGAAGTGCCGATGTTAAAAAGGCCATAAGAGATATTATTGCTAGTAAAACATTTGACAATGGTATGATATGTGCTTCTGAACAAGCAATTATCGCCGATGAGCCGATAAAAGATTTAGTTGCTTCTGAATTGAAAAGTCAAGGTGCTTATATTCTAAATTCTGATGAGGCAACAAAAGTAGCAAGAATAGTAATGACTCCTAAAGGTGGCATGAATGCAAAATTTGTAGGCCAGACACCAAAGATAATTGCACAGGTAGCAGGCATTACTATTCCGGAGGGAACCAAGCTATTAATAGCACCCTTAGATGGTTTTGGCCCTGGTTATCCGCTATCCTATGAAAAGTTAACTACGGTTTTAGCTTTATACACTGTTAAGGATTGGGAGGAAGCTTGCCACTTAAGTATTGATCTATTAAACTTAGGCGGGATTGGTCATAGTTTCTCAATACATTCCCAAAATGAAAGCGTTATTATGGAATTTATTAAAAAACCTGTTTTCCGGATACTTGTCAATACACCTTCAGCAGTTGGAGCTATAGGCTATACAACAGGCCTTACTCCTTCAATGACCCTCGGTTGTGGAACATGGGGAGGAAGTAGTATTTCAGACAATTTGGGACCACAGCATTTAATAAATATCAAAAAATTAGCCTATGGCATTAAAGACTTAGAATTAGGTGCAACTAAGAACACATGTACTCCTTGTGAAATAAACTCAGAGGATATTGCTGGTGTAGTTAGACAGGTTCTTAAGCAGCTGCAATTGCAGTAGGGATAAGATAGGTAGGTGATTCATTTGGATACCAATGACTTAGTTAAAACTGTAACAGAAGTAATTTTAAAACAGCTGCAGATCAACAATAAGCATAGTAATGATCAGACTTCGCAAATTAATATAGAGAATCGAGTACAAGTAGGTGTATCAAATCGTCATGTTCATCTTTCGCTAGATGCTCTGTACAAATTATTTGGGGCTACTGCAGAGTTGACTAATTTTAAAATTTTGTCTCAACCTGGACAATTTGCCTGTGAAGAAAAGGTTACTCTTGTTGGTCCAAAGGGTGTAATTGAGGATGTTAGGATTCTAGGTCCAACTCGAGATAAAACTCAAGTAGAATTATCGCTCTCTGATTGTATCAAGCTAGGAATAAAAGCGCCCATTAGAGATTCCGGAGATTTACCAGGCTCCGCCGGGCTGACTTTAGTAGGGCCAAAGGGAGCAGTAACAATTAGTGAAGGCGGAATTATTGCGGCTCGGCATATTCATATGCATCCTTATGATGCAGATAGATTTTCTGTAAAAGATGGTGACCGCATTAGTGTTAAGGTTTCCGGTCCAAGAGGTTTAATATTTAACGAAGTGTTAGTTCGGGTAAGTGATAAATATAAGTTAGAAATGCATATTGACTTTGATGAAGCAAATGCAGCGGGTATTACAAATAATGGTTTTGTGGAAATAATTAAAAGGTGACTCTAAATAGCCCTGCAAAATAAGCCGTAATTTGGGGCTTATTTTGTTATTACCGGTATTTTTGAAAAGGAGGTATAAAATGCAGTCTCAAACATTGAAATCCGTATCAAGCGAGCAGGCGCAGTTATTAGCTAGAGAAGCAATTGTAAAGGCCAAGCAGTTAGACATTAATATCTCAGTTGCTATTGTCTGTGGTGGAGGGCACTTGGTTTTTTTTCAACGGATGGATAAAGCAAAGATATTTAGTATAGATTTAGCAATGAAAAAGGCATATACAGCTGCTATTACCCAGGTGGATACCCACAATTGGGAAGACTGGGCAAAGTCAAGGTCTTTATTTGGCATAGAGAGTGATACTCGGTTAGTACTTTTTTCAGGTGGACTTAAAGTAATGGAAAGTAATACCGTAATTGGAGGTATTGGAGTTAGTGGTGGAGCACCAGAGCAGGACAGGTTATGTTGCGAAGCGGCTATTAACGCGCTTTATATTTATTAGTAATTATGAAATACACTTCTTCCTATGAAATATTGTTTTTATGTTAGAATAATTTTAACAAAAGCATTAGTTATTGGTAGAAGCCTTAACATATATAGTTTCGTGGGGGAAGATAATGAAGAAAAAGCATACAATTTTACTTATTATGACTATTGCAATGTTTTTGGGATATTTGCCTTGGTATAATTTTTCTGCTGTATTAAATTATATTGCCGCAGATTTTAATTTAGATGCAGCACAAATCGGTTATATCTTAGCATCTATCCAAGTTGGCTATGTAATAATTGTAATCTTTACCGGGTGGCTCTCCGATAAGATAGGGGAAATAAAGATAGTTGCTTGGGCAACTTTACTTACTGGCATTTTTTCAACATTGTTTGCTTGGTTAGCCATAGATTTTTATAGTATTTTAGTATTAAGATTGTTAACCGGTTTATCCGCTGGTGCTATCTATGTCCCTGGAATTTCGTATTTATCTAGGTGGTTTACATCAAATGAACGGGGAAGAGTAATTGGCATCTATACCGGTGCATTGACTGCTGCTTATGCCGGAGGCTATTTTGTGGCATCACCACTTGCAAGCAAATACGGGTGGCAAGCTGGTATAATATGGACATCTTTACCTGCTTTTATTGCGGCCCTACTTTTATTTTTAATAGTAAACCAGAAGGCGCCTGAGCCGGACGATAATATTTTGCTGACCGACAATGGTACAGACAGTATAGTTAAGCCTGCGCCTGAGGGAGGCTATACTGGGCCTGCGCTCATCACTACCTCTTATATGGGACATATGTGGGAACTATATGCATTTTGGGGTTGGATCGGACCTTTCTTGGTCGCAAGTACTTTGGCGGTTGGTTATGAAGAAAATATAGCGGTAGCATTAGGTGGGAAATTGGCTGCTTTTGTAATAATGTTTGGTGTTCCGGCTGTATCCCTATGGGGATTAGTTGCAGATAAACTAGGACGAACTAAAACTATAATTGTGGCAGCCTTATGTAGTTTGGTAGCAGAGTTATTCCTAGGGTTTTTATATGGACATTCTTTAATAATTATAGTTCTTCTTTCATTTTGGATCGGTTTTTGGGTTATCGCAGATTCAGCTATTTATAAGGCTGGTCTGACCGAAATGGTTTCATACAAAATTAGATCAACGGCTCTTGGATTTCAATCAGCAATTGGTTATATAATGACTATTATATCCCCAATAGTTTTTGGTTTAGTTCTTGAATATCAAAATGGAAAAACCAATCCAATCTATGCTGAAAACTGGGGTGGTGCATTTTTATTATTAGGAGTTGGAGCACTGGTTGCTCCACTTGCAGCACTAGTCTTAAGACGACTACCTCAGGCAAGATTAATGGCTAAGGGAAAAATGTAATAACGTTACCACATGAATGAAGTATGGATACCAAAGGGATAATTTTTGGGATTTTTAAAGGAATTATATTACAAAATATAGAAACTATATATAATATAATGTTTTTTTAAAAACAAAACCTGGAGGTATAAAATGCAGTTAGCAAAAGAAAAAGTTGAAATAGGTTTTATCGGTATTGGTGTTATGGGAAAAAGTATGGCAGGAAATTTAATCAAGGCAGGCTATAAGGTTAATATTTACAACCGTACAAAAGCAAGAGCGCAGGAATTAATAAATAATGGCGCTAAATGGTTGGACACTGTAGCTGAAATTGCGAATAAATCGAATGTAATTATTACTATTGTCGGCTATCCTAAAGATGTAGAAGAAGTTTACCTTGGTGAGAACGGAATATTAAACAATGCAGAAAAAGGTACATACTTAATTGATATGACTACTTCCTCACCAAAATTAGCCCAAAGAGTATTCCAAGAGGCTTTAGCAAAAGGGATGTATGCTTTAGATGCGCCTGTTTCAGGTGGCGATATTGGTGCTAGAGAAGCTCGATTATCTATAATGGTCGGTGGGGATCAAGAGGCATTTGAAAACATTAAGCCAATTTTTGAAATAATGGGGAAAAACATAGTTTTGCAGGGAAAAGCTGGTTCAGGACAACATACAAAGATGTGTAATCAGATTGCCATAGCTTCTAATATGATAGGGGTTTGTGAAGCTATAGCGTATGCTAAAAAAACAGGACTTGATCCAACTACTGTACTAAAAAGTATCGAAGCGGGAGCAGCGGGCAGCTTTTCATTAAGTAATTTAGCACCTAGGATGATTGCTGGTAATTTTGAACCTGGTTTTTATGTAAAACATTTCATTAAGGATATGACAATAGCCTTAGATTCGGCTAAAGAAATTGGATTATGGACACCAGGTCTGGAATTGGCAAAATCACTTTATGATAAGATAGCTGCTTTAGGAGAAGAAGATAGCGGAACACAAGCACTATATAAATTATTGGATAAATAAAAAAACGCATAAATAATAAGCCGTAGACCCTTTTTACTACAAGTAGCTTTTCAAATCTACTTGTAGTATTTTTTTGATTATGGGCATTTTGTATCTATATATTTTAATAGTTTTCAAAGAAAGCATAAAACTACAGTGAAATTAGCTATAGAAATTGCAAGTAAGATTAAAATTTAATATTAAGGTCATCAACTTTGTTTATGTTAAAATTTAAGCAGAGAATTCTATAATGAGCATTTTCAATTAATATAAGGAGGGATTAAAGTGATAATAGGTGTACCAAAAGAAATTAAAAACAATGAAAATCGGGTTGCAATCACTCCTGCAGGGGTACAAAGTTTTGTAAAAAATGGTCATAAGATAGTAATTGAAAAGTCTGCAGGTTTGGGAAGTGGTATTAGTGATGAAGCATATATTGAAGCGGGAGCCCAAATATTACCGGATGCCAAAGCTGTATTTGAACAAGCTGACATGGTAATGAAAGTAAAAGAGCCACTTGCATCTGAATTCCCACTATTTAGAGAAAAACAGATATTATTCACATACCTGCATTTAGCCCCAGAGCCTGAATTAACTCAAATGTTAATCGAAAAAAAGATAGTAGCAATTGCCTACGAAACTGTTCAACTAGATAACAAAGGCTTACCACTTTTAACACCTATGAGTGAAGTAGCTGGAAGAATGTCCATTCAAGTAGGGGCACAATTTTTAGAAAAGCCCAAAGGCGGAAAAGGCGTTCTTTTGGGAGGAGTACCCGGTGTTCCGCCTGCTAAAGTGGTTATTGTTGGCGGAGGTATAGTGGGTACCAATGCCGCCAAAATGGCTATTGGTTTAGGAGCAGATGTGACAATAATTGAGATGAGCGCTGATAGAATGAGATATCTCGATGATATATTTAGCAGCAAAATTAAAACCCTAATGTCCAATAGCTTTAACATAGCGGAAGCAGTAAAAACAGCAGATTTACTAGTAGGAGCAGTATTGATTCCGGGAGCAAGAGCACCTCGCTTAGTAACTGAGGAGATGGTTAAAACAATGCAACCAGGTTCAGTTATCGTTGACGTAGCTATTGATCAAGGTGGGTCTATAGAAACAATTGATAGAGTTACAACACACAGTGACCCAACCTATGAAAAATTTGGTGTAGTTCATTACTCAGTAGCCAATATGCCGGGAGCAGTTGCCCGTACATCAGCATTTGCTTTAACAAACGCAACACTCCCATATGCTCTTGACATTGCTAATAAAGGCTGGGAAAGGGCTATTGAGGAGGATCGCGCTTTAGCTAAAGGTGTGAATGTAATAAATGGTAAGGTTACATTTAAAGCTGTTGCTGAAGCCCATAATATTGAGTATGTTCCACTCTCAGAAGCTCTATAACATTGGTGGATTGAAAAATAAAAATAATAAGAGGAGGTAAGATTAATGGCTTTAAACAACAAAAATGAACACTTAGATGACCTTTTCAACTATGATGCGGCAGAAATGATAAAACTGGACAAAGAAAACGTATGGCATCATTTAATGCAACATAAAGTTTTTGAAACTGTAGATCCGATGATCATTGTAGAAGGAAACGGGTTGCGGATCAAGGATATTAAAGGTAGAGAATATTTAGATGCAGTTTCAGGAGGAGTATGGTGTGTAAATGTAGGGTACGGACGGGAGAGCATTGCAGAAGTTGTTTACCAACAATTAAAAACGATGCCATACTATGCAGGTACAGCCGGCAATATTCCCGCTATAAAATTTGCCCAAAAATTAACATCTTTATTACCTAGGCTACAAAAAGTATACTACTCTAACAGTGGATCGGAAGCAAATGAGAAGGCTTTTAAAATGGTGCGTCAGTCTTCGAGATTAAAATATCCCGGTAAAGAAAAAATTAAAATTTTGTATCGTAATAAAGACTACCATGGTACAACTTTTGGGGCGCTTAGTGCAACAGGACAAGAGGAAAGAAGAACTGATTTCGGTCCTTTTTTACCAGGTTTTGTTGAATTTCCCCATGCTTGCTGCTATAGGTGTCACTTTGGCAAGACATACCCAGATTGTAATATTGATTGTGCGAGAGTAGTAGAAGATGTAATTATCCAAGAGGGACCTGATACAGTTGGAGCAGTATTTGTTGAACCTATCACTGCGGGCGGAGGGATCATTCCACCAGTACCGGAATACTACCCAATATTACAAGAAATTTGTAAAAAATACGATGTTTTAATGATTATGGATGAAGTTGTATGTGGTTTTGGTAGAACAGGTAAAATGTTTGGACATGAACATTATGATGTTGACCCTGATATAGTGACCATGGCTAAAGGCACAGCGAGTTCGTATATGCCACTCTCTGTAACAATGGCGAAAAATGAATTATTTGATGTTTTCAAAAGTGATCCAAGTGATAAATTAGCCTATTTTAGAGATATCAGTACTTATGGCGGATGTGCAGGCGCCTTTGCAGCAGGATGTGAAAACACAAGAATAATTGAAGATGAAAAGCTATGCGAAAACAGTGCTAAGATGGGACAATACTTATTAGATAATTTAAAAGAATTCCAAACATTCTCTATTGTTGGTGATGTGAGGGGTATGGGTTTATTTGCCGGCATAGAGCTAGTAGAAGATAAGGTAACAAAGGCTCCCGTTAGTGAGGCGTTTATTGGTCAGGTAATTGGAGATATAACGGCTCAAGGAGTTTTAGTTGGGAGAACAAATAGAAGCTTTACAAACCAAAACAATATTATTAATTTAGCTCCAGCTCTTGTTGCTACAAAAGCTGATATTGATGAAATTGTTCAAGCAATTAAGAATGCTTTAGAAAAATTTAGTAAATAAAAAACTTATATAAAAAATAAACTCACGTTTAATGAGTGGCGTATCTATAGAACCTGCTTTTAATTAAAACTATTAGTAGAATAGTTCCAAAAAAGGGGAAATTTAAATGACAAATATTCCAAAGCTAAAATATTTTGTAAATGGTGAATGGAAAGAATCAAAAACAGAAAAATATATGCCAGTAACAGATGCAAGCACCGGAAAAGTTATAGCTGAAACTCCCTGCTGTACTGAGGTGGAGGTTAATGAGGCTATTGAAAGTGCAAAGGCAGCCTTTCCTCAGTGGGCAAGTACGCCCATAAATGAGCGTGTACAGGTAATGTATAGGTTTAAGATGCTAATCCAGGAAAATCTCGACGAATTAGCAAAATTAGTTGCCACAGAACAAGGAAAAGCAATTCGTGAAGCAAGGGGAGAGGTCCTTTCAACTGTAGGTGATATTGAATATGCAATAGGCAGTCCCTGGTTGGTGCAGGGGGATATTGCAATGAATGTATCAAGGGGCCATGATGTAACTATGATGCGTGAACCATTAGGAGTGTTTGCCGGAATTGCACCATCAAACTTCCCGTCAATGATACCCTTCGGGTGGATGCTGCCGCTATGCATTACTCTCGGAAATACAATTGTTTTGAAGGCAGCAAGTCTTGTACCTTTAACAGGTATTCGAATGATAGAATTATTAGAAGAGGCCGGATTACCAAAGGGTATAGTTAGCTTTTTAACATGCAACCGTAAAGAAGCAGAGCTTGTATTAAAGCATCCAGACATTAAAGGGGTAAGCTATGTAGGCTCCACAAAAGTAGGCATGCATATTTATTCAACCGCAGCTTCCCATGGCAAAAGAGTTCAGGCTCTCTGTGAAGCGAAAAACCATGCTCTTGTATTAAAAGATTGTGAGTTAGAGTTAACTGCTCATAGAATAGTAACATCGGCCTTTGGAGCAGCGGGTCAAAGGTGTATGGCATTGCCTGTAGTATGTGTGGAAGAAGAAATTGCAGATGAACTAGTACAGCACATGGTAAAATTCGCAAGTGAATTAAAAATAGGTCCTGCATATATGGATTGTACTATGTTAGGTCCAGTGATATCAGCGGAACAAAAGAAGTTTGTAACTGACTGGATTGCAAAGGGAGTAGAAGAAGGAGCAAAACCTGTATTAGATGGCAGGGATGCTGTAGTTGAGGGTTTCGAAGATGGGTACTATATAGGCCCTACTATTTTTGATCATGTAAAACCCGGCATGTCTGTGGGTGATGAAGAAATATTTGGCCCGGTATTATGTGTAAAAAGGGTAAAGGATTTTGAAGAAGGCTTGGCTATAGCTAACGAAAATAGGCTTGCTAATGGTTCTGTAATCTTTACCCAGAACGGACATTATGCAAGGGAGTTTGTAACCAGAACCCATGGAGGCATGGTTGGTATAAATGTTGGCATACCAGCAGTAGCACCTGGCTTCCCCTTCTCTGGACATAAGGAATCCTTCTTTGGTGATCTACATGCAAAGGGCAAAGATGGCATTGCATTTTACACCCAGGTAAAGTGTGTAACAACAAAATGGTTTAGTGAGGAAGATAAAAAGGCGCTTAATGAAGTTAAAACCGTCGCAAAATGCGGTGAGTAAAGCTGGTAAATTAAAATAGGGCAGGGCCCCTCTATTGTAATAGATGGAGGGGTCTTTGTATTGTAGTGATGGCAAATATAATAGAAACATTGTTTTGGAAATAATCTCAATATTTGTTACAATGAGTATATACTTTGATTTTAGTAGATTTCTATAGTATGATACATTAGTTTTTCAATATAAATAAAAGGTGGATATAACAATGGGGATTTTCGATAGTGAAGTCAGCAATGCCATCAATTTGATTGATATTAATGATCTTATTAGGGTCACAAAACAATTGGTGCAAATACCCAGCATTAACCCTCCGGGCAATGAAAGCAAGGTGGGCAAATATGTAAAAAATTACATGGATTACAACGGCATAAAAACAGCAATTCAGAAAGTTTTCCCAGGAAGGTATAATGTTGTTGCGCGGCTGTTGGGAAAAGGTGAAGCTTCACCAATCCTGTTTTCAAGCCATATGGATGTTGTGCCTGTTAGTTTCTATGAAGCAAAACGCTGGGATGTTGAGCCCTTCTCTGGGACCATTAGTGATGGATATATATATGGTAGGGGGGCAGCGGATGCAAAGGGAGGATTAGCCGCTGTAATGGTTGCAATGGCTACCCTATCTATTAATAAAATGCAGCCTAAAGGTGATATAATTTTAGCAGCTACTGTTGATGAGGAAAATTTAATGGCAGGAGCGAAAAAACTAATTGGCACTCCACTTATTGCTGATGCGGAAAGAGTAATTTGTTGTGAGCCGACGAACCTCGAAATACAAATATGTAGTAAGGGTAGGATGTGGGCAGACGTTACTGTTTTTGGACAAACAGGTCATGCTTCTGTAAAAGGTGCGGGTGTAAATGCAATTCATAGAGCACTAAAACTAATGACTAAGATGGAAGCTCATTCTTTTTCACATCAAACACATTCATGCTTGGGAGAGTCCTTTTGGCAGACAACAATGATTCAAGGTGGTGATGCTAAAGGGATTATTCCTGATAACTGTACACTAAATGTTGATGTAAGGTTAATACCTGGTCATACACCAGATGATATTTGGGGAGAAATGCAAAGCATTTTTAATGATATAAAAAAGGAAATACCAGATTTCCATGCGGAGATACGTGAACTGGAAAGAAGAGAACCTTGGGAAATAAGCCGGGATGATAAATTAGCCAATATTTTGGCTAAGTCTTGTTCTGCAGTTGGCATTCCCCCTATATACTCAGGTTATGTTGCAACAGCTGAATGTACTATATATAAAAGATCTGGTATTGATGGAGTGATATTCGGACCAGGAAACCTCCAGGGTAGTGCATACAAGGAAAATGAAAAGGTATCAATAGATGAACTTCTTAAGGCCTCTCAGGTTTACCTTGCTACCATGTTAAACTGGATATGATATCAAGACTCCTTTTCTATTAGCCGACTGGGGGGTTATTATGAAAGATAGACCAGAGCTTCTTAACTTTATAGAAAATGATAAGATGCTTCAGATTATAAAGAGTTTTAATAAAGCTACAGGTATTACCATCGACATAAATGATAATCTAGGGTTTCCTTTAGTTGAACATAACTACTTTACTGGTTTCTGTAAGTATATTCGCTCAACAGAAAATGGGCTAAGACGTTGCATTGAATCTAATGCATCCATAGGCTTTCACTCTGCTAATAAAGGACAAGTAGCCATATCCCCATGCCATACCGGGGCATTACTTATGGCTATGCCTATAATATTAGATGATTTGTTTTTGGGTTCGATAACGTGCTGCCAGATCCACTTGCAGACACCAGATGAAAAAGCCATAGAAAGAATGCTGAGGGCAACTAAGGATTTGGGCTTCGAAGCACCACGGCTTGTGGAAGCTTTCAAAAGTATTAACGTTATTAGTCCTGAAAAATGTTCCGCTATATCCAACCTTATCCAGCTTATTGTAAATTATATTACAGAGCTAAATTTTCGTACTATAAAGCAAGAAGGACAATTTAGAAAAAAAATGGATAATATTATAGAGGCAAAAAATAAGACCGAATTGGAAAACTACCTACGTCTAGCTGAACTTAAAAATCTCCAGACGCAAATACAACCACATTTCCTTTTTAATACATTAAATACATTGTCAGTCTTAATATTATTAAAAAGAAATAAGGAGGCACTTGATGTTGTTTATTCAATTTCGGAAATATTAAGGTATAATCTTGATAGATCGGGAGATCTTGTTACCTTAGAAGAAGAACTCCGTAATGTTGAAAATTACTTGCATATTAAACAGATAAGATTCGGAGAAAAGGTTAGCTATAAATTTGATATCGAAGAAAACTTAATGAGTACTGAGCTGCCTTATCTAAGTTTACAGCCTCTAGTAGAAAATGCATGTATCCATGGAATTGAACCTAAGAAAAATAAGGGATATATCTTAATTAGTGGAAAATCTTTAGATGATAGGATTGAGATTATTGTAGAAGACAATGGATTGGGCATACCACAGAAACTAATTAAAAATTTCCCTGAATGTGCTGAGGAAATGAATAAAAAGAATAATATAGGACTAATTAATGTTCATAGTCGATTGCAGCTTTGCTTTGGACCAGCTTATGGAGTTAAGCTTTCTAGCAGCGGATCAAAGACCCAGGTAAAATTGTTATTGCCACCGAAGAAGAAGGCCTAAATAAAGAAAAAATTAGGTTAGGTTATTATTTGCCTTTAGAATATAACCTACGATAGGTAGACGGAGTAATGCCTAAGCTTTTCTTAAATAAAAAAGTGATATAACTATTGTTACTCAGACCTACTAAACCTGCAATATCATCAATGGATTTGTCAGTATCTACAAGAAGTCTCGTAGCTTCCTTTATCCTAATATTTGTGATGTAGTCATTAATACCCAGACCTGTGTTCTTTTTAAATAAACTGCTTATATAGGAAGGGTTATAATGAACAATTTGTGCCAAGTCATCAAGGGTAATTTTATCATTAAAGTTTTTTGAAATATAATCCTTGAGCTGGCTGATTAAAAAGTTTTCATCTAATTGTGCTTCTGCAGGAAACTCCTGGAGTGTCGTACTAGTGAACTTGTTGGCTTTCCTTTCATCAGCAAATTGTATTGCTTTTTTAATGCTTGCATATAGGTCGGCCGGTTTTACAGGTTTTAGCAAATAATCAGCTGGCCTAAGTTGAATTGCTTGTTTTGCATAAGAAAAGTAACTGTAAGCTGTAATGAATATTATCTCAACAGCATTATTATGCTGTTTTATAATCTCGGCTGTTTGTAATCCATCTAATTCCGGCATTTTAATGTCCATTAGAATAATAGCTGGATTTGTTTTAAGAAACATTGATATTGCTTCCCGGCCACTTGATGCTTCGCCTACTATTTTTATTTGTAGGGAAGGATCATTTTCAATATGATGCTTTAAGACCATTCTTTCTAAATACTCATCGTCTACTATTAATAGCTTTAGCATACATGGTCCTCCTTCATTGTAGGAAGAATTAGAGAAACCCGTGTAATTCCGTCTAAAGATGTTAGCTTTACACCAAAATTTCTACCGAAACAGAGCTGCAGCCGGGCATGTACATTAGTTAAGCCCATACAATCATTGCTTATTCCTTCATCCTTCAAATCTGGAAAGTCTTCTAGTAAGCTTTTAGGTAAACCTACTCCGTTATCTTCTACGGTAATTTCTATCTGGTTTTTTTCTGTCTTAGCGTATATATAAATATAACCTTTTTCCTTTTGAGGCTCTAGTCCGTGAATAAATGCATTTTCTATAAGTGGCTGGAGACTTAAATAAGGCAGACTGATATTTAAAAGACTAGGATGAATGTTAAAACTATAGCTAATTTTATCATCGAATCTAGCCCTCTTAATCTTCAGATAATTCTCAGCATTTATCAATTCTTCGCTTAAGGTAACAAGATCACCTGCACGGTCAAGATTATATCTAAGTATTTCAGAAAAAGAGTACACCACATCAAGAGCATTATTATTATTATCTAAAGTTAGAAGGCTAGTTAGGGTATTAAGTGTATTAAAAAGAAAATGTGGTTGAATCTGTGATTGGAGATTTTTTAGCCTAGCTAGGCGGAGTCGGGTTTCAAGCTCTGTCCTTGCTTTAGCCTCAATAATATTGCTTAGCTTTTCTTGAAATTGTCCCTCCTGTTTTTTCTCTCGGTATACTAGCTCAGCTATATAGTTAATAACGAGCTGCATGAGATTTGAAACTGCAAGACATTTCTCATAGCTAATAACATTAATATTTTTGAACAAATTAACCAAATCATCTTTTCCCAGATCTAGGGGAGCTGTAACTTTTAGTAATTTTTCAAGCATTTTATTTGATGGAGGCTGTAGATGAAGCTGGCAACAAGTAATAGAACCTAAATAGGATTCTTCAACCATAATAGGTAAGGCCATCAAACCAACTCCAGCGTAACAAGTCGAAATTGCTAACTGACCATTGTTTGCAGACTGGTATCCAATGGCTGCATTTGACTCAATACATTGTCGTAACCCTTGATTGCAATTCCGGATTGTGTGACAAAAACCAGTAAAATAATTATGTTCAACAAGGGGAAACCCTAGTTTATCATTGATATTCATTGCAATATCGGTTGCACTATTAAAACTCTCTATAATCTGTAGCATTTTGTCTTGTTCAATATAATGTAGCAGATCAATGTCTTGATAAGGCATTGCCTCACCTCATAAAAAGATTGAATTTTAGTATAATTAGTATAACATATGATAATATATTTACAACTCAATGCTTGGTAGTTATAAGCATATAAAAAGAAAGTAGGAGCTGCTCGTAACGAATCACTTGAGTCCGTTGTGTAACAGCTCCTACTTTGTTATTCACTTATCAACGTACTGTTCTTTTTCCTCATTAACCAGTTGAGCTATCCGTTTTTATACCGATTACTGTCGCTATATCTATGACAAGTTTTTTAGTTGCCACTAGTAGTACGAAGAAAGCCCCCAAAGGTATCATAGACTTTAGATGGTAAAGTGGTATTGGGACAGCAGTTGGTGTCACCTGCCGTGTGAACCATGATGCTTGAGCTGCTTGCACCCCTTTCCATATCAAAACATACAAGTAGAGGGCTGTGAGAGTAAAGGTGAAAATATCACAAATTGCTTTAGTCCTTGGAGAAAAGTTAGCATAAAAAACGTCCAACTTAACAAAAGCGTCATTTTTGAGGGCGTATGCCCCTGATACGCAAGCCAATAAAACCATGGCATACTGGATCGTTACCCCAATCCATAAAGACGGGCTATTAAAAAAGTATCTCATTATCACGTCATATAATCCAAAGGCCATGCAATAAATAACAAGCACCCAACCAATTCTCCCTAGACCTTCAGCAATAAAATCAATTATTTGCCCAACCTTGCTCCAGAACTTCATTTTGCCTAATACACCCCCTTGACAGCTTTATTTCAATTTACCTTTATCCTTAAGGAATAGTTTCCATAGTTCAACACCCTTGGCAGCTCCTTCGGATTTATCAGCTACCTTAGGCCATACTTCTTCTACTGACTTAACACGCATTCTCTCTATTTCCGAATCAGATAGAGTTATAACCTCACCGCCGCTTTGAACAAGAATATCTAAGGCCTCTTGTACACCATCAGCATGTAGTTGGCTGGTCTCAAAGTAGCTCGACTGGAAGATCCCATCGATTTTCTCTCTCTGCCAATCAGTAAGGGCGTTCCAAGCATCCAAATTGATAAATGTTTCCTGATGTTGAGCAGGAGCCCATCCTGGCATAATAGCATATTTAATTACTTCTTGGAACTTCATATCATCTATACCACCAGTATCCCAGAAGGTACCATCAATAGTGCCTAGTCTTATTGACATGTAAATCTCGGAACCAGGTAGAGAAACAGGTGCACCACCCATGGCCTCAAAGAACAAGGCTTGAGGACCGCCAGCTCTCATTTTGTGTCCTGCAAAGTCCTCCAACTTATTTACTGGGAATTTAGTGAAAGCGGCATTAGGACCTTGATTTGTCCAACCAGCCCAGTGAAGATTACGGTCATGAGCTGCTTTTTGAACAATATCACCTATTTTATATTTAGGGTTACCCCACATTGCTTCCCAGGCTTCCTCATGGTTGTCAGCACCCATTGCCATTCCAAAAGCTAACATACCCTCAGGCATTTCTCCACCATAGACAGTCGCCCAACCGGCATATACGTCTATCATTCCAGCGGCAGCAGCACCAAATGCTTCATCTCCACTAGTTATTGAGCCGGCAGGAAGTAACTCAATTTTAACTGTGCCTTCGGTGGCTTCTTCAACAGCCTTAATCCACGGTACAACACCAAGGCCCCAGCCGGCGTCTGATGAATCAAAGCACGGTTGCATTACCCATTTAGTTACCTCAGTTGGCGCACCAGCTTTAGCAGGAGCTGCAGCAGGAGCTTCAGTTTTTGGTTCTTCTACAGCTTTAGGCTTTTCTGAGCAACCAGCCAGTACAGATATGCTAAAAACCAACAATAACACAAGCACTAATAATGAATACTTTTTCATTAAACATATACCTCCCTTTTTTTTGTACTTTTTATAAGGTGCAGATAAAAATTTCTTAATACCACCCCCCTTGTACAATTGTATTCTAAAATAAACGATGTCATTATCTCCTTAACTAAATCTATGTAGTCAACTGGAAGATCTTAGCAAAGGTTTTTTATTTTAAAACCAAATCGGGTAACCACGTAGCTATCTGAGGGAATAAAATAATTAATATTAACGCAATTATTTGGAGGGCAATGAACGGTAATACTGAGCGGTAAACTTCCCCCATATGCACATCTTTAGGCAAAATGCTCTTTATCCAGAAAAGAACAAAGCCGAAGGGAGGTGAAAGATAAGCAATTTGAATATTGACAATAAATAGTACGCCAAACCATAGCTTACTAAAGCCCAGTTCAGTGATTATCGGGATAAATAGAGGTGTACAGAGCATTATTATTGCCCAGTCATCCATCATCATTCCGAGCACCATGATAATGATCATCATCATAGTTAGGACGCCCCACTTACCACCAGGCATTGACAGGGCAGTGGTGGTTATTACTTCTTGGCAGCCTAAGGCACTAAAGACGTTTGTAAATAGGTTAGCACCAATTAGAATCCATAATCCCATTGCAGTAAGCTGAACTGTGGATTCAAGAGAGGCTTTGAGTATTTGCTTGCTGATCCTGCGGTATATGATATTAATGATTAAAGCACCACCGGCACCGAAAGCTGCAGCCTCTTGTGGTGTTGCCACTCCTAGCCAAATTACGCCGAGAACGAGGAAGATAAGGACGATAAACGGCCAAATACTTATCACGGCAGTAATTTTCTCTTTGGTGGAGAAGCTTTCCTCAGGAGGTAATGGGGGTCCCATATGTGGCTGTAGTTTGCACCTTATGCCAATATAGACTACATAAAAGGTGGCCAGCATCACTCCGGGTATAACTCCGCCCAAAAACAAGGCTCCAATTGATTCCTTGGCTAAGAGTCCATAAAAAATGAAGGGAACACTAGGGGGAATGAGAGCTCCTAATGCTCCACCTGCCCCAATTGCGCCTATGGCAATTCCATTGTGATATTTATACTTCATCATTGAGGGGTAGGCTATCTGCCCCATTGTAACTGTAGCTGGGGGAGTTATTCCGGTAATAGCGGCAAAGAGGGTACAAATTACAACTGTTCCCATTGCTAAACCGCCCGCGACATGACCAATTAATTTATACGCTGCGTCATAAGCAGCATCAGCAATACCGGAATAACGGATTAAATTCCCCATAAATAGAAACAGGGGGATTGTTACTAAAACATATTGCCACGGAGTATAAAAGAATGCGCTAGGCGCAGCCAATAGAGTATGGGGACTCATGGTAATCGCAAATAGAATGGCAGTACCTCCCAAACCAAGAGCAACAGGTAGTCCCAAAAACAAGGTAACAAAAAGACTTGCAAACATCAATAAGGTGATAAGTTCAACACTCAATTTATCCTCTCCTTTCGAATTCTTATGATGCCAAGCCGGGTGAAAAAAGGGGGACTTGGGCAACTGGGTTCAAATTCTTCTGAATTTTTTAAAATTTTAAAATATAATAGCTTACTAATCCATAAATGGAAATAAACTTTAGTGGTTATCACCTCCAAGCACAAGTATCATTGTGCCCATTCATAACCCATAAGAGCTAGGATAAAAAAAGTTAATGATATTATTTAATTTGACTATATTATTGTATCATGCACTGGCTTATTGTATTAATAAAATCATTTAATATGACTTACGTAATTTTTATAAAAATATTGTTGAAATATTAATATCTTTAGAAATTAGCAGAATCTATAGGTTCCGTAATTTGAATTTTGCAGTAAAATAAAAATGATGCTATTTTGCCACAAAAGCATTTACTACTTTTGGTGAAATTAGCATCATTGCTATAAACTATTCATTTGTTTTTTAAACTAACTAATTAAGTAATCTAAAATATAATAGATGCCTCTAATATAGGAACTAGACACTGCTTAAAGTCCACAAAAGCATCTTTGCTAAATCAAGTCGTTGGTTATAAAACAACTCTGATTATTATGGTGTTATAATATATATTATTTATGTTTGAATTATAAAGTATCGTTTTTTTATAGTCAATTGGCAAATTGGAATTATTATGTATTCATTTAATCATTAAGAGGTTAAAATGACTAGTTATTTGTTTTAAGGTGAATTAATTGTACCAAGAAAGGTGCTGGTCTTGATTTTTCATATTCAATTGTATAGATAGTAAAAACTTAAGCAATAAATTTTTATCTGCAAAAGGTAAGTAGATATTAAATTTTTTTGGAAGGTCGAGAAAAATGATAACTAATAATTCTATAAATATAAAAGATAAAACAGTTGTCTCCCTATCCCTAATAACAGCGATATGTTTATTAGGTAATTCTATGTTGTATGTTACCCTGCCTTTATATTGGCAAGAAGCAGGACTAAACTCATTATGGGAAGTAGGGATACTTTTATCTATTAACCGCATAGTGAGATTACCACTTAATGCTTTTGTTGGATGGTTATATAGCAGAATAAAACTCCGATTAGCGTTGATTATTGCCGTATCCTTGGCCGCAATAGCTACCCTAAGTTATGGAATTTTTACAGGCTTTAAGATATGGCTAATTCTTAGAACCCTTTGGGGAATCTCCTGGTCATTACTTAAGTTGGGAGGATTTTTTTCTGTAATTTCCGAAGCAGAAGAAGATGATAGAGGACGTTTGATGGGAAAATATAATGGGCTGCATAGACTAGGGGATTTTTTCGGTATGTTAGTAGGGGGGCATTTAACAGGAGTATTAGGTTTTAAAATTACTTTAGTTTTTTTTGGAATATTAACATTATTAGCACTTCCTATTACTATATTTTTTGTCCCAAATTATCGAGTAATTGATACAAAAAATAATGAAATGTCATCTAATCGCATAAATTACTCATTTCAAATTATGAGAGTAATAATAGGAGGTCTAATTATTGCAATGCTTTTTGAAGGCATTATCGCATCAACTCTCAGTTTATTAGTAACTAACCATTATAAAGAAGGTATTATTATCTTAGGATTGGGTATTACTACTGCTGCTTTATCCGGTTTTTTGCAAGGAATTCGCTGGTTATGGGAACCTTTTTTAGCACCATTGATTGGACGGTGGTCAGACAGCAAGGGAAATAGACAAGCTCTTTTTAAACCTTTCCTAGCTTTGGGAATAATAGGATTTTTAATTGCGGCTATTGATTTTGACCTTTCCTTGCCATTATGGATAGGGGTTATAATGTTACTAATGGTTACAGCAACTGCTTTAGTAACTTTGAGTGATTCCTTAGCGTCTGATATAGCAAAGCAAACTTTATCGCTTCGAATCATGACTATTTATACTATTGCTCTAGATGTTGGTGCCGCCATAGGACCAGTTATAAGTTATCAGCTAATAGTTCTGAAATCTGGATTACTTTATACATATTTGTTAGGAACAATTCTTTTGTTAATAGTCTTATTATTATGGGTCGTACCAGAAAAATATAGTAAAATCACATATCTAAATAATAAAGGATATTATTAATTTATTGAGAATATCAAAAAAATAAGATATTGATAAGGATAAGTGATATTGATATGCAAATTAGACGAAGAGATATAGAACCTTTTGATTTCCTCGGAAATGAAACTGGTTGTTTATTAATCCATGGTTTTACAGGTTCACCGGGAGAGATGCGTCCTTTAGGAGAGTATTTACATAAAAAAGGATATTCGGTAAAGGGGGTTCTTCTGCCAGGTCACGGCACCAAGGTAGAAAATTTGGCATGTACTAGTTGGGGAAACTGGTATCAAGAAGTAGTTGAGGGTTATGAAGGCTTAAAGGCTCGTTGTGAGAAGGTTTTTGTAATTGGTCTTTCTATGGGTGGGGCTCTAGCATTTCATTTGGCTGCTAATGAAAAAATTAACGGTGGGATTGTTTCAATCTGTGCTCCGATTTTTTTGGCAAAGAAAAAGGCCTATTTTTCACCAATTTTGCAGTACTTTATTAAATTTTCAAGGAAGAAAACTAATACCAGTAAAAATTACGAATCCTTTTGGTATGATCAATACCCTATTAGCTGTACAGCAAGCCTGGTCAAAATGCTTCCCGTAATAAAAAAAGAGTTGAAGGATATAAATAATCCAGTTCTTATTATTCAATCTACCCTAGATAAAACAGTTAACCCTGTCAGTGCTCAATACATTTATGATAATATAGGAAGTAGAGAAAAAGAAATTTACTGGCTACATAATTCAGGTCATGTAGCTACTCTAGATATTGAAAGAGAACAGGTTTTTCTCTGGACAGAAGAATTTATTGCTGCTTATTTAAAGGGGGAAGAATAATATGGAATTTTATTATGACCATATGTGTTTTGCTTGTGGCAATCAGAACCCTATAGGTCTTAACTTGAAATTTGAGGTAGATGGGGGAAAGGTTAAGACCCATTTTACTCCTCAACAGGTACATGAAGGTTACCCCGGTGTAATGCATGGTGGTTTAATTACTACCATCTTAGATGAGGTTATGGCTAGAAGCGTCAATATGCTAGGTTCTCACGGTGTAACGGCCCGTTTAGAGGTAAGGTATAGGGAAGCAGTACCTATCGGACAGGAAATTACTTTTGAATCCACTATTACTAATGCTCGAAAAACAATAATTGATTTAGAAGCTAAGGCTTTTTTGCCAAATGGTAAAGTAGCGGCTGAGGCCCTTGCTAGATTTATGGTAATGGGCAAAATAGATGAAGGCAAAAAGATACATGAAGAGTAAATTTATACTTTTGGGTGGGATTTAGGGTCTCGTGTTCAGTGCACTGTGACTAGTGCCCAGGAAAAGATTGTTAGGTTATGATCTATGGTCAATTATTGATAATACAGTTACTTGCTGTCATTGCTATGAAAGCTGCTGATTGTGCTATGTCATCCTGAGGGAGGTACGACTGAAGGATCTTAAGATTCTTCACTACGTAAGATCCTTCGCTATCGCTCAGGATGAC
>JUEF01000057.1 GCA_000802045.1 Peptococcaceae bacterium BICA1-8
GTTTGGTTCAAATAACCGTATAGATAAAGTTTAAGCATATCTTTAGGGTTATATCTTGGCGGACCAACGGAATATGGTGATGCTCTGTTAAAGCCAAGTTCTTTCATATCAAGAATAGAAACAAAAGCATCTATTATGCGCACAGGATTTTCATCCGAAATGTAGTCATCTATACTTTCAGGAAATAATATAGTTTGGTTTCGTTCTTGCCCTTTTATATATGCCATATGTAACCGACCTCCTAAACTTCATAGTTAAATTATACTATATTTGTCGGTTTATGGATACATTTTGTCGAAATTATGACACAGTCTGACGGTTAAGAATCTATTAAGAACAGACAGAAATTTAATCTAAAATTCATTATTTTAGCCACAGAATAACAGGATAAATAGTATCATGTTTAATTTTTGAGGTCATTTAATTATTTAATCTTTTAAATTTATACCGTGTTCATCCGTGTGCCCCGGAGGGGCACACGGTTTCAAAATTACTTTTCTGTTTCTTCTGGTTCTTTAGCATTCTTAATATCATCAATTTTCTGCTTTAATCCGGCAATAGTTAGTTGCCCAGCTATGACCTTCCCACACAACTCACTTACCGGGCTTTCGAGATTATCCCTATCAAGTTCAAATACTTTCTTTCCAATTTCCGTATATAGCTTTTCTATCTGCTTTTCCTGATCAGAAACCTGAGAATTAAGTTTTGTGGTCTCCGCAAGGTCCTTTGCTTTCGCTGCGGTTGCACCTGCTGCTGAGCCAATCTTTTTACCTATATCATTAAAAAATGCCATATAACACACTTCCTTTCATTTTCAACACGTCTATCAGCTATACTCTAGTACCGCATTCTCCGCAGAATTTCACTCCCTTGGCCACCTGGGTACCACAATCCGGGCATATATTCATGGAAAGATTAGCGCCACAATTGTTGCAGAATTTACCCTCTCCGGAAGGCTTACCACAAACGGGGCAGATAATGGTTTTACTTTCGATTTTACCGCGGAAAACCTTTGCTCCTTCAGCCTCTTCTTCAATTTCCCGGACCATTCTGTTTGCTTTTACCTTGGCTACGGTTACATTTTCACGGGGAGCACAATCTACGCATAGGTCTTCGTCCTCATTATAATCGGCATCACAAATCCACTGTCGGCAGCCATGACACCGGTGAAAATGTTGTTGGGCTTCATTTTGCGCTCTTTGAAAGGCTTGCTCATGTTCCTTTTGCCATTCAGGACTCATTCCAGTGAATCGCTCCGAAAGAATATCACTGCCATGACCTGCACTTGAAGCCATGTTGCCAATAGCACCGCCAAATAAGCCTCCCAAGACACTAACACCACCGGAAATACTCCGAAGAATAGAGCCTTTTTTATATGTTTCTGACTCATTAAATGAGGATTTGAAGCCATCATTACATAGGTCACAATAGAAGGTAAACTGAAAACCGGCTTCTGTACTGTTATCCTCATAGTTTCTTGTAAATGCTTTTAGCATTTATGTCACTCCTTCTTTAGGTTTTTGCCGCATGCCGTACATTTCTTATTTTCAAAAAATTCCATACTTCCACACCGTTTGCTAGGGCATTGCACCATAAAATCAAAATTGCAATGCTCACATTTATGCTGAACAAATGTTCTTTTTTGACATTTAGAACAGGTGATATACAAAGACCTGCCGCAGCTTGCACAGAGTACATCACCTCTATTGACCTGATAGAGACAGGTGGGACAGCTATCTACAAAAGGGCTCCTACTGCCACATTTAGGACAAAACAAACCATCACGGTTAATTAATGCACCACAGTGCTTACAGGGCTGCTTATAAGATGCCATAGCTTCACCAGCCTTTAATTAATTATCATTTTTAGCAGTAACAATTGTTAGGGTTTTGCCTTCAATATCATAAGATAGCTGCACAAGAAAGCCCTTAGCATTTTCACCACCAAAAGTTATTGCGTCTTCTGCTGTCATTTCAAATACATTCTCCGTAAAATCCTTTTTGATGTCATCACAATAGTTTTCAAAATCCCTCTTCTCAACTTCATCTACTAAAATCATTCCTGAACCATCACCATTATCTACTACACCAGAGATAGTTCCTCCCTTAAATTCCGGGATATCAGTTTTTGGCCAGTCGGTACCGCCAATGTTAATCTCTCCACCGTCTTTATTCTTGATAGTAATCTTTCCTCCGTCAATATCTACCTTAGCATCCGAGTCACCAGATGCACTTTCAATTATTTTTTCAGTAATTTTCTCGCCTACTTTTTGTTCAATCTTTTCTTTCACACCACAGCCTGCAATTGAGAAAACAAATAGTAATACAAGAACTAAAACTAGTATTTTCTTCATGGTTCTTTCCTCCTACTTTAAAATGTTGTATTTGCCAAAGATGGGTAAGCGTTTTGCTTTGCCGCCGAAACCATTGATTAAACCCAGAATGCCTAATATCAATATACCAATGGCGTATATTGGCATTATCATCCAACCAATAACTGGAATCATTCCCAATATGACATTCCCTGCAACAGCTACAATGAAAAGGAGAAGTGCTTGATTTGCATGGAATTTTGCGTATTTTGACTCTGGACAAGTAATTAGCGGTAAGAAAAATATTAAATAAGCAAGACCTGCCATAGTTTTGTTTTTCTCAATATCTGCTGTCTCAAAGGTATCTGGGATTACCTCTTGGTTTACACCCTGTGTGTTTTGTGACTCTTTATTTTGGAACTCTTTATTTAATTCTGTCATTTTAAAATCCTCCATTCGTTTTTTTATTTTGGGGTAACTATTATGCGTCTGCTTTATAATCCATCGGTTCTTTAACCTTAATCTAGCGAAGCGAAATCTTAATCTTAATCTTAATTTTTTTTACTTCTCCACTTTTTCACTGCTCTTAATGCAGATTGAACACTTGCTTTCTCCTTCGGAAAAGTCATCATCACAGACCCATCTTTTACAGACAGTACAACGATTGAAGTGAAACATCCCTTCCCGGTTTGCTCTCTCGAAAGCATCCTTATATTCGCTTTTCCATAATGAGGATGTTATGCCAAATAGTCTTTTCCAAAAGCTTTTTTGTTTTCCTTGACTAAATGGAATCGGTACACTGTTCCAAAACTTACCACATATGTCACAATAGAATGTAAACTCAAACTCATCTTCTGTTGAATCATCGGTGCACCTTTTCGTAAAGGCTTGAAGCATAGATATCAGCTCCTTCTTTCGACACCTCACTTTTGTAAAGTTTAATTAGCCTCCTTTCTCATTGCACCTTTCTCTTTGCAACTTCATTGTGCCTACTAATTATTGTTTTGTAATCACCCTTGGGGTGATTGTAAGCAAAAAGACATGGGTGATTTTGGGGTGATTTGTCCATTTTAATGTAATTGAATTGCAGAACTGTGTGCCCTTTCCTTATTTTCTAGAATTTTTTTACAATACATGTTATAATATGGAAGGTTAGTACTGGATAACACAAAAAGCTAATTATACTCATATCGTTAGACATTCTACTTGATGTAATATAAATGTATGTGGGGGCTAGTGATTATGAAAAAAACCATTATGGTTTTTATCTTTTTTTTATTCTTAATATTTAGTTTTCTTGCTGGCTGCCAGGGCAACAACGAACTTAATCCCAAAAATCCTGTCACCCTAACTCTTTGGCATAATTATGGTGGCCAAATGAAAAATACCATGGATGAAATGGTTGACCAATTCAACGACACTATTGGAGCAGAAAAAGGGATAATACTTAGTGTTACCTCTATTTCCGGATCTGCCACCCTACATGAAAAACTGACTATGGCAGCAAACGGGGATCCGGGCGCACCACAGCTTCCTGATATTACTACTGCTTACCCCAAGACGGCACTTATCCTTGCTGGAAAAGGCTTACTTGTAGATTTTGAAGAGCAATTCACCGTAAAAGAACTTTCGGCATATGTTCCTCGATTCATAGAAGAGGGTCGACTGACAGAGGGTAAGCTATACGTATTTCCTACCGCAAAGTCAACCGAAGTTTTGTTCGTAAATACAACCATATTTAATAGGTTTGCACAGGATACAGGTATTAGCTTTGAGGCTTTACAAACCTTTGAAGGGATTATAAAGGCTGCATCCAAATATTATGAATGGACCGACAATCAAACTCCCGATATAAAAAATGACGGAAAAATCTTTTTTATGCCTGACTCGCTTTTCAATCTTGCACAGGTTGGATATAAGCAATTAGGAGATGACTTTCTAAAAGAAAGCAAGCCTGATTTTTCCTCGCCTTCATTTTCTAAGGTGTGGAATTGCTTTTATGAACCAGCAGTTCGGGGGCAAGTCGCCATTTTTGACGGATATGCTTCCGATCTCGCAAAAACTGGTGATATCGTCTGTACCACTGGTTCCACGGCAGGAGTGCTTTTTTTCCCACCTACTGTTACATATGCTGATAACACAACAGAGCCTGTAGAATATGCAATACTGCCTTATCCTACCTTTCTAGGCGGTGAAAAAATTGCCATCCAACGAGGCGGTGGTATGTGTGTTACTAAATCTACAAAGGAAAAAGAATATGCTGCAGGAATCTTTCTTAAATGGTTTACCGAACCCAAACAAAACCTACGTTTTGTGGCTTTGACCGGTTACCTCCCGGTAACGGAGGAAGCCTTTGGAAATGTTATGACCAAGGAGATTGAAAACGTTTCCGATAAAAATATTAAAAAACTACTTAACACTGCAATTGAAATGCATGGGAAATATGATTTTTATATCCCCCCCTTATTCGAGGATTTTGATAGGCTAGGAAAAGAATATGAAAATAACATGAAAAAAATGGCTTCTGAGTCAAGAGAGGAATATCTAGGGCTTCTTAATGATTTTACTGAAGCTACTGCTTTTCAAAAGGTATCGCAAGGAGCTCTTGAAGAATTTATTAACTTTACAAATCCTTGACCATAAGCTATTTAGACCATTGACAATTGGCATTTTTATTTGAGACTCTACAATTCTGTCGAGTAGACATATCTAAATCTCATCCAACGTAAGAGACTTATTATGCCCCTCACAGAACCGGACTTGAGGTTTTCCCTCATCCGGCTCTTCATCAATACTCACTTACACATTTCTATCAAGGATATAAATATTATGTTTGATTTCAGGTTTGGGGAGAGGAAATCGCTTCAGGTATTGCGTAAATTGTTCATAGTTCATGCTCTTTTTCTGACTGCGTCTATTTATCCACTTATATACCAGCTTACCGGTCTCCCGATAATAAGCCCTCAGGCTTGCATAATTTCCACTAATTCCGTAATATTCGTAGTGGCCTCTAAGTTTGGCCGCTAGTATCTTCCACCATTCCTTGATTTCAAACATATTTCTTACCGACTTTAACCAGGCATTCA
>JUEF01000058.1 GCA_000802045.1 Peptococcaceae bacterium BICA1-8
AGAGAGTCGCTCCCAGAAGATATTGAGAGCTTTTGAAAATAAGTTTGAAAAATATGATTTAGTGATTGCTGACGAATTGGGTTACATATCCTTTGACAAAGAAGGCTCTGAATTATTATTTACAAACCTGTCATTAAGAGCTGGTAGAAAATCTACTATTATCACTACTAATTTGTCCTTTGAGCGATGGGATGAAATATTTCAGGACCCTGTAATGACGGCTGCCATGATTGATAGGCTCACTCATAAGGCTTATATAGTTAATATGAATGGAAATTCTTATAGGCTAAAAGAGACTCAACAATGGATAAGTGAGCAATAATTTTTTTGCTCTAGTGGCGTACTTTTCAATTATTATTTGGCTACTTTTTTACTTGACACATACAACTAAGAGTAAAATAGAATCGGAGATGGAGTGGTTCAAGCATAATCTCTACAAAAACGCTCTGCCAAACGGGTACTGCCTGCACCATCCTAAACAAGGTGGCTGTCCCCATGCCAATGTCTGCCTCACCTGCCCCAAATTCACTACAAGCAAAGCCTTTATTCCTGTCCTTAGTCAGCAGCTTGAAATGACTGAGAAGCTTGTAGAAGATGCCAAAGAAAGAGGCTGGGACAGGGAGGTGGAGCACCAAACTAACATTGCAGCAAGGCTGAAAGAAATTCTATCCGAATTTAATTGTCAAGGAGCGTGAGTTTATGTCAAATCCCAATCCTAACACTACTAAAATGTTACAGCATTCCAGAATGCGAACTGAACAGGCTGTTAATAAAGTTAATGTCGCTATTTCTCAAATGCTGCAGGATAATATAGCTGTAAACTTTAATTCGGTAAGTGCGCATGCAGGTGTTTCTAAACGCTTTCTCTATACCCATATCGACATTAAAGAAAAAATCATAAAATTACGTAGCCAAGGAAATTCAAATAAGCTTCAACGCTCTAAAGCTTCGCTTAATGAATCTTCTAAGGATGTCATAATCAATCGACAGAAACTCAAAATCAAAGCCCTTGACGAGGAGAATTCTATGTTGCGTACAGAATTACAAATACTTTATGGTAAACTAGCTATATACCAAACTTAATAGATAAATCTTTATCTACGTGCACATGCTACTGACGATTAGTGAGAGTGTTTCCAGCACTCTCACTAATTTCCTCCATATAAACATAGTCCGCCTTGTGGTGAACCTGTGTCCGTAGGAAATAAGTTGCCCTCATATATGAACCCTGATTTTAAAAATTGTTTCATTATTCTTTTGTCCATCGGAATGTTTTCTTGCAACCAGCCATGGTTAATGTTATCAAAACAGCCTTTGATGTCTCCTTCTAATATCCATGTCGGAGAACATTTTCTTGCCAGCACACAAAATATCTGTTCACAGGCATCTTTAGCACTTCTTCCCTTACGAAAACCAAAAGAAATGTGGTCTCCTGTGGTTTCAGTTACTGGTTCAAGTGCTAGTGCGTATAATGTCTGCATGGCTCTGTCATACATGGTGGGGATTCCCAGCGGTCGTTTCTTGTTTTTGCCCTTCTTTTCAATGAAGACTCGCCTAAGAGGTTTTGCTCTGTAGTGTTTATCGGTAAGTGCTAATACCGCCTTCATCTTTGAAGCTGAAGTTGACCATAGCTTTTTGTCTACCCCAGAGGTGTTTTTTCCCTTATTTGATGTTACTTTCTTTACCGCGTAGGCTTTGGCATAGAATGAATGTGTTAGTAAGTATTGTAATCTTTTAACCTTGTTCTTGTCACCCTTCACTGTTGCCTTGGCAATTCTGGTTTGCAGCCTATTAACATGTGTTTGCACCAGCGTCCAATCAATGGACTTCCATTGGTCAGTTAGTGTGTTTCTGTCCTTTAGCCTCTCGGTTTTATCCGTCGTTGAGTTACTAAAATTCATAGGTTTACCATCCGTCCTGCCAAGAAATACCATAGGATAAGTCAGCACCCTTTCGAGTTAGGGCAAAGTCTGAACCCCTATCTTCTTTCATTACAAAAGTAGCGTTTGCTTTTTATCCTTTTCTTCTGCCCTCTATGCCGTTTCTTTCCCTTGCGGTTAGATACCTCATTCTTGTGAGGAGCATATAGGGTTTACCAAGTTCCGCATGATACATAGTTGTGAAAGCCTTAGGAGCCACCTTTAAACCGGGAGTTCTTCACCCATTCGCATTGGTTAGCCAAGTTCGCCTTTGCTCGACTCCTTACCATTTTGGTCGAAGCGTTTCAGCCTATTTCGCTTCCTCCAGAGTAACGATTCCTACAGTGATTCACTTTACGTTCTCCATAGCTTTCTTACTCTAGCAGTTATCCCAGATTAGGCTTCTCGGATTTCCACATTGTCTTGTGAGCTTTCTAACCCAGACGTTACCATCTACGCTAGTCACAATAGAGTTACCCCGAATGGATGGGGTAGCCTTTCGGCAATATATCATGCGACTTCTTGTCGCACTTGACTTCCTCTGTCGGAATGAAATATTAGTCCAGCTTTTGGTTTTTCTTTTCTTATTGCCATTTTCATTGCCTTTATTACAAGCTCTTTGGTAATTCTATCGCCCATAGCATAGCCTACAACATCTTTAGTGCATAAATCCTTGACTATAGCTGTATAAAGCCAGCCTTCATCGGTCCAATTATATGTGATATCTCCTACCCATACGGTATTTAGTTCTTGTACATTGAATTTTTGCTCTAATAAATTTGGTGCTACAGGTAATCTATGGTTGCTATTTGTAGTTGCTTTCCATTTAGCTTTGCGCTTTGATCTTAGGTCATTTTTCTTCATTAATCTGTAAACTGTTCCACGACTGCATGGTATGGTCTCCTTTACCTCTGCCCAGATAGGATCAACACCCCATACCTCATGTTTTTTATGAGTTGAAACAATTATTTTTAGTAGTCTTCTATGCTTTTTTTCTCGTTCCGATAGTGGCCTATCTATCCAATCGTAGTAACCGCTCCGGGATACTTTCAATAGCTTGCACATTTTCTCCACAGAATGCCCGGAGACGTGAGTTTTTATAAATCCATATTTATCACTGGCTGTTGCTGGCTCTATGGTTTTACGAAAATGGCTACCGACTTTTTTAATATATTTACTGTATCCTTAGCATCTTCAAGTTCTTTTTTAAGTCTTTTATTCTCGGCTTCAAGCTCGGCTAGCTTTTTGGAAGTAGCATCTTCTGGCTCAGTATTTAACTTTATCCATCTCCTAAGTGCAGGTTCTGATATGCCTAAGTCTTTTGCCACTGCACCTATTGGACGGCCTTTTTCTACTACCATTTTTACGGCACTGGTTTTAAATTCATCATCATACCTATTGTTATTGCCTTTCATCTTCAACACCCTTTCATGATTTAATTATACAATCACGAATCTGTGTCCGTCAAAGTAGGTATGACTCATACCTCTGTTTTCGAAACAGAGGTACTCAAAATTCACACATTAAGGTTTTCAAAATATGAAATAACGAAGTCCTGAGAAAATTCGCTGAAATTTTCATATCTTCCATGAACCTCTATTACCTCTTGCTTATACAATCGAAATATTTCTTTGTTATCCCATGATTCAACCTGTTTAGTCACATAAAACAAACAGCCCTTTTTATAGCTTATCTGTCCCAACACATGAATTAGCATATCTTTTACACGTTTTATTTTTTCATATTGTAAAAACTTTAAAATATCAATTATTTCTTGTGGATGTTCTCGCCCTCTAAGTTCTAAACAGTGACAGGACAGCCTGCGTGTTTCTAGATTTGATGATACTATGTTAGCATTACAGTATGGCAATATTTTATCAGGATTTTTCCCTCCGGCTTTTTTTAGCGAACCTACAACTGCATTTCTAACAGAGTGATGATCATCTATCATTCCTTTATCAAAAAATTCTCTCACACTTTCAAAATCGTAAATTGCAATTTCTCCACATGAATAAATAACGGTTTGACGAATCCTTTCACTTTCATTCTGAAATAATTCATTAAGGCATTCAAGAATATCCTTAATCATTTTGGGTTCGCTAACATATATTTTCCCAACAGCCAAATAAGCAGCTTTTCTAAAATAGGTATCCTGATGATCAAACAATGGCTTGATTTCACTTAACACATTATTCTGCATTGCTATGCAAATATTGTCTAGTATATCTATGTACTTTTGTTTTCTTTCCTCTTTTGTCAATTCATAAAATGCCATTGTTAATTACCTTCTTTATAACTTTGTCTATTCTCTTAGTTTGTGATGCTGCCAATGAAGATTTTCTATTCTCTAATACTCCCACAAACTCCTGTGAATTTGTACCATTGATACAAATCATTACTCTTTCTGCATGTTGTGGAACTTCTTTCAGTCTACAATGGGTTAAATGCTTTATGATAATGGGAAATATCTCCTTCTCATATTTTTTATCTGCCTTACACAATTTTGCAAAAACGCCAAACTTACATGCTAATTTTTCAATCATTTCTCACCATTCCTTTCAAGCAAAGATTAAATAAATACATTACACTTTACAGGGGACGAGGGGACAGGACCACTGAAAAGGTCGCCTTTTTTTAACAGTACTTCGCCGTTTTCTTCATTTAAGGTTTTAAATATCTTTTTTGCTAGGTACTTCATCACTCTTTCGGGAGTGGCTTTAAATGTGTTTGCTTGTGTATGGGTACTATCAATGCTTATTCCTACATCTAACTATGTCCTTTTTTACACATTGGTGTATTATCTCTATTATTATTTCATCTATTGTTACATCTTGAAATCTATGTACTCTAAATTTTGCTAATAGACTTGGATGTGGTAATTCTTCTTCAGGATTTATTCCAAGAAACCACATGTATGCAAGATTTAGTGAAGCATCCTCAATTACTCGTTCGTCAGATAAATTATATAAAAATTGGAGTACTAATATTCTCACCAAAAGCTCAGGCTCTTTTGCAGGTCTTCCATAATACTTACAGTAGGAATTTTCTATAAGTTTATTGATAAAACTAAAATCAACTGCAGAATTTATTAGCTTAAGCATGTGATTCGCCGGTATCTTACACACCAGCGTCTGGCTCATATGTTTGAAAATACTTGCATATTTCATTCTTTGTTAAGTTGCTAAATTATAAGGTTTTGCGTTTTTTAGTTTATCTAATAAAACATCATTAGCTCCATAGGATTTATATTCCCACACTTATTTATTTTCTTAAAAACATAGAATCGAATTTTGATAAGAGCTATAAAAATAGTAGTTACAGATTTTAATTTAAAAAAATATGCTAATTTTTGTACCTTCGCCAATATCACTTTCTAATGAGATTTTTCCCCCATGAGCTTCAATAATCTGCTTGGATATTGCCAAGCCTAATCCTGAACCTGAATAGGATTCACTGGTATTGGTCCCTCTATAGTACCTTTCAAATAAATTTTTCTGATCTTCCTCGGATATACCTTTACCATTGTCTTCTATTACAACGCATATCCCCTGCTTCTTAAATATTCTGACATGAACTGTTGTATTGTCAGGGTTGTGGATAATAGCATTGTAAATAATATTTGAAAAAGCTCTTTTTATAAGTATTGGATCACAGCAAAAAACAATATCCTCATCATCGGGTTCAAAGCTAATTTTCCTGAATTCATACTTGGGATTGTTGAGTATATCTATTATCACATCTCTTAATAGTTCCACCAGGTTTCCATCAGACCTTTTAAGTGGGATCAAATCATTTTTAAGCTTTTGCTCAAGCTTTAGATCGTCTAAAAGAACCTCCATGTAATTGGATTTATCCATAATAATTTGAGAATATTTTTTTCTTTCCTCCACAGTGATCCGTTCATCATTATCCAACAGCAGTTCGATATACCCCTTAATGGAAGAAAGGGGGGTTTTCAGATCATGTGAAATGTTTGTAATCCAGTCTTCCCTCATTTTTTCTATTCTTTTTCTTTCACCCTCATTGGATTGGAGCACTTCTGCCATATTATAAAGACTCGTATACACTTCCTTGTATAAGCCACTTTTAGGATACTTCATTTGGAAGTTCCCTTTTGAAAGGGCTGCAATTCCATCTGTTATTTTAACAACGGGCTTTGCTAGCTTCCTGGCAAAAAGATATCCCAGAAGTAAAACCACAGGAAGAGTCAAAAGCAATGATACAATCTTTGGGCTGCTCTTTGGATTTTTCCAATCCGTCAAATAACTAAAAGCACTGTAAAGTATGCTGAAAACAGTTATTTTGGGTTTTAAAACACCAAGTATTAAGGTCGTACTAGGAGATTGATCTGCATCCATTTGAGCCTTCAAAATTTGCTCCTTCGTCATATTTTCCTTATCAATTTCCCCATTATCAATTTGCACTTTTGCAATTTGATTAACAACAGCTGTAGTATAACCTTGATACATGCCAGGGTTTTCCTTCAACTCTTCAATGTCGACCTTAGTATAGCTCGCCTTTACGTATTGAGGCTTATTGTAGCTTTTAATTTCATTACCATTGCTATCAATAACCTGTATCCAGCTTTCGCTTTTTTTCAACATATTCTGTGCATCCTGGTCAAGAGCAGGTTTTTTCTCTGCTCCCATAACCAAGGCGACCAGCTTATTAACATCCAGAGTATTAGGACTGAAACTAACTATCATCTTAGTCGAGCTGTTTACATTAGAAGAAACATAATAGTAGTATGAAGAAACAGCTGCACTGATAAAACTGGCAGCTCCTGCAATTATTAAGGTTGCAATAATAAACTGAAGTGTAAGCTTCAACTTCATCTTTAGCCCCCCTTTACTACCAGCTTATATCCCAGACCCTTTACTGTAACCAGATATTGTGGAATTCCCGGATCATCCTCAAGTTTTTCCCTAAGATGCCGGATATGAACCATTATTGTATTATCATCACCCATATACTCTTCCCCCCATATGGCTTCGTACAGTTTTCTCTTGCTCAGAATATGGTTGGGGTTTTTGTCAAGGTATAGAAGAAGTCGAAACTCCTTAGCCGTCAATTCAATTTCAGCGCCATTTTTCAGCACCAGTGACTTGCATTCGTCGATGATTATATCTCCAAATCTGTATGAGCTTTTTTTGTCGTCATTCTTTAACTCATTACCAAGGTAATATTTTCTCCTAAGCTGCGCTTTTATCCTGAATGCTACTTCCTTTAGGCTGAACGGCTTTGTTATATAGTCATCTCCGCCTATACCCAGTCCCAAAAGCTTATCTACCTCTTCTTCCTTTGCAGACAAAAACAGGATGGGGGCATATGTGAATTTTCTTAACCGACTGCAAACCTCAAACCCTTCAATATCGGGCAGCATTATGTCTAAAATGATAATATCGGGATTTTCCCTTGAACAGGTATTAATGCCGTCTAAGCCTGAAGACGCTTTGAAAATATTGTTAAAACCCTCTTTAAGAAGATAAGTTTCTAACAGATTCAACAAATCTTCTTCATCGTCAATGATTAATATTTTATTGCTGCTGAAATTTACATTCTCCATATGAACAATTCACCTCTTCCCTGAAAGTATTCAAAAAGGGACATTTAGTTGTGTCCCTTAAAATTAGATATTCTCTTCTCAATATTATTTTAGCCACAAAAATAAGAGTCACGCACAGGTAAAATTATATCAGTGGGTCCTTGGTTACCTTAGCTTTTCTTCTTTTAAGAAGCTTCTCCATATAATACGTTATTATTGCAAATACAGCTATCATTGCAAGAAAATCTGATACTGTTTTGACAACATTCCCCTCTGTACTTTCTAATCCATTTCCCTCAATAATTTTTACAGGCTTTTGTTTTATGCCTTCTGCAGCCTTTCCGGACATAGCATCAGGATATTGTCCATCTACGATAATGATCCGCTTACCGTTCGAACCCGCTGCCTGTTCGATCGCTTGTTCCTTTGTTTGACCCTTTGCCGCGTCTGCCTTGTCATTATCACTCTTATTTTGTATGCTGTCAGGCGCTTCCTTGGAACTACCGCCATTATTAAGAGAATCCATTATACTTTTTTTAAGTTCCAGCGCCTGCCTTTCTTCACTGCTTACGCTAAAAGATGTCGCTCTGGTAAAATAATCTATGGTATATACAGTATGGCATCCATAGACCAAAACAAGCACTGCCATTCCCTTGGCTGCATAGTTCAATATCCTTGTGTTTTGTGGTATATGGAATACTTTTTTAAATACTGTCATTGCCCAGTTCCAGTGCAAACCAATATGAATCCCCAGTAATAAAAGGGAAATATAGGATACAGCCATATGCAGCTTGTAAAACTGTTGGGGATCACTTACATTGATATGCAGCAGAGGTATAGTGGTTGAAATAGTAAGTCCGCTAAATATTATAAAGCCCATACTTAATAAAAGAAGCACATCTATAATGTATCCTATCCTCGATTTAATTGATATTTTCGAGAATATCCACAGAGTAACCGCCTTAACCCATTTCCAGTTAAGCAAAATATGAATTATAAAGGCAACTCCTACTGCCAATCCTGCGATTTCATGGAAACTAAGCCCGGTGAATAATCTTTTATTGAACAATAACACAAACACCACAAAGTTTATTTTTTTCATGAATAGTATTCCCCCTAAATAATATCTTTTTATTCTACTTTCATTTTAATGCACCCTCCTTAAATCATTATATAGACAACCTTAAGTTATTCTTAATTTTTAATAAGTTGAAAAGGAACACTCAATTCTATTTGAAATTTTTGCACACCTTGGTGCATTTTTGTTAATTATATCCTCCTTCAAGCCGCTTTTTAATGAAATCTTACCATGGATTTTCACCCCCTAAAAGCAGCAAAAAACCCTTAAAATCAAGGATTTTTCATGGTATCAAAATCTGTGTTCTTATTTGGTAGAAGCAAATGGGCTGTAATCTTCTAAGCCCACTCTATCAATGCCACACACTCCACATGCGTTGTAGCTGTAATCCAGATGTACTTTGATCTTGTTTAGCGTTACTTGTCGTAGTGCATCCTTTTCATTTACTCTATCTGAATTATTTGCCGCAGCACTTTTTATATTTCTTACCACTTCCACATGGGCAGGGATCATTTCGTCCAACTTTAGTGTGGGTTGACAGGTCAATTACTTTTGAATCCGGCTGAACCATCTTAAAAGGCTCAGACGGCAAAGGTTTTAAGAACTTTCTTTCCTCCTGAAACAACTCATTGGGGGTATGTCCCTTCAATACCCACTGACGGGTATTATTATATAATTCCATTATTCTTGCTGTTAACTGCTGCACAAATTCAAATGACGGAAACTCCATCCAACTCTGCAGGTATTGAATAATCAGCGTCGGTTTTGAATCCGCATTAATCATATTTGTTATTTGCATTACAATTTCATTTGTTTCCTCATCTGATAATTTATAATACTTTAAAAGGAAACTGATAAAGCTGTTCATCTCCGATGTTTTATCAGCGTAATCCCCATCACCGGCTTTTAACAGCTGCTTTTTTGTAAAAGGATAATAATCAACACCCGGTCTCATTCTGTGTTCTTCAACAATTTTCTTTGCATCGAAAACTCTGTCATCCTGATATCCATACTGCGTATATCGGCCCTGTCCATAAAAATCACAGGCAAAAGACATTACATTCATAAATTCCAGAATGTCAACTTCTTGCCCTGTAAGCTCTTTAATCTTCTCCTTCATGAGCAATACATCCATGACGCCATAGTAATGGAGCAATCCGTGGGTTAGTTGTATCCACTCCGTATTGCGATGAACAATGTTTTTCAATTCATTTCCGTCTATCTGAAAAAAAATGTTTATCAGTTCATCAGGCATGAACAATACCTTTTGATCATCATATAATCCTGGGAAAATAATACTGAATCCCATGAATGCTTCCGCATTCGAAACAGAAATACCCATATCGGGTATAACTCCTGAATTCTTAATCATTATTTTGATAAAGTCATACCTGCTTTGATCTAATGTATATATGACCTTCTTAAACTTCAAAGGAATCAACCTGCCAAGCTCCGCTGCCAGTTCTGCTTTTTTGAGAGCGCTTAAATTTCTGAAATCATAATTATTTCGGATCCTATCCATTTCATTCTTTGTTAACCCGCTAAGGGCATCATAAAGACTACATGGAATATTGACTTTCTTCCAAAGCCGTTTGTCTCTGTTTTCTTGCAGCTGCTGACTATAAGCCTTTGCGCTTTCCAAAGCCTTTATTAATGCAGCTTCTGTTTTCTTATCAATTCTTTTATCCATCAAGATTCCCTCTTTCAAAATGGCGATTCTTCATCATCTACATTTTGTTTTTCAAAGTCAATTTCAGAAATCCAGTTATCATCGAAATACATATTTTCCGATTGGATCAGCACATCATTTGATGGCACCATGGTTTCGGAGGCAAAAGTGTTTTCATTTAAGCTGTTCCTCTTTGCTTTTTTGCTGGATTTACCGTAACAATCCTTACAGACATGATTTTTATGTCCTTTTCCTGAAAACTTCTCATTGGCTCGTGTTCTTCCACATATCCTGCAATAGTGCGCCATTATTAGACTCCCTCATATTTCTAATCAGAACAGTTCGATACTCTCCACTTTAAATAGCTTACTATAACCATTAGTCTTTATTGAATGCGTCTATATACTTCTTGTAAACAAAGATTTTTTTCCGTTTTCGGTTATCAAGGCTGCTCAGAATTCCTTCCTCGCACAGCCTGTCCAATAAACGTGAACTTGTGGCAATACTTATATCAAGCTTTGTTTTCGCTTCCTCAATACTGATAGTTGGTTTATCAAATAGCCCTTCATATATGGACATAGCATTCTCGCTGGTTCGCCCTAATGAACTTATTTTCCTCAGATCCTCCTCACGCAATACCGCAATATCTCGTGCTATGTCAACTGCTTCCTTTGCAGTATCAATTACGCCTGTTAGGAAGAATTTTATCCAGGCTTCGTAATCACCTTTTGCATGTATATTGTAAAGGCATTCATAATAGGCCTTTTGATTCCGCTTAATGAACTTGGATAAATAAAGTGTTGGTTTATGCAATATGTTATTAGCTGCAAGATAGAATGCTATTAATAACCTTCCTACTCTTCCGTTGCCATCCAGAAACGGGTGGATCATTTCAAACTGGCTGTGTATCAATGCTGCCTTAACCAACAGCGATATCTTATCGTTTTCGTGTAAGAACTTTTCAAAATTATCCAAACAGCTGTTTAAATAGTCTATAGAGGGTGGCACATAGCTTGCTGTACTTATTGAGTACCCTCCGATCCAGTTTTGTGATCTTCTGAATTCACCAGGAGTTTTATTCTCTCCCCTGGCGCCTTCCATTAGAATAGCATGTATCTCTCTTATGAGTCTGAGTGAAAGAGGGAGTGTCTCTAATCCCTCAAAGCCGTAGCTTATTGCCTTAATGTAATTCTCAATCTCCTTAACATCATTTGGAACTTCATCAGCCATTCCAGCTTCAGCTTTTATCAAATCGGAAAAAGTAGCTTGTGTACCTTCTATTTGCGATGATAAAGTTGCTTCCTTCCGCGCATACATATACACAAAATAATTTGGAGATATTAGGTTATCCGTTACCTCATCCAATCTTCCTATGTACCTGTTTGCTTCAGATATTAGATAAATCATTTCATCATCATATTGAATGGGCGGGTTGTCCGGCGGAAGTGGTGCAGGAATAAAACAGGAATATTCCGCATTTCCACTACCTGCTTTTATTAATCTGCCTGCTCTCGTTTCCACAAAATCACTCCTCATTTATAGATTTAAAGTGATTATATAATATTTTTATTTGCACTTCAACTCTTATTTTGAAAATTAATATTAAATATTTGCAGTTTTAATCGTATTTTGAAATTTAAACTTCTAGGTTTATAGTGGGACAGGGGGACAGGTCTATTGTCCCTCATATTCTGTCAATCACACTCTTTCCTATTCCTGTTATCCGTGATAATTGCCTTATTGTAACACCTTCCATGGATTTCATTACTTTTATTAATTGATTTCTCTGGCTTCTTTCAAATTGATGTAGATCACTAATATTTACGACGCCTAATCTAGCAAAATGTAGTTTAATGTCATCATCATTAACTCTTAATCTTTCCTCGTATTCTAAACACTTATCCTCGTTCTCCCTATTTATAAATTGTACATATTCTTTTATTGCATTTTCCCTTTTTGAGGATAATA
>JUEF01000059.1 GCA_000802045.1 Peptococcaceae bacterium BICA1-8
CTAGCCACTAGCCACTAGCCACTAGCCACTATTTTAGAGTATAGTCCCGAGAAAATTAAGGGGGAAAATAAATTGCGGAAACCAATAATTGCGGCGAATTGGAAAATGCACAAAACTGTAAAAGAGGCTTTGGACTTTGTAGAAAAATTTAAGGCTTTGGTTGCGAAAAATAATGAAGTTGATATAATTCTATGTGTCCCATATACTGCTTTAGCCAGTGTGGCCCAAAGCTTAAACGGGAGTAAAGTAAATTTAGGTGCGCAAAATATGTACTATCAGGATAAGGGTGCTTTTACCGGAGAAATAGCTCCAGCTATGCTTTTGGAATTTGCGACTAGGTATGTTCTTATTGGACACTCTGAGCGGCGGGAGATATTTGGGGAAACCAATGAATTGATAAGCGAGAAGGTTAATAAAGCATTACAATTAGGCATAATACCTATTTTATGTGTAGGTGAAACACTAGAAGAAAGAGAAAATGGCCTTACAGATGCAAAATGCAAAAAACAGATTGAGGTCGCTCTTAAAGGACTTAATAAAAGCCTTGCGGCTCAAATCATAATAGCCTATGAGCCTATCTGGGCCATCGGTACAGGCAAGACCGCTTCGAGTAATGATGCTGAAGAAACTATAGCCTACATTCGTCGTTTAGTGGCTGAAATTTTTGATGAAACAACAGCCCAGACAATAAGAATTCAGTATGGCGGTAGTGTAAAATCCGATAACATTAAAGAGCTTATGACTAAGCCTAACATTGATGGCGCTTTAGTAGGTGGAGCCAGCTTAGATGCTGAATCTTTTGCAAAAATAGTAAACTTTAAGGAGTAAGAAAAATGGCGAAACCAACAGTATTAGTAATTTTAGACGGCTGGGGACTAGCAGAGGCTGCCAAAGGAAATGCCATATCGCTAGCTGACAAACCCAATTATGACTATCTTTTAGCCCAATATCCCCATACAACCATTGAATGCTCCGGGGAGGACGTAGGTTTGCCAGAAGGGCAAATGGGCAATTCGGAGGTAGGCCATCTGAATATTGGCTCTGGCAGAGTAGTATATCAAGAATTGACAAGAATTAATAAGTCGGTTCGGGAAGGGACAATTAAAACAAACCCGGTAATTTTGGAAAATATGCAGTATGCTAAAAATAACGGTAAAGCCCTGCACCTAATGGGTTTACTATCAGATGGGGGCGTACACAGTCATATTGACCATTTACTTGCCCTCTTATCTATGGCAAAGGAAATAGGACTAGAAAAGGTATATATCCACGCATTCTTAGACGGCAGGGATGTACCCCCGGCAAATGCTATGGACTACATATTGTCATTAGAAGAAAAGCTGAAGGAGTTAGCTGTGGGCAGAATCGCCACCGTAACAGGGCGGTATTATGCTATGGACAGAGATAACCGTTGGGAAAGAACAGCTGTTGCTTATAAGGCTTTAGTAAATGGCGAAGGGCTCAAGGCTACTATGGCTCAAATGGCTGTTGAACAGTCTTATAACAGAAGAGTTACTGATGAGTTTGTCGAGCCTACTGTTCTTATAGATGAAGCAGGTAATCCTGTAGGGAAAATTGAGCCTGAAGATGCTGTGATTTTTTATAATTTTCGAGCCGATCGAGCCCGTCAGCTTTCTAGAGCTTTTGTTGACCAGGATTTCAATGGTTTTGTTCGGGAAAATGGCTGCCTTAATGTCCGCTTTGTATGTATGACTCAGTATGATACAGAAATCGCGGCACCGGTTGCTTACCCCCCTCAAAACTTAGAGAATACCCTGGGTGAAGTTCTAAGTGGTGCCCATATGAAACAGCTGAGAATTGCGGAAACAGAAAAATATGCTCATGTCACTTTTTTCTTTAACGGTGGTGTTGAAGAGGCTAATAAGGGTGAGGATAGAATTTTAATCCCCTCACCTCAGGTTGCTACCTATAACCTAAGGCCGGAGATGAGTGCATATCAGGTCACTGATGCAGTGATTGAAAAGATATTAGGTAAAGATTATGATTTTATCCTAGTAAACTATGCAAATCCCGATATGGTAGCCCATACTGGATATATAGAGGCTGCTATTAAGGCCATCGAAGTAGTAGATGAATGTTTAGGTAGTATTTTTAACGCTGTTAAAGAGGTAGGAGGCAGCCTGATCATAACCTCGGACCACGGTAATGCAGAAACCATGCAGGATGAAGAAGGCAACCCCCAAACAGCCCATTCTGCTAAACCAGTACCCTTGATTTTGGCTGATGGAGCTTTAAAGAATGTAGAGCTGAAAGCAGGGTCCTTGCGAGACATAGCTCCAACGGTGTTAGCTTTGTTAGGAGTCAAAAAACCAGTTGAAATGACAGGAAGTAATCTCATAATAAATTGAGCGAGTGGGCGTGACGTCTCCCGAGTCAGATTTATGGTCGGCATTACGGCTTAAAAGAATATATATTAGGTCAGCATGACAACTTATATGCCACATTTTAGGTCAGCATTATGTTTATTTGGTTTTATTCAGTATAAGTAATGGTATAATAATGCCGACGTGCAGTGCAACCCTTGAGACGTAATGCTGACATGCTGATTTGCATTTTTAGTTGTCATGCCGACATTATGAATTAGCCCATTAGACGTCATGCTAAGTCAGAATAAAAAAAAGTCACCAGTAAATATTAACAAGGAGGTTATGAAAATGAGTATTATTGCAGATGTATATGCTAGAGAAATTTTAGACTCAAGAGGTAATCCTACTGTTGAAGTTGACGTATATCTAGAGGATGGCAGCTTTGGACGGGCAGCAGTGCCTTCTGGAGCATCCACTGGGGCTTTTGAGGTAGTTGAGCTTAGAGATGATGATGACCAAAGATTTATGGGTAAAGGGGTATTAAATGCTGTTGACAATGTTAATACCTTGATTGCGCCGGCTCTTATCGGCTTGGATGCTTATGACCAGGTAGGTATTGATAAAATGATGATTGACATGGACGGGACACCCAATAAATCTAAACTAGGTGCCAATGCTATTTTAGGGGTCTCCATGGCGATAGCTAAAGCCGCTGCAGATAGCCTTGGTGTACCATTGTATAGGCATATAGGTGGAACAAATGCAAAAACTTTACCTGTTCCTATGATGAATATTCTAAACGGTGGTAAGCATGCAGATAATAATATCGATATTCAAGAATTTATGGTTATGCCTCTGGGTGCCTCGAATTTTACGGAAGCCTTAAGGATGGGAACAGAAATATTTCATAACTTAAAAAAGGTATTAAAAAGTAGGGGATATAATACTTCGGTTGGTGATGAAGGTGGTTTTGCACCCAACCTGTCTTCCAATGAAGAAGCTCTGGAGGTAATTTTGGAGGCAATACATAAGGCAGGCTATAAGCCAGGTGAAGATGTTTACTTTGCTTTAGATGTAGCCGCCACTGAACTTTATAAAGATGGAGCTTATCATTTTGAAGGACAGGGCTTGACTAGGACTTCAGCAGAAATGGTAGATTATTACGCCGGCTTGGTAGAAAAGTATCCTATTATTTCCTTAGAAGATGGCTTGGACGAAGAAGACTGGGTTGGCTGGAAGCTTTTAACTGAAAGACTTGGCAAAAAAATACAAATAGTTGGTGATGACCTATTCGTGACAAATACGGAAAGATTGGCTAGAGGAATTGAGTCTAACACAGCTAATAGTATTTTGATAAAAGTTAATCAAATCGGCACCTTGACAGAAACCTTGGAAGCCATTGAAATGGCAAAACGGGCGGGCTATACTTGTGTTATATCCCACCGTTCTGGTGAAACAGAAGATGCTACCATTGCTGATATTGCAGTAGCCACCAATGCCGGTCAAATCAAAACAGGAGCTCCCTCCCGGACGGATAGAGTTGCTAAATACAATCAGCTGTTAAGAATTGAAGAAGAATTGGATGAAACAGCAGTTTACAAAGGTATGAAAAGTTTATATAATCTTAAAGGATAAATAAAAAGGTTTAGGGTAGATACTATCCTAAACCTTTATTAGCTATTAATAGCTAATAAAGGTCAGTGTAATGGTGGAAGACTAGCCACTAACAGACTAATTGACGAATAGACTATATACGTATAGACGATTCACTTATATTTTGTTAAAATGTTAATTATGGACTAATATAATACTAATAAATATTGGTAGTTTAGTTACCAGTCACTATTTCATGTAGGGAGGTGTAAGATTTGAAAATTTTCTTGGTTATTTTACAGGTTATAGCATCCATAGGTGTTATTTCTACCGTTTTATTACAGTCCGGTAAAAGTGCTGGTATGTCAGGTGCTATCGCTGGTGGTGCAGAAACTATGTTTGGTAAAAAGAAAGGCATGGATAATGTGCTAAGTAAGCTATCAACCATTTTTGCAATTGCATTTATGGTATTTACATTACTTATTTCTTTGTTCTAATTTGGTAATGATATAGGCATAATGAAAAGGGTTTAAGGAGGATGAATTAGATAATGAATTTTACAATATGGGCACCTGTTGCAGGGATTTTAGCCCTATTATTCGCGTATTATTTAACAACAAAGGTTAATCGGGTAGATCCAGGTAATGAAAGGATGCAGGAAATTGCTGCAGCTATACATGAAGGTGCTATGGCTTTTCTATTTAGGGAATATAAAACCTTAGGTGTTTTCGTTATTATACTTGCTGGAGTAATCTTTGCCGCAGGAGCTTTTACAACAGGGCAAGACAGCTTACAGCCCGAAACAGCTATTGCATTCATTATTGGAGCAGCTTGCTCTACCTTAGCTGGCTACATTGGTATGAACATTGCCACAAAAGCAAATGTACGCACAGCAAACGCTGCTCAGGAAAGTGCAAACAAAGCTCTTGGGGTTGCTTTCTCCGGTGGAGCGGTTATGGGTATGTCTGTTGTTGGCTTAGGATTATTGGGTTTAGGTATTGTAACATTCTTTTTTGATAACCCCAATACAATTAATGGTTTTGCTTTAGGAGCTAGCTCCATTGCTCTATTTGCTCGGGTTGGCGGTGGTATCTATACTAAGGCTGCTGACGTTGGTGCTGACTTGGTTGGTAAAGTGGAAGCCGGTATTCCTGAAGATGACCCTCGTAACCCTGCCGTTATTGCTGATAACGTAGGTGACAACGTAGGTGACGTTGCCGGTATGGGTGCGGACTTATTTGAATCATATGTAGGTTCTATTATTGCTGGGATGGCCTTAGCGGTTGCTTTAAATCTGGGACAAGGTGCTATACTGTTGCCCTTCATGATTGCTGCTGCTGGGATAGTTGCTTCTATCATTGGTACTTTCTTTGTTAAGACCGGTGAAGGTGCTAATGCAGCCAAAGCCTTAAATATGGGTGAAGTAGTTGCCATGCTATTGTCGTTAGTTGCTACTTATTTCCTGTGTACCAATATGCTTTCACCTGAAGGTGCTGTAACAGGTATTGGCGTATTTGTTGCGACGATTGCTGGATTAATTGCAGGTTTTGCTATTGGTAAGATTACTGAGTATTATACTTCAGGTGAATTTAAGCCTGTAAAAGATATTGCTAAAGCATCTCAAACAGGTGCAGCCACAAATATTATTGCTGGTCTTGGTGTTGGTATGCTTAGTACAACCTTGCCAATTCTGGTAATTGTTGTTGCTATTCTGATTTCTTTTAAATTCGCTGGTTTATACGGCATAGCATTAGCTGCTGTGGGTATGCTTTCTACAACAGGTATGGTTGTTGCTGTAGATGCTTATGGTCCAATTGCAGATAATGCCGGTGGTATTGCGGAAATGGCCCATTTAGATCCTAAAGTACGTAAGATTACTGATGGTTTAGATGCAGTAGGTAATACTACAGCTGCAATCGGTAAAGGCTTTGCAATTGGTTCTGCTGCTTTAACAGCCTTAGCTTTATTTAGCGCTTACACTAAAGCAGCAGGTATAGATACTATTGATATCTTGGATCCATCGGTTATTGCCGGTTTATTTATCGGCGGTATGCTGCCCTTTCTATTCTCTGCCCTTACTATGAATGCAGTTGGTAGAGCAGCAGGGGATATGATTGATGAGGTAAGAAGACAATTTAGAGAAATCCCTGGTATTATGGAGGGAACAGCTAAGCCGGAATATGCTAAATGCGTTGACATTAGTACTGGTGCAGCTTTAAGAGAAATGGTTATTCCTGGTCTTTTAGCAGTTGTTGTACCTATTGCTGTTGGCTTAATGCCTGGCTTAGGCAAAGTTGCTTTAGGCGGCTTATTGGCTGGTGCGCTGGTTTCCGGCTTCCTATTAGCTATTATGATGGCTAATGCCGGTGGTGCTTGGGACAATGCTAAGAAGTACATTGAAGGCGGCGAATATGGTGGCAAAGGTTCTGATGCCCACGCGGCAGCAGTAACCGGTGATACCGTAGGTGACCCCTTTAAAGATACATCAGGGCCATCCATAAATATATTAATTAAATTAATGACAATTGTTTCCCTGGTATTTGCACCATTATTTATGTAAATAAAATACCCTTTAAAGCAGCTGCTTATCTGGTGGCTGCTTTTTTATTAGTAAGTTTAACTGAGCAGTAGAATGCAATTTTTTATTTGGTAGATATTAAAGATATTGACATAAATATATATTTGTTTTATTCTAAAAATGGAACTAAATATGGTGAGTTTAAAAATGAGAATTCAATAAATAATTATTATTTATTGAAAATCAGTTAGTATATCTATAATGGTTAACGATGTTCTCGTTAACTCGCCCAATGGATATGACCTAACTTGCAGAAGATTATTATGTCTTTTGTAGGGTAGGTTTTTATATTGTAAAAAAACAATATTAATTAAAAGGAGTGTGTTGAATATGCAATTTGGTTTTATTGGTTTGGGTCAGATGGGTGGAGGATTAGCTCGCAATTTAATAAGAGCTGGAAAAGCAGTGAAGGTATTTGATTTGAATCCAGAGGCGGTTTCAAAAACATTAGCAGTGGGGGCAACCGGTTTAGCTGTAAAGGATAAGTTTGAATTAGCAGATGTTGATGTACTATTTACAAGTCTACCTCTTCCTATACATTTAGAAGAAGTTATGCTGGGGGAAAATGGATTACTCGATAAAATGAAAGAGGGCGCTACATATATTGAAGTAAGTACTATTGACCCTCAAACAGCACGCAAATTATCTAATGCAGCAGAAGCAAGGGGCATTGGATATTTACAATGTCCTTTAGGCTTAACTCCTAAGCATGCTGAAGAAGGAACCTGCCCTGTTTATGTTGGTGGCAAAAAAGATGTATATGAAAAAATGAAGGAAACATTGGAGATTATTGGCGGACAAGTAAATTATATGGGAGAAGTGGAGGCTTCTGCTGCGTTTAAAATTATTAGTAATTTAATAGGCATGACTAATTTAGCTACCCTGTCTGAAGGTATTAGAATAGGGGAGAAGGCAGGAATCGATAGTAAGATGTTAATTGAATTATTATCGGAGACAGGAGCGTTCAGTTTCCAAATGAAGGTTCGCGGTCCTTGGATTATTAACGATGACTTTGCTAATAGATTTGGTTTAGATTTGGCTTTTAAAGATGTTAGATTAGGTTGTGAAATGGCAGACGCTTGGGGAAATGATGTAAAAGCTATGAAAGTAGCATTGAACTATTTTAAGGAAGCTAGTGCTCAAGGGTATGGTAAAGAGGACTGTAATGCGATATATAAAGTAATCAAATAATATAATACTCTTAATTTATACACATTCAGTTTCAATTGAAAATGAACAATAAAGGAGACAATGCTATGGATAGTATTGAGGTAGGATTCCTAGAAGAGAAAAGTAATTATATAAGAGGCTTAATAGTTAAAGAGATTGGAAATCTAGGAGTCGGGCACATTGGAGGATGCTTGTCAGTTGTAGAAGCTTTGGTAGCTTTATATTACAAACATATGAATATTAATCCTGATAATCCCCAAATGGCGGGAAGAGATAGATTTATTATGTCAAAGGGACATGCAGGTCCGGCTTTATATGCAGTTCTCGCAGATAAAGGATATTTTCCATTAAGTGAGTTAGACTCTTTAAACCAACCAGAGACTAATCTACCAAGCCATTGTGACATGCTAAGAACTAAAGGAATTGATATGACCGCGGGTTCGCTAGGGCAGGGCATTTCTTGCGCAGTTGGTATGGCTAAAGCATCAAAGATTTGGAAGGATGATGCTTATATATACTGTATAATCGGTGATGGTGAAAGCCAAGAGGGGCAAGTGTGGGAAGCAGCTATGGCGGCCGCCCATTTTAAACTTAATAACTTAATTGTATTTACAGACTATAATAAACTACAGATCGATGGAACTGTAGAGGAAATCATGGGATTGGCTCCTTTAGATAAGAAGTGGGAAGCTTTTGGGTGGAACGTTATTGAGGTTCAAGATGGACATAGTATAACTCAGATCTCCGATGCCATCATTAAAGCAAAGAGATCTCGAAATAGGCCGACCATGCTTATATTAAATACTATCAAGGGTAAGGGCGTATCCTTTGTGGAGGCGTTAGGTGCCAAGAGCCATAACAGCCCCTTTAGTAAGGAACAAATGCATTCGGCATTAGAAGAGCTAAATCTGGGGGGGATGTAAAATGTATGAGAATATGGAAATGCGGCAGATATTTTGTGAAAGTATAGATAGACTTATGCAAGAAGATGAAAGGATAATTGTCATCGATGCAGATTTGGCAAGAGGAAATGGAACTTTAAGCTTAAGGGAAAAATATCCCCAGAGGGCTTTTGATGTTGGAGTGGCTGAGCAAAACATGGCAGCACTGGCGGCAGGAATGGCTGCATATGGATGTGTGCCCTTTATCCTGTCATTTACACCCTTTGCTACCCGTAGAATATGTGATCAGATAGCAATTTCGATCGCATATGCCAAAAGAAACGTAAAAATTATAGGCTCAGATCCAGGAATAACCGCAGAGCTCAATGGAGGAACCCATATGAGTGTGGAAGACATCGGTGTGTTAAGAAGTATTCCGGGGATTGTAATTTTTGAACCTGTTGATGGTATACAATTGGCAAAGGCATTACCCCAAATTATTGCTTATGATGGACCGGTATATATCCGATTATTTAGAAAAATTGCTCCCGCCATCTTTAATGATAGCTATAAATTCAACATATTTAAGGCTGATATGCTTAAAGAGGGTAAAGATATAAGTATATTTGCCTCTGGTATTATGGTGGATGAGTCAATAAAGGCAGCAGATATTTTACAATCCGAAGGAATCAATGCGGAGATTTTAAATATCCACACCATTAAACCTCTTGATATAGAAGCTATTATAAAATCCGCAAGAAAAACAGGGTGCGTTGTTACCTGCGAAAATCATAATGTTATTGGTGGCTTAGGTAGTGCTGTTGCTGAGTTGTTGATACAGGAATTTCCTGTACCTCTAAAGACTATCGGAATACAGGATCATTTTGGAGAAGTTGGATCGATAAACTATTTAAAGAAAAAATACAAGATGACTGCCGAGGATATTGTTAAAGTAGCAAAGGATGTACTTAGTAATAAAATATAATTCTAGCAATATACAGTTTTTATCATAGAGGATTAAGACAGACAGACAAGGAAAATCCAAAGTATGCCAGAAGTGATTTATACTAGAATCCTTTTGATATAATGATATTTGTCTTGAATATTTCGAAAAAAAAAATTATAATAAATTAAGAGCTTTTCGAAAAATCTGACAAATTCATAGAGGTGACAGAAGTGGCTGAAAAAAAATTTATTTATATATGTGGCAACTCTCGTTGTCCTGATAATTCTTCTATTGGGAGTGTATATGAGACATTTGCTGTTGAAATGGTAATAAATTTAATGACAGAAGAGATTGTAGATGCCACATGTTTATTACTAACGGATGTTGGTAGAAACTTTGTAAAATCTTTATTAGTAGGAAGACATTTTATTAATGAATTCGAAGACATTTTAGAAGATGTTGAACTCTATTATCAGGCTCTACCTCAAAAGGCTTTAGTTTGTGCATTGAAGGTTGCTCAGAATAGGTATAAGCAAAGCAGGGAAAAATTAGGGGATAGGTTATTCCTGGTCAGAGAGAAATGTGTTTAGAACAATTTAAATTTAATTTCTGTGTATTTAATCTGGAGTTAAGGATATTTACTCCATAACCTCCGCCCGTTAAATACAACCTGGTTTACAAAGGGATATTATGCCGTTTGTTTGTTAGGTTGTATTTTTTATTTATGTAAATAATATAAAAATTTTGAAAGGAGGGTAGTTTGTCCGGAATAGATCACTTTTAAATATAAAAAGGGAGGTAATTATTTATTATGAAGAAAAAAATGTTTATTTTCTGTTTAATACTTATTTTAAGTCTTAGTTTAGTTTTAACTGGCTGTGGTGGAGCTAAGGAAGAACCTAAAAAAGAAGAACCTAAAAAAGAGGAGCCTAAAAAAGCAGAACCAATAGTTATTAAGTATACTCACGGTGTTGATACAAATAGTCCTCACCACCAAACCGGTGAAAAGTTTAAAGAATTAGTTGAAAAGTATACTAATGGACAAGTTGAAGTAAAATTATTTCCAAATGGTCAACTAGGTAGTGAAGATCGTGGTTTTCAAGATGTTCAGAATAACGTTGTCCAAGCTACCTCAATGGCTGTAAATAATGTTACTCCTTTTTCACCAAGCATGGGATTCTTTGATTTACCATATATCTTCTCAACTAGAGAACAATTTACAAAGGTTATTGATACACTCTGGGATGATATTAACGCAAAAATGATTGCGGAATCTGGTAATAGAGCAATCATTTGGTTTGATCAAGATTTCAGAGTTTTAACAACCGCAAAAAAACCTGTAGAAAAAATAGGTGATTTAAAAGGCTTGAAAATTCGTGTTCCCTCGAATCCATTAATGTTAGGCGCATTTAAAGCATGGGGCTCTGATGCTACACCAATTGCCTGGGATGAGACTTTTAATGCTTTACAGCAAGGTGTAGTTGATGGTCAGGAAAATCCCCACTCTGTAAACTTAGCATCTTCTTTCCAAGAAGTACAAAAATATATAACTGAAATTCATTACAAAATGTGGATTGGTCCAGTAGTTATGAATGAAAAATTCTTGCAAAGCTTACCGGCTGATATCAGAGATGCCATAATTAAGGCTGGTAAAGAAGCGATGGTATGGGAACGTGGATATATAGCAGAAAAATCCGCTGCAGATTTAAAAGCACTTACAGATGCAGGGATGGTATTCTTAGGAGTTCCTGAGGATGAAGCAGTTTGGCAGGAAAAAGCTATGGCGATTTGGCCAGAATTTTATGAGACAATTGGCGGAACTGAAATGTTAGAAAAGGTTATGAAAACTTTAGAACTTGAAATGCCTAAATAGTGTAGTTGAGACAGTTTAGTAGGTGTGAAGCGGTGTAAGGAGGAAACTACATTGAAAAAAAGGGTTGTCTGGTTTTACAATAATTTTGAGGAAGTATCAAGTGCATTTTTATTGGCATGTGTTATATTCTTTCTCTTTGTCCAGGTATTTTTTAGGTATGCTGTTGGGAAGTCTATACCTTGGACCGAAGAACTTTCCCGTTTCGCTTTTTTGTGGATGGTTTATTTATGCACTAGTCTTGTAGCTAAAGATGGGAAACATATAAGGGTGACAGCTCAATTTAAAATCTTTTCTCATAAAATCCAAAGCTTTATGGTCATACTTGCTGACATAATTTGGATGGCATTTAATGTAATCGTAGTTATTGAGGGTTTTAAATTATACCAACAGATGAGTGAATTTCCATTAATATCTGCTGTACTCGGTTGGGATATAAAGTATGTAGTACTGATTATTCCAGTAGCATTTTTAATGCAAATAATTAGAACTTTTGAACGATATTATCGATGGGTTAAGGCGGGTGCTAATCAAAGGCTCATCCAGTACGAAGAAGAAGGGATTGAGGTAGAAAATGTCACTTGAATGGGTGATCTGGATATTGTTGTTCGGTGCCTTGCTAATGGGTGTGCCTATTTATGCCTCGTTGGGTATGGCCACTACTATCGCTTTACTTTATTCCGATATCCCTCTTTCGATAATACCCTTGGATTTATATAAAATTTCAGCGATGTTTCCTCTTATTGCTGTTCCAGCCTTTGTTTTTGCTGGTGCATTAATGGAAAGAGGAGGAATGGCTCAGCAGATTGTTGATGTGGCATCTGTTGCCGTTGGTAGAGTGCGGGGAGGGTTAGCTCTGGTTACAATTATTGGCTGCATGTTCTTCGCTGCCATGATTGGTTCCGGACCAGGAACAGTTGCGGCTATGGGAGCTTTGATGATACCTTCTATGGTACGTCACGGTTATTCCAAAGATTATGCTGCGGGAGTAAGTGCTACCGGGGGGACTATTGGAATATTAATTCCCCCTAGTAACCCTATGATTATATATGGGGTAGTAGGTAATGTTTCTATCTCAACTCTTTTTATGGCTGGTTTTATTCCTGGGTTTATGGTGGGCGGTGCTCTGATGCTAACTTCTTATATCATCGCTCGTAAAAAAGGCTATAAAGGTTCGGATGTAAGGTATACCTTTGCTGAGTTCTTGGGTATTCTCAAGAAAAGCTTTTGGTCTTTAATGGCTCCGGTAATAATCCTAGGTGGAATATATGCAGGAATTTTTACTCCGGTAGAAGCCTCTGTTATTGCAGTTGTCTATGCCTTTCTTGTAGGAGCTTTTATTACTAAAAAACTAGGTTGGAAAGAAATTTGGCAGAGCTTTAAATTAACAAATTTAACTACGGGAACTGTAATAATAGTTGTTGGAGTCTCTTTATTGTTTGGAAGATTTGTAACAATGTATGAGGTTCCGCAGAAATTAGCCGAAGTAATTTTAGGTATAAGCACCAATCCCCAAGTTGTTTTGATAATGATAACAATCTTCCTATTCTTTTTGGGGATGTTTATGGAAACTTTAGCTACCGTAGTAATATTAACACCAGTTGTTTTGCCAATGCTTAAACAAATTGGTGTGGACCCTGTACATTTTGGCATATTGTTAGTTATGACCAATGAGGTAGCTATGTTAACTCCGCCATTAGGTGTTAACCTATTTGTTGCTATGGGGTTAACTGGGTTACCCTTAGAGAGGATGGCGAAAGCGTCTTTTCCCTTTATGTTGGCCGTAATAGCCTGTGTATTTCTTGTACTATTTTTCCCAGAAATTCCTTTATTCTTGCCAAGATTACTTAGTGGATACGGACAGTAAACATTAGAAGGTGGTGGTATTAGCCACCACCTTCTAATGAATTTCTAGTAAAATAAAGAAAAATTATTATATCCCTGATTGGGAGGTGTTCGACTTGAAAGCCTTAAAAATAATAGCTCCTAAGCGATTAGAACTTGAAGATGCTGAAAGACCTTGTATAGGTCCTGATGAAATTTTGCTAAAAGTAGCTTACGGCGGTATTTGTGGAAGTGATATCCATATCTACCACGGGAATAATGAACGGGTAAAATATCCATTGATTATGTGTCATGAAATGTCAGGGGAAGTTGCTGAAATAGGCAAAGAGTGTTCTAATCAATGGAAAACCGGAGATAGAGTAGTCGTAAATCCTCTAATATCCTGTGGAGTATGTGATCCCTGCCGACGGGGAAACTTTCATGTGTGCAATAAATTGGGACTAATAGGGATTGATACTGATGGGGCATTTGCAGAATATGTAAAGGTAAAACCATATCAGTTGATAAAAATATCCGACGAGATTCCATTAGATACTGCTGCTCTAGCAGAGCCCCTTGCGGTTGGGATACATGCGGTAACGCGGTCAGGTCTAAAATTAGGTGATAAAGTTGTAATCCTTGGAGGAGGACCCATTGGATTGATGGTAGCCTTTGCTGCTAAAGCAGCGGGAGCAGGTCTGGTTGCAATTAGTGAGATGAGTCAATTTCGTTTACAAAAGGCTAAAGAAATGGGATTCGAAGTAATAGATGCTAAAAATAACGTAAAAGAAAAAGTGTTAGAACTTACTAACGGTATTGGCGCAGACATTGTTTTTGAGGCTGCTGCCGCAGCAGTAACTTCTGCCCAAATGACGGGACTCCTAAGAACTCGTGGTACGGCAATTATGGTTGGTGTACATCGGGATTTAGCCAGCGTAAACCTACGGGAAGTAAATTTAAGAGAACTAAATATTGCTGGAGCTAGGGTTTATACAGAAAGTGATTTTGTTACTGCTGCTCGGTTAATGCCAGAACTAAAAGAGCTTCCTCGAGTAATTACTCATCGTTTATCACTTGATGAGCATGCAAAAGGCTTTGAAGTTATGATGGCAGCACAAGAATCGCTCAAGATTTTATTGCAACCATAAAATATATTTTGCAAAAAAACTTTAATTAGGATTGGTGACAATGCAAATTCCTTTTTTCCAAGATTTAAAAAGGCCTTTTGTTTTTTCAGTTCCAACCAAAATTATTTTTGGTATTGGTTCTATTGAAACAATCGTTCAAGAGATAACACAATTAAAGATAAGTAAGCCGCTGATAGTAACAGATCAGGGAGTTGTTTGCTCTGGTTTGTCAGAAATAATTGAACGCATGTTAAATGAAAGCAATATGGAATATGAAATTTTCAGTCAAGTAATAATAAATCCAACCTCCCAAATAATAACAAAAGGGTCTCATAAATATCTAAACAATTTCTGTGATGGAATAATTGCTTTAGGTGGTGGAAGCACAATAGATGCTGCTAAAGCAATTGGAATTCAGGTTAGTCACGGAAAACCTATCTGTTATTATGAGGGCCAAGATAAATTAGACAAGGATATCCCGCCTTTAATAGCTATACCAACTACAGTAGGTACAGGAGCGGAAGTGAGTTTTAAAACATTAATAGTAAATAATAATCATAAGTTTATTATTTCTAGTCATAAGATTGCTCCTAAAGTAGCATTTTTCGATCCGCAGCTTTTAGCGACACTCCCTATTGAAATTGCAGCAGCTACAGGGATTGATTCGCTAACTAGAGCAATTGAATGCTATGTTTCGAAGGAAGCAACCTTGGTTACAGACCTTTTAAATATCGAAGCTATAAGACTAATTGGTTCTAGTTTGAGACAATTCGTAGCTGACCCGAGTAATGTGGATTATGGTGTTAAGATACAGCTAGCATCTATATTATCTGCAGTAGGTTCTTTAAATTCTGAAAACGGAAATGTAAGTGTTATGGCTAAACCGTTGGAGGGGTATCTTAATATTCACCATGGCATTGCCTGTGGCATAATGCTACCCCATGTAATGAAATGGAATTTAATTGCTAATCCAGATAAATATGCACTAATAGCTGAATTGATGGGCGAAGAAGTTACCGGGTTTTCAGTAATGGATAGAGCTACCAAGGCAGTATCTTCTGTACAAAAGTTGGTTTTTAATATTGGATTACCGACTACTTTGACAGAAATAGGGATAGATTATGATTTAATTGAAAATATGGCTCAGGATGTTATTAATAGTTTTTGTTCTAATGGCAATCCTAGGAAAACAAATACAGAGGATATTATTAATTTATTTAACCAAGCCATATAACGGAGGTGTAGATAGGATGAGTAAAGTATTACTAGCTGATGCAAAGAAGTGTGTCGGCTGCAGAATTTGCGAACAGTGGTGCAGTATGAGTCATTTCCAAATAGGAAATCCAAAAAAATCGAGAATAACAGTAATGCGGAGTCATGTAGACTATATGGATTATCCCCTTGTCTGTCGGCAATGTGCTGATGCTCTATGCATTGAAGCATGTCCTACAAAAGTTAGTGCTTTAAGTAAAGATGAAAATACTGGTGCAATTAAAGTTGATGAAGAAAAATGTACTGTCTGTAAAATGTGCATTAAAGC
>JUEF01000060.1 GCA_000802045.1 Peptococcaceae bacterium BICA1-8
CAAAGGAAGCCAATAGTTTTGAGGTTATTATCCTATTCCTTGAAACAGGTTTTGCAAACAAAAACTCTGCTGTTTTTTCTCGTTCTTCTTTAGAAATTATATTAGCTCCCAGCATTGTAGCATGGATAGTTGCCATAACAACCAAGTAAGCAAAAAGTACTCCATAATAACCAATGGGTGTTGATAAGTCGAAGGTACCAATACCCATAATAGCCTGAAAAGATTTTGGCATTTGAGCTAGTAATTCATTCATTGATTGACCAGAGGCTGACAAACCAGCATATTTTCCCATACTACTAGCAATCAGTAAGAATATCCCAATGCACCATATAATCAGGGATTTCCTATTGGACTTCATTTCTCTAATAAATACGTTCATAACTTGAACCCTCCTAAACTGCATGGATATCCTTTCTACTATAAATAAAGTAACTGACCGTAATCGCTGCAGCAATAAATCCTATGGCTACAATAATAAAGGAAGCCTCATAAGTGGAATTTTTCATAATATAGGCTAGGTCAAAATACTTAAAGGGAGTCAGATAACGTAAAGCATCATCGCCAGTAGTAGAAGCTAAGGCACTAATGATAAAAAACGTGAAAACAGTTGCTAGAGAGATTGGAAGTACTGATTTAATCCTAGGAGCCACAATAGAAATTATTATTCCTAAAGCCAGAAAAATAAGCTGAAGAAAAAACAATGTGAGAGATATCATCAAGAATATTTTTGTACTATACTCTTGTGTCGCTACTAGGGATGCCATAGTTGTTGCAGCTGCTAAGTAAAAAACATTTGTGATTACTAATGAGGTTAAAGCTGCCAAAAGCTTTGCAGTCATAATTTGGGTACGGGTAACAGGTTTTGTTAAAAGGAAGTCAGCTGTTTTTTCACGTACTTCCTTAGATACAATGGACACACCTAAATTCATAGCCTGAATTGCTCCACAAAGTGAAATATATAAAAATACATAAGAATAAAATCCTAAAATTGAACCTATATTTTCTACAGAAAGACCTAATGCCAATCTTATTGCCTCTGGAAAGCCTTCCATTACCTTTTTAAACTCTTCCGCTTCCTGAGAAATAGCGGGAAACATTGAAAAGAAAAGAACAGTCAACCCAACTAAGGATAGTGTCCAAATAATAGTGGATTTCCGATAAGCCTTCAATTCATGCAGATACATATTCATAGCTTTTAGGCCTCCTTTTCATAGTAATGCATAAAGATCTCTTCAAGGTTTGGTTCCTCTACCCATAGATTTATAAGTTCTATTTCGGAAACCTTTTTTATTATGGAATTGATATTCCCTCTATATAAGAAGCTTATCATTTTATCCTTAACCACTAAATCGCTGACACCAGCAATATTAAAATAATTCTTTTCTAGTTCCGCCCCTATCTCTATTTTAAATTTTTTGTGGTTAGTTTCTTTTAAGGTGCTTATCTTTTCAACCTTTACAATTCTTCCTTCTTTAATAATGGCAACACGATTACATAATCTCTGAACTTCACTGAGAATGTGAGAAGAAAAAAGAATAGTAACTCCTTTTTTGTTTTCAGCTAATAGTAAATCAAAGAATTTTTGTTGCATAAGCGGGTCTAATCCGCTAGTAGGTTCATCAAGGATGATAAGTTTTGGTTCATGGAGTAATCCCTGAACAATACCAACTTTTTTTTTGTTCCCTAAAGATAAGTCATCAATTTTTTTATTAAGATCCAAATTCATGATTTCAGCTAATTCATGAATTCTTTTAATACTCTCTTTTTTATAAAAGCTGGCTGAATATTTTAGTAAATCTATAACTTTCATTTTGTCATAGTAAAAAATTTCTGATGGCAAGTAACCTATTTCCTTTTTTACTTCTGGCCCATATTTTATACAGTCTTTCCCGAATATTTTAGCGCTTCCGCTTGTCGGGTAGATCAGTGACAATAAAGTTCTAATGGTTGTTGATTTTCCTGCACCGTTAGGACCAATAAAGCCGAAAATTTCTCCCTCTTCAACATTAAAACTCACATCAGTAATTCCTCTAGCTTTGCCATAATACTTGGTCAGGTTTTTTATTTCAATAACGTTCACATTTAGATTCTCCTTTTCACTCCAATTTCCAATCTCTATCAAAATTATTTTTTGCATGCCTTAAGTTTATTATCCATTTCCTTTAATGCTTATCCTTAATTTAAAATAATCTCAAAAACTACTACATAAACTTACACATATAAAAAGACGGCCTCGAAAACGTGTTCGAAGCCGCCTTTCATTTTTCTTCTTTCATGAAACCGTATTGAAAAAACTCCATTAGCTGCTTAATAGTATCTTCAAAGGTCAAGCCATTGGTAATGATGAATTCGGGATTGGCTACTGCCTGGACTGAGGCCAATACCGCAGTTGTTATAATGCGGGGATCAATATCCCTTATATTAGCCTTGTTTTTGCCGTCCATAAAAAATTTGGCATTAATGATGTGCTGGGCCTTTTCCATGCGAAAGTCATCAATTTTTCTCCAGTAATGGGGATAGTGCTTGCGTAAATCTTCAAGCACTAGGGGATTGTTTATTATGCGCCCCACATGATGTAAGATGTTGTGCAGCATGTGGGCCATGATTTCATCTGGCTTGTGATGAGTGGAAACAAATTCTTCAATCTTTGTAGCCACTTCCCCCATAAACTTATCCAAGGCGGCTTCAATTATTTCATCCTTACTGCGAAAATACCGATAAAGGGTACGTTTGCTCAAGCCAGCCTCAGCTGCTAAGTCATCCATGGTCAACCTATAAAAGCCTTTGGTCCTGGAAAGCTCCAGAAAGGCAGAAAGAATTCTCGCTTTGATAGTAACACCCCCTCAAAAAACTGGCTCCGCCAGTTTTAGGTTTCGCTTCGCTAGGTTAAGGTTTCGCTTCGCTAGATTAAGGCTAAGGTTGAGGTTGAGAAGAAAAGAAAATTAGATTTCGCTTCGCTAGATTAAGATTTCACTGCATTTCATTCCGTTAGATTTTTGAAAGTATATTCTAGCGAAGCGGAATCTTAATCTTAATCTTAATCTTAATCTTAATCTTAACCTTAACCTTAGCCTTAGCCTTAGCCTTAGCCTCTGTGGCTTATTAAGCTATTTTTTTCTTGAACTTCAGAGTACTAGCAATTAGTAGTACCACGGAGAAGACTAGCAGGGATACTACCTGCCCTACCAGGTAGGGGAAGCCAATACCCTTTAATACTATGCCCCTAATGATATCCAGGTAGTAAGTAAGGGGTATCACATTGCTGAGATAATAAATAAAGCGGGGCATGGCATCCCTAGGAAACATAAAACCCGACAGCATAATACTAGGTAGCATGACGAAAAAGCCCATCTGCATGGCCTGCATTTGAGTTTTGGCCACGTTGGAAATCAGGATGCCCAGCCCCAGAGAAGCTGTAATGAAAAAGAGGGTTAATATATACAGCTCCAGGAGGCTTCCCCTAATAGGGACGCTAAAAACGGTAACACCTATAATCAATGCCACAGTAATTTGCAAATAACCCAGGACAATATATGGTAATATTTTACCGATCATTAGCTCTAAGGGTTTGATTGGTGTTACCATCAACTGTTCTAGGGTACCCCGCTCTCTTTCCCTGACAATACCCATAGCTGTAAGAAGAACCATGGTCATTGTTACCACAACACCCAAGATGGCCGGCACCATATAATAAGCCGTTATTCCGTCAGGGTTATACAAGGGGCGAACCCTTATATCATAAGGTGGACCAGAGAGCTTAACTTTTTTGGTAAGCATCTCCTGAGACTTAATGAGCCCAATAGAATTGGCTATAGCAATAGCCTGATTGGCAACCATGTTGTCACTTGCATCCACTAAAACCTGCACCGGTGCTGGAACACCCCGGTTTACACTAGTAGCAAAATCTGGGGGGAAAACGATCCCTACCTTTGCCTGACCACTATCTATCATTTTGTTCACATCACTATACTCATCAACTACATACGTAATATCAAAATAACCCGAAGCACTGAAAGATTCCAATAAACTGCGACTTTCGCTGGTTAAGGATTGATCAAAGACCACTGTAGAAATATGTTTAACTTCTGTCTGGATAGCAAAACCAAAGAGCAAAAGCTGGACTAAAGGGATCATAAAAACTAGCCCCAGGGTCATTTTATCGCGACGCATTTGTAAAAATTCCTTGTGTAACACTGCTATTATTCTATGCATTACTCTCACCTGCCCTTTGACGTTTAGCTAATGCTATAAATACATCCTCTAGAGATGGAACTATGGGTCTAGGTTCTACTCCGGAAAAATCCCGCAAAGCCCCAATATGTTTTTCATCATCCAACAAAACATGGAGCAAAGGACCATGAATGGTACAATCCTTAACATAGGGTAAATTTTCAAAGGCACTAATTTTCTCCATAGCTTGGGGTATGGCTAATTCCACCAGGAAGCCCTCTAGCGTATTTCTTTTCAAGTAATCGGGAGTACCTACAGCCATTAGCCTTCCGGCTGAAATGAAAGCAATTTTATGACAGCGCTCGGCTTCATCCATAAAATGAGTTGTAACCATAATAGTTGTTCCTTGATTTGCTAATTCCTGAATAATATTAAAAAACATCCTTCGACTGGTAGGACTCACACCGCTGGTAGGTTCATCCAAAAAGATTATTGCCGGACGGGCGATAATGGCACAGCCTAGGGCTAGCCGCTGCTTCCAGCCTCCACTGAGATTAGCTACCAGTTCCCTTTCACGACCTGTTAAACCAGCCATAGCTAACATCTCTGCTATACGCTCCTGTCGCACTTCCCGAGGAATGCTATAAATACCGGCGTAAAAATTTAAGTTTTCCAAAACTGAAAGGTCATCGTAGAGACTGAATTTTTGGGACATATAGCCAATGTAGTTCTTTATTTTTTCTGTTTCCCGCAAAAGATCATATTCTAAAATCGTGGCTGACCCTCGAGTGGGTTCCAGAATACCACACAGCATCCTAATGACCGTAGATTTTCCTGCCCCATTTGGTCCAAGAAAACCATATATTTCTCCAGGCTTTATTTTAATATTAAGCCTGTCTACGGCTGTGAATTTACCAAATTCCCTGGTCAGATCCCGAGTTTCTATAACATATTCCATTAGACCACCTCTTTCTCTGCCAGTGAAACAAAGATGTCATCCATAGAAGGTCTGATTATCTTAAGGGACCTAACAAGAACCCCCTGCAGTTCTAGAGCCTGCTGAACATCATCTATTGTTGTAGTTTCCTCCAGCACCAGGTGATAACGGTCTCCGAAAAAGTAGGAATCCTGCACCCCAGCTATATTTTGGAGGATAGCTTTGTTTATTATCTCGACCTGCAGTTCCAGGATAGTAAAAGGAAACCTTTCTTTAAGACCCTGGGGTGAATCAATTTTCACTACCTTACCTCGATCTATAAATGCCACCTTAGTACAAAGCTCAGCTTCATCCATATAGGGTGTAGAAATCAATATGGTCATGCCCTCTTTATTAAGATGATACAGAATCCTCCAGAATTCTTTGCGGGACTCAGGGTCTACACCATAGGTAGGCTCATCCAAAATCAATATTTTCGGACGGGTCACCAGGGCACAAGTAAGAGCCAGTTTTTGTTTCATCCCTCCTGAAAGATTATCGGCAAAACGGTCCTTGAATTCTATAAGATTAGTAATCGCCAGTATCTCATCAGCTCGTTGAATAATGATTTTCTTATCTAGTTTGTACATAGCACCAAAAAAATTGATATTCTCCATTACTGTCAGGTCTCCATACAGGCTGAAGCGCTGGGGCATATAGCCAAAGTTTTCCCTCTCGGCCAGCATTTCTGGTGCAACACCTAAAATGGCGACCTGTCCTTTATCAGGTGTAATAAGCCCACAGATCATACGTATTAAAGTAGTCTTCCCCGCCCCATCGGGACCAACTAAACCACAAATTTCTTGTTTGGTTACGTGCAAATCCACTGCTCTTACAGCTTGAATCGAGCCAAAGGATTTGCTCACACCGGTAGCTTTAATCATCTTGTTCGCCTCCGGGGAAACTCACATCAGCAGGCATACCTGGCTTTAAGATACCTTCTTCGCTGTTAATTCTGATTTTTACAGCAAAAACCACATTTGTCCGTTCCTTTTTAGTCTGGATTGTTTTGGGTGTAAATTCACCCTTAGTAGCTATTTCTTCAACAACACCTTCAAAACTCTTAGCTAACCCACTGACTGTAAAGGAAACCTTCTGACCTAGAGTTACTTGAGGCAGATCATCGGTAGGTATATATATCCTAATCCAAAGGTCATCTAGATTAACAACAGTAGCTATAGAAGTACCTGGTGTCACATACTCTCCTAATTCATAATTTTTTGACAAAACCACACCATCAAGGGGTGAGTAAATTTTCAGATCTTCCAACATGGCATCTGTAGCTTTAAGAATAGCTTTATTCCTGTCTACTTCTACCTGGGCGGTGTTAATCACTTCCTTGCGACTACCAGCCTGTAAAAGACTAAAACGGGATTCAGCGGCCTGTACTTGATTCTTAGTGATTTCCAGGGTCGTCTGAGCCTTCTCATACTCTACTTGGGTAATGGCTCCAGCCTCAATAAGGGTTTCCTGCCTTGCAAAATCATCAGCTGCCCTTTTTAGATTAGTCTTAGCAATATTCATGTTTGCCTCAGCCTCTTTAATCTCCTGAACCCTAGCACCTGATTGCAAGTCAGCCAAGCTTGCCTCTGCTTTCGATATGTTTAATTCATCTCTTTCCCGCTGGGCAACCAGGTCATTGCGGCTTAATTCAGCCACCAGCTGATCTTTTTTAACCGGATCACCTGATTTTATACCGAGAAATTTAATTGATCCAGCTAGCTTAGCATGGAGGTCTACACTAGTAGCTTCGATTGTACCCGAGGCCTGAATTTCTTCCTGCTCAACCTTAAAATATGTCTGCCAGGCCCAGAAAGAGCCAGTTAAAACGGCTAACACTATTATAAGTACTACAACTCTCTTTTTCTTCTCCATTAACCTTCCTCCTCAACGCGAAAGTTTTTGACATATAAATGTACAAGTATACCAATGTCACCTTTTTAGTTTACTTAGTTTTAGATTAGCAGTATTTGATTAAATATACAATGCAAAATTTCCAGACTTTTAAAAAAGTTAACATAAAAAATAGGCCTCAATTAAAAAAGCTTTTATTTGTAAATGCTACAAAAAGAATCCAGTTATGCACTCCAAAAGCAAGTCCGGATTAAGTACTGGCCCAAGTTCATGAAAAGTTTTATCCATATATTAGAGGAATCAAACGCAATAAACCGAATTTAAATGCATGCAAGACCTTTTCCCTTTTATAATTAACTAAATTAAATTTCCATACTTTACTATTTTTCCAGGAAAGGAAATCGATATGGAGAAAATAAAAGCTGGACTGTTTTATACTTTAGGTAGTGTATATTTATCCAGAAAATTACTGGATAATCCCGAACCAAAAATATTACACATCTCTGATACACCTGCCGTTCTTTATTCCCAGCTAAAAAAGATAATAAAGAAAATTCAGCCTGAATATATTATTCATACTGGCGATCTAGTTGATAATATTAAGCTAAGTATATATCCCTCCAGAATTGATGAATACACAAAAGGCGCCCGCGACTTAATAGAAATTTTAGAAAGTTCATCAGCCAAAGAAATACATATTACTTTGGGTAATCATGACAATAAAAATATTGTCTGTAATTTGATTAAAAGAAGCACCATTTATGAAAAGAATGCAGTAATAAACATTGAAAATATTCACCTTAAAATTAGCCATTATAGTAATGATTCAATTATCTCTCCAAGCAGATTCAACTTATTTGGTCATGATATATCCTTGGGTAGCCAAATTATTAACGGTAAAGTTTTTTTAAATGGTATTCAGAGCATAAATATTATTGCCCTTAACAGCAAAAAGGTATTTTCTTTACCTTATCCAATAGGAACAAATGAAAGCCGCTTAGGTAAATTTAAAATAGGAATGTAGTGGAGGAGATTGCGTGAAATAATTGAGAATGGAGAATGGAAAATTAAGAATTTTTCATGATTTTCTATGCCTTGAACATAGCGAAAGGAATGATAGTTACTATGTTATCATTAATTAGAAGTGGTCCTAAAATATTAATAATGGAAAGTGGAGTTATTGAAAAATTAAAACAGTATCTTGAAGAGTATTTTACCACTTTAGAATGTACCCTTGACCAAGCCTTTGAGGAGTCTTCAGAAGAATATACTATTATCCTAGTTGTAGAGAAATTAACGGAAATTGTCCATATTGAGGATATTAAATATATTTTTTTAATCAATGAGGATTCTGATATGATTTTATGTTCACTTCATAATGACGGGAAATGCAACTTAGTAAGTCATACTAGGATAGCTCCTAGAATACTCATAATGAGAGCTTTAGGGGATATCGAAAAAGTAATTGAAGAAATTAATAAAGACCATACAGCTACCTCGGGGTCTTTCTTGGAAATGCTTGATAATCATAATAGTAAAGGGACTATATTAGCTCTTACAGAGCAGCCTTTGAATAAAAAAATAAGTATTAGTGATCTATATGAAAAAACCCTTTTCATTGAGGAAAAATATTCACCCTTAAGGAGAAGCATTCGGATACATGGCTTAAAGTATCTAAATGAAGGATTAGGTAACAAGGATTGGTATGAACTAGAAATTAAGATTTATGATAAATTCGAAGAATATATGCTCCACTATCAGCGTTTATTGAAAGTTATCGAATTTCTAGAACTGGGAATTATATTAGGAGAGTCCTGGGGTCAAGATACTGCCCTTATCTTTAAAACTGTAGGCATCTACCGCATAAGATTCTTTACATTTTATGAACCTAAAACCATTAAAAAATTATTAATAGGACTAGAGTATCTCGATGATGGGACGAGGGTTGTCGATTATGACATTTTTTATAAGCAAAAAAAAATATACTGGCCTGATGTTCGGGAAGAAAATCTTAAGGATAAATCTAGTATTAGTAAAAAATACCGCCAGCTAATATTCGCAAAGCTTGATAAAATTGAAATAGATCAAATTGGTGAAATAGAAAGAAAAATTCTAGCCACTAGATATTAAAAGCTAGGGATATCCCTAGCTTCTTCAGTCTATTGGACAGAAAGCACCCAAAGATACAATGACGCGATTGAGCCATATGGGGAATACCTTTTCCGATATTTTCTAAAGTCTTCCTTAGACAGTTCCTTTAGGCCGTATAACTTCATCATTCCTCTGCGAATAGCCAAATCATTATAGCTTACTATATCGGGGCGGCAGAGTGAAAAAATAAGCAGCATCTCGGCGGTCCAGATACCCACTCCATTGAGTGAGGATAGCTTTTCTATTACCTCCCCATCAGTTAAAGTATCAAGTGAATTAAAATCTACTTCGCCGGATAAAGAAGCTTCTGCAATACCTGTTATGTATCTGGCTTTCCGCTCAGACATACCGCAGCTTTTAATTTCAGACAGGTCTTTCTGGGCAATATTTTCTGGTGTAATGTTCTCAAGCAATTTAGATAATCTATTCAACACAGTTTCCGCCGCCTTAGTTGAAATCTGCTGACTGATAACGGAAGAAATAACAGCAGTAAAAGGATCAGGAGTAATCTTACGCTTAATCAAGCCTATTTTTTCAATAGCAGCACCAAGTTTTTTGTCCCTTTTTTTCAGGTATTCCATTTCCTCTTGTCCATATTTAAAAATATCCACTGTTTCACTCCTTTACACTTCAATTTCTAATGCTATGGGGCAGTGGTCACTCCCTAAGACATCTGAATGTATTTCAAAATCTTTGATTTTTCCTTTCAGACGTTCCGAAGCAATAAAATAATCTATCCGCCAACCAATATTCCTCTCCCTAGCATTATTCATATAAGACCACCAGGTATAGGCATCTTCCCGGTCCGGGTATAAATACCGGAAGGTATCAACAAAGCCTTCACTTAATAATTCCGTCATTTTTCCCCTTTCTTCCTCAGTAAACCCTGCATTCTTTTTATTTGTTTTGTGATTTTTTAAATCAATCTCCTGATGAGCTACATTTAAATCACCACAGAATATTACAGGCTTTTTTTTATCTAAATCTATCAAGTAATGTCTAAAAGCATCTTCCCACTCCATTCTGTAGTCCAGCCTTGTTAGTCCCCTTTGGGAATTGGGAGTATATACATTTACCTGGTAATAATCTTGGTACTCCAATGTTATTACCCGTCCTTCCTGGTCATATCTGTCCACCCCTAAACCATAGGTTACCCTAAGGGGCTTTAGCTTTGAAAAAATCGCAGTGCCAGAGTAACCTTTTTTTTGAGCATAATTCCAATATTGAAAATAACCCGGCAGATCAAAGCTGATCTGGTCTTCCTGCAGTTTGATCTCCTGTACACAGAAAATATCGGCATCTACCTCGTCAAAATAATTTACCAGGCCTTTTCCTAGACAGGCTCTAAACCCGTTAACATTCCATGATACTATTTTCATGCTATCTCTCCTCCAAAATAATAGATTATATGTTTCAAACCGGCACGGCATGCTGAAAAGGAAATATGGTAATAATAGCGAATAGCTTAGATATTCTGAATAAAAAAGGAGTTAAGATAATGAAAGTTTTAGGTAGTTGCAATATAACCGGGATAGGCAGCCTGCCATTAAATGATGTCTCATCCAGCCACCACTTAATAAAAAAGACCTTTCCATTGATTCCCCACTGGCCACAATTACCCAAGCTAGGTGAATCTGAGGGATTTATCAATCAATACTTAACCCCGCTGATAGATATAGGCCTGGTAAGAGTTGAAGGAGGCAAAACCCCCTATTTTGATACCGAAAGATCGGATTTTACTGATTTACTGACTGAATTTTACTCACTGTATTTAGAAGCCGTTGAAGGAAATGATGCTGCTTTGGCCAGGTTTGGCTTTGCAGAGGGTTCTGCCAAAGGGTTTTATTCATTCACCGAAAAGGTTCAAGACGGCTTTTATGCCGAGGCTAAAATTATTAAAGGTCAGGTTAGCGGTCCACTTACCTTAGGCTTACAAGTAACGGATAGTAATAAAAAAGCCAGTTTTTATGATGACCAGCTACGGGACGTATTAACCAAAACCCTAGCCTTGGCTGGAAAATGGCAGAGTAAAAAACTACTGGAACTAGGTTTGCCGGTAATAATATTTATCGATGACCCCGGTCTTTACTCCTTAGGCTCATCAACCTATATTACATTAACAAAGGAAGGGATCATTAATGAACTCAATCAGGTAATTGAGGCAATAAGCTCAACAGGTGCTCGAGTAGGTAGTCATACTTGTGCAGGTACCGAATGGCCGTTATTATTTTCATTAGATTTGGCAGTTGTCAATTTTGATGCTTATGAGTATTTTTCTTCTATGAGTGTTTACACAAAGGAAATTAATGAATTTTTGGCTAAAGGTGGCATCTTATCCTTTGGCATTGTGCCAACATCTGAAAAGCTGCATCATGAGACTACTGATAGTTTAGTAGCTTTATTTGAGCAGCAAGTGGATATATTAGTGCAAAAGGGTATTAATAAAGAAACCCTATTACAGCAGGTTCTTATTACTCCAAGCTGTGGTACCGGTAGTCTCCCAGAAGAGTTGGCTACTTTAGTATATAAAACTATAGTCGAAGTAAGCAAGGTTATCAAAGAAAAATATAATCTTTTATGAAAATTATGGCTGAGAGATTAATGTCATATCGGATATTACCTATCAAAATTTATGAAGGGTCAGAGAGAAATCCCCCTGACCCTTTGAGTAATTTAATTTATTATCTAAGGAGCTGTAATACTCCTTGAGGTGCTTGGTTTGCTTGAGCCAGCATTGCAGTTGCTGCTTGCTGCAGGATATTGTTCTTAGTGAACTGCATCATTTCGGCAGCCATGTCCACATCTCTGACTCGTGATTCAGCAGCTTGTAAGTTTTCCGCTGATGCACCCAAGTTGCTAATAGTATGCTCTAATCTATTTTGTAAAGCACCTAAAGCTGAGCGTTGATCAGACACACTAGTTATTGCATCATTTATCGCTGAAACCGCTTTGTTGGCAGCGTCTGCTGTATCCACTAGTATACCTTTTTGTACGCTAGCTTCTGATTTAATACGTCCGTCAGTAGTCATAGTAGCTGATTCCGACTTTAATACAGAAGTTGCAATATCAGCAGTTCCAGCTGTATTATGGCCCCCATCTTTTGTTAAGGTTAAGCCTGCAAAGGCCTGACTAAATTTAATTATATCTGCATTCGTGTCAATTGCTACACTTTCTGAGGCACCACCCACAGAAGCAACAACCTGTAATTGCCCCGTATTTGCTCCAGAAACTGTTCCCACTTGTAAGCCTAAGGCTTCAATTGTTCTACCGGAGGTATTATCATTTAAAATACCTACTGAAGAATTGCTTCCAGATGTAAGAGATTCAATAACTACTCTCCCTTGACTAACTGAGGCATAGTTTTGACTTGAGGTTCCAAGTGCGGTATTAGCAGAAGCATTAATAGCATTGGCTATAGCAGTCGCATCACTTCCATCAATTAACCCTACTGAAAATTCAGTACCATCGACAGATATCCTTAAAGAACCGGAAGTAGCATCTGCACCCTTATATATTCCTGAAGTAAGTCCTATGGCTGCTAAAGTTTTACCCGCATTTTCGTCTTCTCCAATAATGATATTGGCATTGGAACCAGTCCCAGCTCCGGCTTTTACATCAGTAGTAGTTAAAGTAATTATTGTACCATTATTAATAGCCAGCTCATCACCATTATCGATAACGCCAGCAGTTTCAGCTGCAGCATTTATAGCTGTTGTCACATCGGCTATAGTATTCCCATTTGCTAGTGTAACATCAAAGGAAGTACCATTTACAGTTAAGCTAAATGTTCCTGCTGTTCCACTTGCACCAACATCGGACATTCCTGTCTGACTAGTAGCACTAAGAGATAGACCTAGGTTTTGTAAAAGGGCACCGTTAGCAGAAGTTGTACCATCAGACTCAAAGTCACCTAGAATTTTAACTGTAGAACCAGTGCTATCGGTATTTGAAGTAATAACTATATTACCAGTATCCTCACTAGCATAGGTTACACCAGTAGTTCCTAAAGCAGTGTTAGCAGCAGAATTAATATTATCTAACACATTGGCTAGTGTCGAACTTTCATTAATAGTAACATTAAAGGCCGTATCATCAATGCTCATGCTGACCTTACCGAAGCCGGTACCATCAACAGAGCCTGTACCTGTACCAACAGTAGCTGCTACACCATCAGTAAATCCTGCTGCAGGAGCAGCTGCTTCATTAGTAACTGTGTTTAATACAATTGACTGGTCGCTGCCTTTTTCAGCAGTTTGAAAAGTCATGGCATCAGTCGTACTATCATAATTGGCAGTTATAGTTTGACCCGCAATTGCAGAAAGTTTAGTTGATAATGCTGCAGCTAAACTTCCATTTGAGGCATCTTGGTCAGAAGTCTGATTCCAATCAACACCTTCAGTAAGAGTAATATCAAAGGCAAGATCACTGTTTACACCTTTCATGGTAAAGTTTAAGGTTGTTGTCCCGGTGGTACCAGCAGTTGCTCCATCTCCGTTAGTAAAAGATGCTTGAGCAACACTGCCCGAATCCTCAACTGAGTTTAATACAATTGATTGGTCACTTCCTGTAGCACCAGTGGTAAAGGTTAGTACCCCACTATTATTGGCAACAGCTACAGACTCACCCACATAGCCGGAAAGCTTAGTTTGTAGTAACGCGGCTAAGCCGTCTTCGTCGGTAAGAGAATCAGTTTCCGCTGCAGAAAGAACAATGTCAAAGGGCTGAGCAACACCAGCAGTTTCGTTTACTCCTGCCATGGTAAAATTGAAAGTAACTGATCCGTTAGTTGTCCCGTCGGTGCCTACATTTGGAGTTCCGCCAACGAAACCTGTTTCGCCAACGTCACCGCTATCAGCAACAACTGTTAACGCTATGCTTTGGTCTGAGCCAGTAGCGCCAGTAGTAAAGAGCATTGTATTGGTATCAGTGTCATATTCAACTGTTAAACTAGCATCGCCGGTTTCGGTCCTAAGTTCTGTTTGTAGTGCTGAGGCTAATGTTGTACCATCTGCACCTCGGTCGGCTGTTATGGTCCAGTCAGCTGTACCACCCAATACAGCAGCTGCATCACCTTCAGTAAGTACAATATCAAAATCTGTAGTACCGCCGTCCGTTGTAAAGGTAAATGTTTGTGTGCCAGTTGCAGTCAAAGCACTAGCATCAATTGCTCCAGTTTCATAGGTTCCTTCAGTAGCTGCTTTCAATAAACTAGCATCAATAGCTCCAGTCACATAAGTAGCTTGACTAGCCGCGGTCAAAGTACCATTGCTGCTAGCATCAATAGCTCCAGTTGCATAAGTAGCTGCTGTATTCATTTCTTTATATGCATTAATGCTCGCTGAAGTTGCATCCGCACCTGCACCAAAAGCAGCTGTTGCAACAGCATTTGCTGCCTGAGCATCATTGATAGTTTGGGCAGCACTAGAGCCCTGGAGTTGACCAGCACTATCAGCTTGCAAAAGTGTACTTGTGATTCCTATAGTTTGACCTGCATATTGTGCTGCTCCAGTGCCATCCCGAAGAACGGCAGCACTGATCCCTGCTGTATCATTTGCGATATTTGTAGTAATTACATCGCTAGTTACACCTAAACTCTTAGCATCCATCATGCCAATAGAAAAAGAAACATTTTGACCCTGGTTTGCACCAATTAGGATACTTCTGTCATTAAATCCACCGGCTAATAAATTATTCTGGTTAAACTCAGTAGTGTTGGAAATTCTAGAAATTTCATTAGTTAGCTGATCAATCTCAGATTGAATGTTTTGTCTATCAGAGTCAGTAACTACATCTGTACCTGCCTGCACTCCTAATTCTCTCATTCTCTGTAAAATAGAATGGGTTTCTTGCAATGCACCCTCAGCAGTTTGAATTAGGGAAATACCATCTTGGGCATTTCTCGTAGCCTGATTTAAGCCCCGAATCTGACCTCTCATTTTCTCACTGATTGCCAAGCCTGCTGCATCGTCACCAGCCCTATTAATTCTTAAGCCTGAAGATAATTTTTCCAGCGACTTGGCACCGCCTGCCTGGTTCATACCCAACTGACGATGGGTATTCATTGCCATTAAGTTGTTGTTAATTCTCATTAATAATTCCTCCCTAGATTTGTTTTTTTTGCGAACATCCTTTTTCGCAAAACTGCTCCTCAATAAGCCTATGGCCACCTTGACTTATATGGGATTTATAGATTAAAAGGACGAATATCGTTATCTATCTTTTTTCAGCATCCTGCTGATTGATAGACAATTACTCGTCCCTGAAATCACATCTAATTATTCTTTTATCTTAACTTGCTTCCTAGGCCCCTTCAGCTGCTATTCTGGCCTCATAAATCTCGCCCCGGACAATACTTACGTCCCTGGGTGCTTCAATGGCAAAGCGCAAGTCTCCTTTATCACTTTTCACTACCTTAACTTTAATATTTTCCCCTATCATTACATACTCTCCCGGCTTTCTACCAAGAACCAACATTTTGTCCTTCCCCCTTGAAGTTAATTTTTTTGTCCTTACTTATTTTTGTTTTTTTGCATTAAAAAAGACGATTTGTTTAGCCTACATCTTTGCCTCCTGCAAAGAAAATAGGGCCTAACAAATCGTCCTTGAATACAAAATATTAAATTTTAAGGGATAGTATTTTCCCGTTACTATTAATATCGTGAGTTTTCTTAAAAACTTTATAGTTTTTCAAAAAAAAGTTTGAACTATTTTTACGAGGATAAGATTTTCTCGTTAATAGTTCAAACTTTTTAAAAAACAGATATCCAGTGGATTTATTAGTTAATATTAACTTGCCTCTTCCTTCTCCGCTTCATAAATTTCTCCTCGGACTATATTTATTTCCTGGGGCGCTTCAATTGCCAACCTTAAGTCCCCATTTTCACTTTTAACAACCTTAACGATAATGGAATCATTAATTACAATGTACTCACCCGGTCTTCTACCTAGTACCAACATATTAAAAGCTCCTTTCCTTTATTAAAGAACTCTTTAAATACGACAAGTTTTGATATTAAACACCAAAACAAAAGGAATTATGACGATAATAGCGAAATGTTTTATATATATATATTTTACTCTTAAATGATAACTTAGAGCTTTAACACAACCTTAAGTTAACCTCAAATATTCTTTAGAAGCAAAAATACTCTGTGGAGGTTAGAGTTTTGTTCAGCAAGCACTTTTTGAAAATATTAATTATAACAACCCTATTATTCACTGTATTAATATCAGCTTGCAGTTTTAGCCCTGCTGAAGCCGTCACCGATAAGCCTGTAGCAGCTAATGGTGTTTTAGACTTAACTGACTGGAATTGGGAGCAGGATGGCATTGTTTCTCTAGACGGTCAATGGGAATTTTATTGGCAGGAACTTTTGACTCCAGAAGACTTTCAAAAGACGAGTACAACTGCAAAAAAGGAACTGATAACAGTCCCCATGGCCTGGAATAAATATGTAATTAATGGAGAACAACTCTCTGGTGATGGTTATGCCACCTATCGTCTGTTAATAAATACTCCCAAGGATCAGATACTTGGAATTAAAATCCCTAGAATTTTTACTTCTTATAATTTTTGGGTTAATGGTGAGCTTATAACTTCAAATGGAAAAGTAGCTATAAATAAAGATCAAATGATTCCCCAATATTTGCCTAAAGTTAAGTACATAAAACCAGAAACCGATACGATGGAATTGGTTATCCAAGTAGCAAATTTCCGACACCGTAGCGGCGGAATTTTGGAAAGCCTGCTTATAGGACCTGAAACGCAAATCAGCGAACAGCGCATTAGAACTCTCGCTCTTGAGCTCTTCCTCTTCGGAAGTTTATTTATTATTGGATTTTACCACCTCGGTCTTTTCATATTTAGAACCAAAGACAGGTCCACTTTTTACTTTGGTCTTTACTCCTTACTAATCAGCATAAGAACTTTATTAGTAGGAGAAATCTTCTTTATTCACCTTTTTCCTGGCTTTAGCTGGGAGATAGCTCATAAATTACAAACCTTGTCTTACTATTTAGGAGTACCTTTACTTTTTATGTTTTTAAAATCTATTTTCCCCAATGATATTTCATCCCGTATAAATAACTTTATTCAAGCTTTCGGTTTAAGCTTTGCCCTCTTAGTCCTCTTAACATCAGCTAAAATATTTACTCAATTTAACTCAATTTACCAGTTGTTTACACTAACCTTGGTAATACCCTATTGCCTTTATTTCCTATTTTCTGTCTGTTATAAAAAAAGAGAGGGCTCTTACCTAATTGGAGCAGGCGTATTAGTTCTCATTCTATTTACCATCAATGATATTGTTTTTCTCAGTGTCATCTTGAACGATTCTGGCAACCACTTCTTAAGAAGCTTTATTACAAGGGGAAACCTTTCCTCTTGGGGATTGTTGATATTTGTTTTTGCCCAGTCCTTGGTATTAGCCAAGAAATTTTCCAAGAGTTTTACTAAGGTAGAATTCATGACAGAAGAGCTACAACATTTAAATGAAGGCTTAGAGAAAAAAGTAAAAGAGCGGACTCATGCTTTAGAAACTTCAAAAAAGGAACTAGAAAAAGCCTATCAAGCTGTTTCCAATTCAGAGAAATCTCGCCAGCATCTGGTGCAAAATATATCCCACGACCTGCGTACTCCTCTAACCTCTATAAAAGGCTATGTTGGTGCCATATTAGATGGGATAGTGAAAGAGCCAGAACAACAGAAAAAATATTTAGGAAGGGTAATAGAAAAGGTCACTAGTCTAAACCAAATGGTACAAGAATTAATGGAATTGTCTCAGTTAGAATCCCGTCAATTAAAGCTTAATTTTAATCCAATTTCCATAAAGTTATTAATTAAGAGTACTGCAGAAAAATATAGCCTCGATATGAAAGCAAGCAAAGTAAAGTTTCAAACTAATTATCCTCCCGGATATATCGAAGAAACAAATTGGGCTGAACATTTAATGTTAAGTTTAGATATAGAACAATTAGATCGGGTGTTTACAAACTTGTTGAGCAACGCCCTTTCACATACGTCGGAGGGAGGCAGCATTGACCTTAACTTTGATTTAACCGAAGATAAGAAAAAACTTTTGATAGAAGTTTCAGATACAGGAATAGGAATTCCCGAAGAGGATTTACCTCATATATTTGAACGTTTCTATAAAGTGTCAAAAGCAAGACAAATTAGTCACAAAAGCAGCGGACTAGGCTTAGCCATCGCCAAGGAAATTGTAGAATACCATGGAGGACAAATTTGGGTTGAAAGTGAGATAAGTAAAGGTACTCATTTTTCCTTTACCCTCCCCATCCAAGACACAAATGATTTGATTTCAGATTAAGCATAAGTTACCTAATAGGAGGTCGAATAATTTGGCAGGCGAAACAATACTAATAGTAGATGATGATGAGGATATCCAGGAAGTGCTTACCCTATATTTAGAAAAGGAAAGCTATACAGTAATAAAAGCTTCAGACGGCAAACAGGCAGTAACATACGCTCTAAGTGCTAATCCTGATCTGATCATCCTAGATATGATGCTGCCGGGGTTAGACGGAATTGAGGTTTGCCAAGAAATTCGCAAACAACTAACAACCCCTATCATTTTTCTCAGTTGTAAAGGGACACCAATAGAAAAATCCATGGGTCTTACAGCAGGTGGAGATGACTACATGAGTAAACCATTTGATGCAATGGAACTATTAGCAAGGATAAAAGCCCATTTACGCAGAAGCCGAATGTCAAGAAATACAGATAACCCGGATAAAATCTTAACATATCCAGGCTTAACTATTGATTTAATAAGTTTATCAGTTGTGGTAAATGAACAGCTTGTCACCTTATCCCCTAAGGAGTTTCAACTTCTGGCATTATTGGCTCAAAACCCTAATACCGTATTTAGCAGCGAGCAGTTGTTTAAAACACTTTGGGGTGCGGAAAGTCTTGGAGATCACCGGACGGTAATGGTTCACATCAGCAATATCCGAAGAAAAGTCGAACAAGACCCCACTAAACCCGTCTATATAAAGACCCTTAAAGGTGCTGGCTATAAATTCTGCGCGCTATAAAATATTCTATTTTCCGTTACCCATAAATAAAGGCCGCCGACTATTTGTCGACGGCCTTTATTACTAACTTACCAGTGGAGTCAATAAATATGCACAAAGTGTTGCAGTTAATAATCTTATGAGTACACCTATAACAGCTGCTTGCATAGCTTCTTTTTCATTAAGTTCTGTAACATTTGCCCATACTGCAGGAATCTGACCAAAGGGAACCTGAAGGGGAAAACCTGAGTTAGCTAAAACAAAGGAACCAAGAACTAGCGCAGGAGCTATTGGTGCCTCCTTTAAATTTGCAACAAGAGTTCCCATTGCCAGGGTGTTAGAAACCAGTATTGTCAAAGCACCGGTTATAGGTTCAATTTTCATAACTCCCATAACACTATTTAAGAAGCCCTGTGCATATTGCCAGATACCAATGTATTCTAATGCACCTATGATTGCGAAAATTACAACAGCCGCAGGAATTATTAATAGGAAGAGAAGTTCCGCACCTTCCCTTGCTGCATTGAAGATTGTAGGTAGCGCAGGAGTAGTAGGGGTGAACCTTGGTAAACTATCTAATGTAACAGCCTTTGTATCTCTCCAGATAAATTTTAATATAAAAGGTACTAAAACCAATGGAAGAAATAATGTAATTATTACTACTGGAAATACACTAATACCCGCCATACTTAGCGCCAGCATACCTAACATGAAAATGGAAAATGAAGCTGGAGCCTGTACCATTGTGGCGATAGCTATTTTTTGTTCATCTTTAGTAGCTCCCGCTTTTATGAGAACAGGTCCTGCAATACGACCTGCTGCATTTACGTCTCCTAGTATATTGTAAACACCAGGCACAACAACAGCAGAGTTAATACCTATGAACTTTAAAATTGGGACAAATAATCTCATTAAGGCATCTGTAAATCCTAACCTTTCAAGAATTCTACCAGTCATTACACTGACTATAATAGCAGCCCCAATGTTTTTACCGAAGATAAAGACATTAAAGATACCAAATGCTTTATTTACCATTGCATCAAACATTCCAGCTATATGATTAGATCCGAAAAATAAACCAATTAAGGATAGTACTACTAGACTTAGGCCAACATACTCAATACCCGCCAGGGTTTTTCTACCAGTGTTCGTTACTTCAGTTTCAATTTTCGACATTTTTATTCCTCCTTAATTTTTATAAAAACAAACGAAACTTATGATAAAACAAAGTTATAAATTGATACCTCCCTTTCTATTTTTTTGTTTTAAGTAAGTACTTTTCTGTAATCATATCTGCATATTTCTGGATGCTGTCACTTCCAAATTTATCAATAGGCACTGAACACATTCTTTCCCTAAAGATAACAACTTCAAGTGAAGGTAAAAGGGTTTTAATAGCCCTTGCTAAAGGCATTCCATTTTCAAATATTTCAAGAGAATGTGGATTACCAACAATAAAATTTAACCCTAACTCTTTAGCTTTGACTACTAAAGGATTATTAGCTTTAACCCTGCTAATCGATGCCAAGATAGTATCAATTTCAGGATTTTCCCGCATAACATTTTCCAGATGTTGAGGGCTAAAGCCAGTATGGGGAAATATATGGAGTATATTTTCAACTTTACTATCCCTCTTGCCCAGAAGAATCTCCCCTTGAACTGCTACACTTGTTTCTTCAATCTCTACACAGTTCCTAATTACTTGCTCAGCTTTCAAAAACTCTGATTCAGCATCGATATTCATGAAGTCTTTAATTCTATCCAATATATCTCCTAGAGTATTAACTTCATCCAATGCCTTGCCTACGTAGAGTATATTCCCAGAGACTCCCCCGTACCCAACTTCCACACGATAAGCAGCATGTCCATGGATATAAGAAATACCTGGATGTAACCCATGAAATGCTTCATGAAGTTCCAATGCTGCAATTTTATAAAGTCCAAGGTATGTCTTAATCAGAACCCCACCAGAATTGGCTGCATCTGCAATAGGATGGTGTGCTAATATGGCATTAACATCTGTGGAACCTGCCAGTTCAATTGCTGACTCGGTCATAGTCATCATTACTGCAACCTTTTTAATTTCCATTTCTGGATCTCCAAAAACCAGCCCTGGTGTTTCTGTTACAGCTTTACCAGGTAAATTTGAAGATTTCACCACAACGAAAGGATTTTGTGAATTGTACAAATCACTAATAGTTTTAGGCAACCTCCCCCCTGTGATGGTGTCAAGAGCTTGTACCAAATCTGCTACTACTACCTTTTCCATAAAAATTCCTCCCTTTAAATTTTTATTGCATAAATAATGCCATAAAACAAAAAACGCCCAAAAAAGAAAGTTTAAGAATATAACCCTTTAGGAGTTATAACTTAATTTCTTCATTGGACGGTCATATCAGGCTCTTGAATCTCAAGCTCCCTCAGCCAGTCGTATGATTTTAATAATGAAGTTTGGGCACTTTATAAAGTTCCCTTACCCATCAATCCCTTGTTAAATTGTTTTAATAGGATCCTCCAGTACAATTATTGTACCTGCACTTTCAGTCTGTACATCATAATCTTTTAAAATTGTTATAATTTTAAAATTAAACTGATTTTCCAATAATTCCTTTAACCTTGTTTTAAATGCAGTTAGAAGAATATAGTTAACCTCCAGAGTGGAGAAACCCCGACTATCTAATGTAGCCAGTGCTGGAATCCTTTTGTTTTTTGCAATAATTACAATAATATTTTCCATTATATATACTTTCTGACGTTCCAACCCATAGCCGATAACTTCCTGGTTAACCTGATTGTTAATCTTTATTATTTCCTGACTTAGGTTGGAGGAAAAAAACATATTAACAGCTCCACTCACTCCACTTATATTTTAATTGAATTTATTATTTCTACAAATAATTTTATATTCCTTCTTTTTTTTTAGAATTTTCGATTAATTTTTATAACTATTTTTATTTTTAAAAACAAAAAAATGTGGCATAACCACACTTTAATGCATTACCATTATATTCTCAAAGAACTTATACTTTTATTAGCATTTTACTATTTACGAATTCTGTTATGGGTATTACAAATCTTCCTCTCTCATTCCAATATATTTCTATATCTGGTCTTGCAAGAGGAATATCAAAGGCTTTACCTCTTTTATCTACGATCCTTATTCCGAACATATCTCGAATAGTACCGGGATCAAGTAAAATATTTGTTTCAAATATTACATGTACATCATCAATTTGCCCCTCATTCAATTCTAAATACGTCCCTGGTCTTGCCTCTAGCGTCCCTAAGCCTAATACTCTGTCATCAGTTTTATAACTATTACTTCTACCTATGCCAGCTAACCTAGATCCTGTTAGAGCTGTAAAACCATTTTTGTAAACGTCACTTCCCTTTGACTCGGGGATGATAAATCCATGAGATCTAAGAGATATCTCTACATAAGAATCATCCTTAATAAATAAAGGCTTTTCAGTATAAAGTTCAACGGATAATTTCATATTCTTTCCCTCCTTTGCTTTTGGATGCTTCATCCTATGTTAAAGGAGGGACGTTTGTTACTAAGATTTTGCTCTTTATATTAAGTTATTTAACTTTTTTTAAATATTGCTATACTTAGCAGTTACCAGAATATTATTTATTACCGTCCCCGAAATTATAGTCTGTAGCCAAATTCGTTAAGCCAGTTCAAGGAGGTTAATGTGTCTGGCACAGGCTTATACTCCATAGAAACATAACCCTCATATCCCAGCCTATCAAGCTCAGCTAATACATACTTTATTTCGGCAGTACCTGTCCCCGGCTGATTTCTGCCTGGATTATCAGCAATTTGGATATGTGCAATTTTTGTAAAGTAGTTTTCTAAAATAAAACTATGCTTCTCCCCTTCCCGCTCGGCATGGTAGATGTCATACTGGAGAAAAGCATTTGAACGGTTTATTTCTTGAAGAAGCTTTATAACCTGACCGGTAGTATTCAGATAAAAACCTGGCATATCAAAATGATTAATTGGTTCGATCAATAATTTAAGATTGTTCTTAGCAAATTCATCCGCTGCAAAGCTTACATTATTCACAAGGGTTTGCCACACAACTTCGTCTGATTCATAGGCTGTTTTTTTTCCTGCCAAGCAGTTGATCTTTTCTACACCAAGCTGCTTTGCAATTTCAATAGCCTGTACTATCCCTTTTCTGAAATCCCCTTTTCGAGCAGCATCTACTGCAATCCCCCGTTCCCCCTCTGCCCAATTTCCTGGAGGCAAATTAAAAAGCACCAGCTTTAAGTTATTTTTATTTAGCTGCTCTTCAATTTCCCTTACATTATAATCATAAGGAAACATAAGCTCGACAAACTGAAAGCCAGCCTTAGCGGCGCTAGCGAACCGTTCCATAAATGGCACCTCACAAAATAAAAAATTTAGATTAGCAGCAATTTTTAGCAAAGCCTCTCCCCCTACTTAATAATAAACCGTTCGATGAAAAACGTTAGCACCTTCTCACCTAGAACAAACCGGAAATAAATGTTATAATTAAAGCATCTTGCAATAATGAAAGAAGATGATTATGAAAAATAATTTTAATGATCTGGGCATTTCACCTCCCATTTTAAAAGCTCTAGAAGAGATGGGCTTTGAGACACCTACAGAGGTGCAGAGCAAAGCAATCCCTCATATACTCAATCAGGAAGATCTAATTGTCATGTCTAAAACGGGCAGTGGTAAGACTGCTGTTTTTGGCGTATCTATGCTGCAAATGACTGATCCCAAAGCGGCAGGACCCCAAGGTCTAATTCTCACACCGACACGGGAACTAGCAGTCCAGGTAGACAGCGATTTCAAACAGATGTCAAAGCATCTTCCGCATAAGACGACAGCTGTATACGGACAGCACAGTATGAATGTTGAAATCCAAGCCCTTAAAAAGGGGGTTTCCATTGTGGCTGGAACACCCGGCCGGGTGTATGATCACATTCGTCATGGGAATCTGGTAACTAAACATATACGGTTTTTGGTACTTGATGAAGCGGACAGGATGTTGGACATGGGCTTTCTAGATCAGGTGGTGAGAATTATCAGAACACTCCCCAAGAATAGGGTGACTCTCCTTTTTTCAGCCACCATACCCGCTGAAATCCGTAAAATTTGCAGGGAGTATATGAAACATCCAGTAACTATTGAGATTGAATCTCAGACCAAGACAGTGGATACCACCCAACAAGTATACTTCCGCGTTAATCATAACGAAAAAAACTTACAGTTGAACCGCCTACTTCTTGTTGAACAGCCGGAAAGCTGTATAATTTTTTGCAACACACGAATGGCTGTCGATAGAGTTCAAATCTTTTTATCCCGAAAGGGCTATACTTCTCAGGCACTGCATGGGGATATCCCTCAGAGTAGACGAATGAAAACCATACAGCAGTTCAAGCGGGGAGAATTCCATTTACTAGTAGCCACAGATGTTGCAGCCCGCGGCATTCACATCGACGGTTTGTCCCTGGTAATCAATTATGATGTCCCTCTCGAGAAAGACAGCTATGTGCATAGGATCGGGCGTACCGGTAGAGCCGGGCACGGAGGGCGCGCTATTAGTTTGGTTACAGGCGAAGATATCATGAGCCTCTACGAGATAGAGGAGCATATCGGAGCTATGATTGCTGAAGCAGAATTGCCCTCGGAGGCACTTTTCAATGAGCACAGGGCTAGCGCCGAGGAATGGGTACAATCTAATTCTCTAAAAAACAAGCCGCCTCTGGCTGCTTCAGAGCCGACCATTAAAGAACCTCAAAAGAAAGTTTCTCATACAAAGCCCCCTCAGCAGCATCAGAAGCACAGGGATCAGCCGATTGAAGATAACACAAAACCAGTCCATGCAATCGCCAAACCCGTGCAGCCCCATTCTAATGAGTCTGCTGTGGTCCATACCAAACAGAGCGCAGAGATCGTGCAAAGCCAGGATTGCACAACTAAGAAGCCATTCCTTAAGCGTTTACTACAGCGTATATTGGACAAGTAGGGGCACGCTTATTCAATCAAATACCGGGGATTGAATAAGCGGGTCTCCACATTCACCAGATCAGAATAATAAACAAAGCAATCAGGAGAATTCTGTGCCAGTAGCAAGGTAGAACTGTCAATAAGCAGCATGTTATGGCTATACCGCTCATCGGTATTACTGAAGTGTCCTGAACGTATTTGAATAATACCCCCAATTTCTAGGTGCAGAATTGTTTCCACAACCTCACCGTGTAGCCCCTGTTCCTGGGGGCCCCGAGATGCTGTTACATAGTTCCAAAAGTTTTCAACACTTTCCCAGGCAGGAGAACCACCGCCCTGCCCCCCGTACCACTGGGAGGTCATACCCTCCCGACGGGCAATACTAGGCTGGTTACTAATTTCAGAGCCATACCATATACACTGAGAGGTGAAATTGGCGCAGTTTCCCATCCAGTCACCGACATCATAAAAGACAGGATTGGGCGACTCTGTGAAGGTCCTCGCGTATTGAACTGCCCGCGCACCATCATAAGCGGTAGCAATTGCCGGAATTGCCTCACCGGGCGAAGTGGCCGGGGATAATTCCTTGAATTCTTCCATCAAAGCCTCAAGCATATCCTCCTCCGAAAGTAAAACAAGGGGAGTATCAGTTCTAAATCTGCTGGAGCCTGGGTAATAGTGAAAGGTGATTTTCCAAACACCGTCTATCTGCTTAAGACCCATTGTATGCTGCGCGTTCATAGCCAAAAAAGGCGGATATCCCAATCCCTTTTCGCCAGTTAGGGTAAAATGCACTATTTTCTCGTCTTCCTCATGTATACCCCTTTTACGCCAGAACTCCATTCGCTCATCCTTAGCTTCCTCCTCATAGGTGATACTATACGGGAACCTAGTTGTTTCAACATAGCAAAGCTGGTGCTCCGATATCAACCTTCTTCGCTGAATAAGATTTTCCAGCCATATAAGAGGATTGCGGTTGCGCATTTGGTTCATATCTAATAAAGAGCTGATATCAATATATTGCAGATCTGTATAGGCATTATATTGCTGTTCAAAAAATTGCTTGATGGTCTCCTCTAATGTCAACAGATGGTCAGGAATATATGCGGTGGTCTCCTCTACTGGACTTTCTACAGAAGACTGTTCCAAAGGTAAACTATCTGTGTTGCTCGTTGAACAAGCGGATATAAACAGCGCTATGCAAAATAACAGTATAAGTTTTTTCATTGTAGCCATCCACTAAAAACTTTCTATCGAGGTATACTTATCCTCAGCCTCTTCCTCATCAACGAACCAGAGAATTCCTTCTTCTAGGAGTACACTATTAAATGTATGTATCAGACTACCTTTCAAAATTCCCTTACCCCAGGCCACAAAAAATTGAGCAGGGGAATTAACCGGGTTGACCCCTGTACCAAAATAAACATGAATCCCATTTACCTCTTTTTCCTCAAGAATATTTGCACGGGTCATACCACAAGGATTTTTCATGCTCCCTCCCTCACTTCTCACTTCTGTCGAGTAGACATATCTAAATCTCATCCAACGTAAGAGACTTATTATGCCCCTCACAGAACCGGACTTGAGGTTTTCCCTCATCCGGCTCTTCATCAATACTCACTTACACATTTCTATCAAGGATATAAATATTATGTTTGATTTCAGGTTTGGGGAGAGGAAATCGCTTCAGGTATTGCGTAAATTGTTCATAGTTCATGCTCTTTTTCTGACTGCGTCTATTTATCCACTTATATACCAGCTTACCGGTCTCCCGATAATAAGCCCTCAGGCTTGCATAATTTCCACTAATTCCGTAATATTCGTAGTGGCCTCTAAGTTTGGCCGCTAGTATCTTCCACCATTCCTTGATTTCAAACATATTTCTTACCGACTTTAACCAGGCATTCATTTCCTTAAGCTTCGTATTGAA
>JUEF01000061.1 GCA_000802045.1 Peptococcaceae bacterium BICA1-8
CTTAACCTTAACCTTAACCTTAACCTTAACCTTAATTATTAATGGCCGCCATTCTTACTAATATTACACCTATTTCTGCCCTAGATAATACACCTTCAGGCTTAAATAATAGCTTTTCATTATCCTGATAACCGCTGATTAGCTTTTGTTCTTCTAATGCCATGATTAGTTCCTTTGCCCAATGGCTGTTGATATCTGAGAAACTAGATGCAAATTCCTGGGAAGGAGCATAAATTTTCAGAGCTCTAGTCAGCATAACTGCTGCTTCAGCCCGGGTAATTTTTACATCTGGTTTATACACCCTTTTATCTTTTACTTGATAACCACCTGCAATACCCTGCTCTTCAAGGGCAGCAATGGCTTGTTGCGCCCAGTGACCTTCTAAATCAGAGAATTTACTGCTAAAGGAATTGCTTGGTTCTGTATAGTTAAGATAGCGGGTTAGCATCCCAGCTAATTCTGCCCTGGTAACAGGATTATCAGGACGATATGAACCATCTGTAAATCCTTTAACCAAACCTATCTTAGCCAATTTATTTAAATCTTTTCTAGCCCAATGCTCCAGTACATCACTAAAGGCTGCCATGAGAGGAAAAGGTTTGGGCATAGTACCTTTCTCTGCTTCTAAAGCCACTACCTTGCCTTCCAAAGTTCCTATAAAAAAGAGATTTTCATTAACTGTTCCGTTGCTAAATAAATACGTTTCTCCTAAATTAATGGTCCAGTTAACAGGATTATCTGTAGTATTTACTGAGATTATTTTACCTTTATGTCCATTCAAAATAATATTTCCACCATGAAGTACAGGAGAAGAGCGATATCCAGAAACTCTAGTATCATTCTGCCAGACATTTTCTCCGGTCTCAGGGTCAAGAGCATAAATTGAACCTGAGGTGGTGCTGTATATGATTGCCCCATTTAATACAGTGGGATTAGAAAGCCCTGAAGCTGCACTAACTTCCCAAAGCTGTTCGCCCGTTTCTCCGTCAAAGGCATGAACCTTCCCAGCTGGAGTACTAATATATACGTTACCCTTTACGTATAAAGGTGAGCTGCCTGCAGGAGCGTAATAAACCTGGGTGCCTAATTGTTTACGCCATTTTTCTTGACCTGTTAAAATATCTACGGCATATAAATTATTATCCCAGCTGCCAAAATAGACAGTATCCGTTCCTACTGCAGCAGAACTAGCGATGGTGTTACCTGTGGAAAAATTCCAAGCTAATTTTCCAGTATTAGCATCTAGAGCGTAAAAATTAAAATCACTTGAGCCTACAAAAACTTTATCACCTTTGACTATAGGCGCTGCAATAACTGCTCCCCCGGTAGAGAATTCCCATTGCTTCTGACCATTAGTAGCCTTAAGGGCATAAACCTTACCATCACTGGAGCCTACGTATACTTTACCATCAACAAAGTGTGGTGTATCAGTAATAGGCCCACCTGTTTTAAACTGCCAGTTCTTTTTCCCGGTTTTTTGATCTAGCTGATACACACTACCGCTGTTATCACCGATATAAAGAAACTGCTGACTAGCACTAGGGGCATGCAAAACACCACCTGTTAAGCTTGTTTCCCAAAGAATTTTTACGTCCTCATTTTCCTTAACCCTAAAGGTCACTCTATCTAAAAACACCTTACCATTTGTATGTACTGCTCTAACCCAGATGTTTCTAATACCATCCTCTATTTCCGTGAGGTCTATTTCCTTTTGGTAGGAATTATTAACTAACTCCAAAGGCTTCCAAGAAAAGTCCTCCAGCTTATATTCTATTTTTTGGGGCCTCACTGCCCAGTTAATTAAGTCGGCTTTTAATAAAAATGAACTGCCGGAAATGTTTTTATTCGGCTCCGGTGAAGTTATCTTAACAGCCGATTTGACAGCGGGCTTTTTAAAGGGTACGCGAGCAAATTCCGTATAGGTTTGTCCCTCTACTAAGCGGTTATAAACCACTAATTCACCTTTAGCCTTATCAACTTCAATAACCGAATAACCACCATCCATTACGGTTTCCGTCATTATGCCGGGTATCTCATTTACCGACCAGAAAAGATCCTTGTGCCCATGACCGGTAAAAACTCCGACAATATTATAATCCTTTACTATTGGCCACAGCTCCCAGTCATTATCCATAAATTTAGTTGCATCAATTGCCTCGTCAAAAAAAATCGGATGATGGGCAAACATTATTACCGGAGAAGTTTTTTCAACCTTCGCAAGGTCCTTTTTTAACCATTCCAACATTTCTTTATCCAAGGACCCATGCTGGCCTTGGGCAATGGAGGTATCAAGAGCAATAAAGTGAATGCCCTGATAATCCCAAGATGTATAAGTAGGACCTAAAAGGCTTTTAAAATAGCTTTTACCGGCATCAGTCCAGCGACTTTCATGGTTACCTGGTATATGGTAAATAGGCTGCTTCAGTGGTTTTATTATTTCCAAATAGCGTTGATACTCCTGCGGCATGCCTATTTCCGTTATATCTCCGCCGTGGACAATAAAACCTGCATCTTGATAATTAGTTAAAATATCCTGCACAATTGCTGGTGAATATTTATTGCCATTAGCCGAGCCAATATGGGTATCAGTAATGTGAATAAACTTAAAGCTTGTTGTTTCTTGAGCATTTGCTTTTTGCGGCAAACCATACAAAACACCTACAAATAATACTGTTATGAGTAGAGCTATAAAAATTTTCTTAGTCATTTCTACCTCCGCTAAATTTTATCTACTTAATACTATCCCCCTTTTTTAAATTACTCTATATATAAAGACGTAATACTCTAGGAAAAGTTCTTAGTTATTCTTATAAATTTCGAGTCTTTTACTATTTATATGTCTATCTTTTACAAGATCTAAACAATGTTCTTGATATTAGTGAGTATAAAAAAACCGGCTATCGAAACCGGTCATTTAAAAATTATGCTTTCTGTTGTTCTAATAACTCTTCTAACTCCCCAACAGGGATAGGTTTACTAAAATAGTATCCCTGAACAGAATCACAGCCTTGCTCCTGTAAAAAAACCAACTGTTCTTCTGTTTCTACTCCTTCAGCGGTTACGGTAAGATCCATAGCATGAGCTAAATTAATTACCGCAATAGCTATTTCATCTTCCTCATAACCAATATTAAGCTTACTGATAAATGATCTATCAATTTTTACATTATTAATTGGTAATTTTCTTAAGTAACTCAGAGAGGAGTATCCTGTTCCAAAATCATCTAAGGATATACCCACCCCTAACTTTTCAAGCTCTTCAAGAATGGAGCAAACAAATTCTATGTTTTCAATAGCTATACTTTCCGTGACCTCAAGCTTGAGGCAATTTGGAATCACATTACACTTTTCAATAATCCGAGATACCGTTTTTATTAAATCATCGTCTCTAAGCTGGGCCGGAGATAAATTGACGGAAAGCATAAGGTCGTTAAAACCCTTTAGTTGCCATTTTTTGACCTGAAGGCAGGCATTTTCAAGCACCCACTTACCTAAGGGAACAATTAGTCCTGTTTCCTCCGCTGCTTTTATAAAATATCCCGGGTTTAACAAGCCTTTCTGAGGATGCTGCCAGCGCAGCAATGCTTCTATTCCTATTATTTTTGCAGTATTAGTTTCCACGATGGGCTGATAATAGATAACAAACTCTTCCTGCTCTAGCGCCTTTCGCAAGCTGTTCTCGAGCTCCACTCGCTCTAAGATTTCAATAATCATAATCCTATCAAAAAATTGAAAGTTATTTTTACCTAATTTTTTGGCACTATACATAGCAGTATCAACATTTTTGAGTAAAACAGCCCCTTCTTCACCATCAAAAGGGAAAACTGCTATTCCTACACTTGGTGTAATAAGAAACTCGCTCCCCCCTAGGAGAAAAGTATTGCGAAAGATTTCCATTAAATTTTCTGCTAAGTCAATTACTTCCTGAGCAGTAAAAACCTCTTTTTGGATTATGATAAATTCGTCCCCACCTAAGCGAGCAACAGTGTCAATTGGATTAACAATATGCCTTAGCTTCCGGGCTACCTGCATTAGCAACAAGTCCCCGTAGAAATGCCCCAAAGAATCATTCACATTTTTAAAGTTGTCCAAATCAAGACTTAATAAAGCAACCAGATGGTTTTCCATTTTGGCTTTAGCTAAGGCTGTGTTTAACTCCTCATAAAACCGAAGCTTATTGGGTAAATCGGTTAGGGTATCATAATGGGCCAAATAATATATCCTTTCCTGGGCTAATTCTAAATCCTGCCGGCTATTTGTGTGCCTTCTCTCCATTTCTCGATACTTCTGGAAATTTTTGTACAACATAATAGACATAATCACTAGCACAAGTATCATAACAACAAGTATTATTTGCATATCTACCCCTAATAGTTAGAATATTTCTAAGTTTATTACACATTAGAATTAAATTCGCCAATTTTTATAGTTCTCCTGCTGATTAGTTGTAGTAATCTGATAAAAGAAAAACCTGCTTCGCAGGTCTCAAATCTTAAATTTTAGCAATAAAGTCTCCAATTAAAGGATACTGATATTTTTCACCATTTAAAGCCTTAATGGCACCAAAAATTGCCACAACGATAAATATTAAGCTTATTAGACCATTGATGGTAAACATTCCAAAAAAACCCTGCAGTGGATGTATACCCATTCTCATGCCACCGATAAAAGATCCTATCGTAAAAAAGATGACCATCCTATGGATAATCAAGGCGAATATCTGCCACCCAACTGCCTGTTTCGACGAATAATTAATAAAAGGTGACTCCTTACCCTTTAAAGCATAAATAATCACTGCAATAATTAGCCCCACAAGATCAAAAAAAATAGCTATATGGGCAATAGCTGCAAAAATCTTTTCATCACTTTTCATCACTTAGATCACACCCTTCCACCCTTTCATTATATGCTTAGAAAAAAAATATGTCCCCATTAATAATATACTATAAGTTTTAATGTTTGTTCAGTAAAATTTTGTTTGTCCCCAGTAAACAACAGTAACTAAATAAAACTTCATTTAATATTATGGAATGTAACTTAAACAAATTTTTAGGAGGCGATTGTTTTTATGAAAAGAATTACCGGTTGGTTGATACTATTAACAATTATAGCTTTAGTTGCAACCTCACTGGTAGGATGTGGCGAGCAAAAACTAGCCAAAATTCGACTAAATGAAGTGACCCGTTCCGTATTTTATGCACCTTTGTACGTCGCTATTAACCAAGGTTTTTTTATGCAGGAGGGTATTGACTTAGATTTAACAACAGGTCAAGGGGCAGATAAGGTAATGACTGCCATTCTTTCAGGTCAATCAGATATTGGTTTCATGGGGCCAGAAGCAACAGTCTATGTTTTTAACGAGGGTAAAGAAGACTATGCAGTAAACTTTGCACAATTGACTAAAAGGGATGGATCATTTTTAGTAGCTAGGGAGCCAGATCCTACTTTCGCCTGGGAAAAAGTAAAAGGGACTACTATTATCGGCGGTCGTAAGGGCGGTATGCCTGAAATGACACTGGAATATGTGCTAAAAAACAAAGGAATTATGCCTACTAAGAATGTAGAGGTTTTAACTAATATCCAATTTGCGCTCATGGCAGGAGCCTTTACCGGAGGCACAGGGGATTATGTAACATTATTTGAACCAGTAGCTGTTACTCTTGAGGATGCTGGCCAAGGATATGTAGTAGCCTCGGTGGGCCAAGAAAGTGGAGAAATACCTTATACAGTTTTTTCTGCCCAAAAGAGCTATTTAGAAAAAAACAAAGAACTGATTCAAAATTTTACAAATGCTATCTACCGCGGGCAGCTCTGGACCTTCAGCCATTCCCCAGAAGAAATTGCCAAGGCTATTAAACCATCCTTTCCTGACGCTGACGAAAAAATATTAACAGCTGTAGCCAAACGTTACAAAGATATTGACGCCTGGGCCCAAAATCCATTGTTCTCCGAAGAAGCCTTTGTCAGATTACAAGATGTAATGCAATTAGCAGGAGAACTCGATAAAAGAGCTCCTTATGAGAATCTGGTAACTAATAGCTTCGCAGAACAAGCGATTAATGCAGTGAAATAGTGGGTTTAGATTTCGCTTCGCTAAGTTGAGGTTTCGCTCACTTCGTTTCACTAGATTAAGGTTAAGGTTTAGGTTAAGAAAATATTTAACATGGTTCTTTACTGGTCACTGGTCACTGGTCACTGGGTACGAAACCTGAGAGGAGAGATGACTATAGTGAAATCTCAGCCCATAGTTGCTATAAACAACATTTCAATGAAATATCAAAGTCCCGAAGGTGAAATTGCAGCCTTGAAAAACGTCTCGCTAGATATTTTCCAAGGAGAATTCGTTAGTATTGTTGGACCTAGCGGCTGTGGTAAATCAACTTTACTTAATATAATCGCTGGTCTCATTGCCCCCTCATCTGGTGAAGTATTTATTAAAGATAAGAAAGTATCTGGGCCCACCACTATGGTGGGCTACATGCCTCAGTCAGATCAGTTGTTTGAATGGCGGAATATCTGGAAAAACGTAGTTCTTGGCTTAGAAATTCAAAATAATATTACTGAAGCAAACATTAGATTTGCGGAAAAGCTTCTAAGAGATTACGGGTTAGGCGAATTTAAACATAAGTATCCCAGCCAATTATCAGGAGGAATGAGGCAACGGGTAGCTCTAATCAGAACCTTGACCACTAACCCTGATATTTTATTACTGGACGAGGCATTTTCTGCCTTAGATTACCAGACAAGATTAGTAGTATCTGATGAAGTTAAACAAATTATTGAAAAAGAAAATAAAACGGCAATCTTGGTAACCCATGACCTAGCAGAAGCAATCAGTATGGCTAATAAAGTAGTAGCTCTATCTAAAAGACCAGGAACCGTTAAAAATATTTACAATATAAGCTTAACATGTAATTCCCATACTCCTCTAGGCTGTCGAGAGGCACCGGAATTTAGAGAATACTTCAATACTATCTGGAAGGAGCTGGATGTTCATGCCTGAGAAAAAAGAAGAGATAACTATCTCCATAGAACATGCAGCTTACCTGAAGAGTAAAAAACTCTATCACCGGAAAGTATTGGGAACTCAATTTATTTTATTAATAAGTTTTATAGCTCTCTGGGAAATAGCCGGCCGTATGGGTTGGATAGACCCCTTTATTGCCAGTCAGCCTTCTCGAATCTGGAAAACATTGGTAAACCTACATAATGAAGGTACATTGTATTACCATATAGGTATTACAATGTTAGAAACCATTGTGGGGTTTATTTCAGGTACAATAATCGGAACACTTTTTGCCATCTACCTGTGGTGGTCTGATTTCGCCGCCGAAGTTTTGGATCCTTACCTGGTAATCTTAAACGCTTTACCTAAGATTGCACTAGGACCTATCTTAATTGTCTGGATTGGCAATGGTACTACTGCCATTATTGCTATGGCATTATTCATCTCCCTAGTTGTCACGATTTTAGGGGTTTATTCGGGATTCTCTCAGGTTGACGGCGATATGATTAAGCTATTAAAAACTTTTGGGGCTACAAAAGTACAGATTTTGCAAAAAGCCATCCTACCAGCTAGTGTCCCTACAATTATCTCTGCATTGAAAATAAATGTAGGCTTATCCTGGGTTGGAGTTATTGTAGGTGAATTCTTGGTATCTAAGGCAGGTCTGGGGTATCTAATTGTTTACGGCGGGCAAGTATTTAAACTTGATCTAGTTATGACTAGTGTCATTATTTTAGCAATTGCAGCAGCAATTATGTATAAAGCTGTAGTATTATTAGAACAGTTGTTTTTGAAGTGGAGATAAACTATAGGGAAAGAAGCTAGGGGCTACCGAAGCCACTGAAAAAGTCTAACAATATGACAAATACCCAAGATTGTCATTAGGTGAAAAAACTAAGCGATGTAAACAAAATCGGAACACATGATTTTGATACCCTGCTTACCTGAGCGA
>JUEF01000062.1 GCA_000802045.1 Peptococcaceae bacterium BICA1-8
ATTTTAATAATTACTACTAATTTAAATTACCTCATAATGTTGATAAAACTATGTAGAATTTGTGCCTAAATTGTGAACATTTCCTTAAAGATATTTCCAAATAATCGGTTTAACTCCTTAGATTTAGAGTCTTTTCCCTTATAGCTAATTAATCCTTAGAAGTGCTCAATATTTCATTAAGTACCACAGAAAACCTTGGTCTTACCCCTGATAAAGTTATATTTGATTAATACCTTCCTAAAGTAAGGGGGTCATTATGAATTTTATAGTTGATTGATTTGAATGAGTACCCAATGATAAGAATTCCTAGTGTTACCAAACCTGCAAATATCACAAGGAGCTTTATCTTAACAACCTTTTTCAGCATTATCATAGAAGGGAGAGACAATGCGGTAACGGCCATCATGAATGAAAGGGCTGTTCCCAAACCCACACCTTTTAATACTAAAGCTTCAGCAATAGGAAGTGTTCCAAATATATCCGCATACATTGGTACCCCTACCAAGGTTGCCAATAGTACTGAATACCATTTGTCCTGGCCTGTGAAGCAGTATTAGTTGGACTGTGCATTAAGGGAAGCCAATTTTCAATATGCTCCATAACAGCCATGAACCTTTCTAGATTTAATTATTCAATTTTTAATTCAAAAATTACTTTATATCTAGGGATTTGCAAAACATCAAAACCAAGCACACCTATTCTGTTATTCTTTTGCAGAAAATCATTTATAACTTCTAATGGAATTCCATCTTTATAAACAAGAACTTCTGCTATTTCCAAGGCGTTCATACTTTGCTCAGTTCCCTCTTTAGAGACCCAATTTCCCACGCTTTGCGAAGTAGTATTAAGCCAACGTTTTACTTTGGGGGTAAAATCCATTATATCAAGAACGGGAGTTTTTTGGGAATATGCAACAGCGAAAACTCCAGCTGTTAGATTGCCGAAATCAGGAATAGTATCATAAAAACGAAGAGAATTAATTTCAGGATGACTAGTGATTAACGAGTAATCATTATCTGTAATTGTTAAAACGCGGCGCACACCAAGATCAATTATACTTTCTTCAGAATTTCCCCATAGATTTTTTTGCTTTTCAGCCGAAAAAAAAGCCGGCGCTTTTGGGAAACAGAGAAAAAAGGCAGACCAAAATTAAGTCCAGAAGTAAAGTCATCATATTCACTTTGACTCTGGCATACCCGTAAAAACTGCGCAAAAAGCCGCTGACAAAAAGCACAAGCACAATTGCCATCAGCGGGAAGCTTAGCGGTGTTTTCTGTAAAACCCTAATTAAGAACCAGGAATATAAAACGATTTTCAAGCCATTTAACCATATAACCATAATCAACCTCAAAGATGTAATATTAATTGCCGAATGCTAAAAACGCATAAAACTGAAATATAACAAGGTTTTTAAAAAACACTTTATCTTTCTTCCTACTTCGGTATTACTTGATAATTAGTATTATAAACTAAATTATTGCAACTAATTTTGACTATAATTATTATACCACATCTCATGGTAATAAAAGGTAACTGTTGTTGATTTAATGCCAATGCCAAAAAGACCTCCGGAAATTATTCTCCGGAGGTCTTTTTCATAGAACCATATTTGGTGCGAGAAACGGGACTTGAACCCGTACGCCATAAGACACACGCCCCTCACCTTCTTGACCATTAATTCAGCTTACGTGTTGTTTCTGCTACAAGACCCAGTTACCACAAAGGCTTGCTTTTGTTCTTTATAGCGAAAGTGATATATCAGCTACAACAATTAAAGGCAATTTATTTCTCATGGAAATTTTTCGTCTCTAAATTTATTCTATCGCATTTTCAATATTCATGATAATCCTCGCAAAATCAATACAAAACTGCATGTCCTTTGTATCGAGCTTTGCTTTATAATAATGCTTGATATCATTGACCGCAGATACCCCTACCAGCATTTCATCCGAATTTGTGTTCGCAATATCTGAAATAGATTTATATCCTGCATCTAAAAAGCTTTTTGCCGCAACAGCCCCGACACCATTAATTCTCACAAGGTCGCAATATAAGTCTTTAGCCATTTTTGTCTTACAAGATATTCTGATAGTTACTGGCACCATAGAGAACACGCATAATTACTACCTGCTTTTCAGCTTCATTTATCAAATAAAAAGCAATATAGTTTTCTATAATCAGTTTCCGGTAACCTCTGTTTTTCAAGGGCTCATCAAGAACATGGCTACAGGAAAATGGGAATTCCTTTAATCCCATAATGCTGTTTTCTATTTTATCCATGAGATTATTAGCCGCGTCCTCGGCGAGAAGCTTAGTTGAAATATAACTATAAATCTCGTCTAAGTCCTCCTCTGCCTTCGGTGTAAACTTCAAACTGAAACTATTACTTTTCATACTTAGCTCTCAGCTTTTTGAAAACTTCTTCGCCATCAAGTAATGGGGTTCCGTTGTCGGCAATCTGTTTTTCGGCTTCAGCCAGTTTTTTATACACATCGACCAGAGCTATCTGACGTTCATACGTGGCCATGCTCATAATAACTAAATCACCATAGCCATTCTTAGTTATGAATATGGGCTCGTTTTGCTTATTGCATATTTCGGAGATTTCATTTGTGTTTCTCAAATCTGTGATCGGTCTAATTTGTGGCATCATAATCACCTCGCACTTATTATGACATAATTATAGCATAATTATGAGCAAATCACAAAATTAGAATCCCCTGCCCAAAGGGAACCATCATGATTTTCTATATGTTCCCACATAATACTACCTTGCTGATAGTACCAAGGGTATTTCCAAGGTATCTGCAATATAGAAATCAAATAAATCCTTAGAGTAACGGGGTTAAGAACATACTATAATTAGTAAGCCAAAGCCAATTTTTCTATTGCTTGATCCAAGTTGTCTACAAAGAAAATATCATTGCCTTTGTTACACTCATAAATAAAATCATGCAAAGGCTTGCTTGTGTACTTGGAAGGAGTCACCGATAATAGCCAGCTTAGTATGGTAATTTATACATTTTTGCAAAGTTTCACCGGCAATACCGCTACTGAATAAAAGTCCTCACTAGTTGAAATCTCTCCTCCTCAATTTATCTGCTCAAGTATTGTATCAGCAAAATTTATTATACTGTGCCCTCCTTCAAGTAAAATATTGATTCTAGCGTATGGAACAAGTTTTTTCATTCGATCAGCTGTCTCCATAGAATGCAGTATTATGTCTTTTGCTCCAACAAATAAGAACACAGGCATAGTCAAGCGTCTTATCTCATTATCACTAAAGATCGGTATAGGCTCACGCCTAGAATTGATATTTTTTGTTATTAATGTTTGATATTTTAACATTATTTCAGGCATATCAACATTACCATTAATTTTTTTGAACAACTTTCTTATACCCTTTTCACCAAGAAGCATATGAAACATTGCTGTAAATATAAAATTTTTATTTTGAGTGCCTAAGCCAGCTGGACATAATAAAAATAATTTTTCTATTTTTTCTGGATACCGTATGGCAAATTTGGCCGCCAGCAAAGCACCTAAAGAAGCTCCCATCACAACTGCCTTGCTTATTAACAGCCCATTGAATACGTCATATAGCCAGTCATCCAAATCCGATGTGGTAAATGGAAGCTGTCTCTCATCACTTCTCCCTGCTTCACCGGGTATATCAAGCGCATACACTTTATATTTTTGATAATATTTTAAAATGTCACTTATCCATATACTTGAATTCAAACTGCTTCCATGAAGTAAAACAAGCGGAGGTGCAGAATTATCACCGGCAGCTATTATAAACGTGTTACCATGGCGAGTGTTTATATTTAATCTTTCATATGGGGTTTCCTCCAAGATAGAAACAAGGGGAGTCAACAAAACTCCGTGGGTTGTTCTACAGCTGGCTCAGCATCCTGATGCAGTACAAATGTTGAACGCTGCTTCAAGCAATGCCATGTGGACTGAGATCTGGCTCCGAAAAGCCGGCGATACGGATTTCAAAAACGTGGGAAGTGCCGTCTTTGCTCATGAAAATATCTACCTCGATGTAAGCGCCTATTTTAAGGAAAAATTAGCCAGCTATGACGCCCAGGCCTATGAGGTCAAGGTTCGCTATAAAGTTGACGAACGTGCTTATCAGCAATCAAACGTAACTGCAATGAACTGGCTGTACAGCCCTTTCTCCAACACTCTTTCCTATGGTATGCCGGCGTGGAGCGATGCCTCGACCTGGGCGATGTCGGACCTTCAAAAAGCCATCGATGCAGGACTAGTCCCTGACGTCTTGAAGGGCGCCGACATGACAAAACCCATTACACGGGAGGAATTTGCCGAACTTGGAGTAAGACTCTACGAAAAGGTCACGGGCAAAGCCGCCACACCTGTCTCCACCAATCCCTTCACCGATACGCAAAATCTTGAAATACTTAAGGCCTATCAGCTTCGCATCACCTCAGGCACTTCTACCACCACCTTCTCGCCAGAGGAACTTATACCTCGCGAGCAGGTTGCCGCCATGCTCTGCAATGCTATAAGGGCCATGGTTCCGGACGGTGATTTTTCCACAGCAGGCGCTCCTGTGTTTTCAGACCAGAGCGAGATTTCCCCATGGGCCCTTGAGTCTGTGAAATATGTGACCAAAATGAACATCATCAGGGGCACGGACGGAAAATTCATGCCCCGTGCCACAACAACGGCACAGAAAGCTGCCGGCGCTCTGGTTAACGGTACACCTGTAACCTTGGATACGGCCCCGGTGATTGTCGGCAACCGAACTTTTGTTCCGCTTCGCTTCATCAGCGAAACCTTGGGTGCAACGGTGGACTACGAAGCCTCCACTGGGCAGATTATTATCACAAGATAGAAAAAGGCTCTTATAGTGAGGAAATAATTATCGATGGCACGTGTTGGTCACGTTCTGAAAAAGACGGGGAATGGGGTAAATTTTTACCCGTAATTGGGATAGAATTCCCCCTCCGTCTTTTAAATACGCCCTGAGCACTCAACTCTACCCAATTAACTACCTATTTTTCTAATTCTTTAATGCTGTACATTTTTTTTACCTATTCATTTGAAAGCTACATGCCGAAAAAGACCTCCGGAATTATTCTCCGGAAGTCTTTTTCATAGAACCATATTTGGTGCGAGAAACGGGACTTGAAACCGTACGCCATAAGACACACGCCCCTCATGGTGGCGTTTCTTTATGGTTACTTTTATTATTCATCGCGACCCAGGAAGTCTAGCTTAGCTAAATAGTTGTGTTATGCAGCAAGCGGGTAACATAAAAAGGGCTAAGTTACTAAATTTGACTTTGTAATTATCGATAACTTTAAAGAATACCCTTAAGTTATATCTAGGGTTCAACTTTTAAAGTTAGGAGCGTAAAATATATTAAAACATAACAATTTAGTAGAGGAGTTGTATAAGTATGGCAGGTTATATAGATAAAAATATTCCTAATTGTATACCATTAAACCAAAATGGAATAAATAATAGCCCATCGAATTGGCCACCTTATTGTGGGTATCTGCCACAGTATAATTACTGTACTAAACCATCCATATACAAGCCATCATTAGATTATAATGTCGCTGTTCCCATTAACCTAGCAAAATCATTAGAAGGGAAGTATTTCGTGGGATATGCAGATAACCTTTCCTTTGGGATGGGTAAAAGTGCCTGGGCTAGGTTATATAATCCCCCTAACTCTGGTGTTAATTTACATGTCACCGTCTGGACTGTGACTGATGTATCTGAATCTCCATTTAGAGCACAACTCTGGTTTAACTCCGAGCCCCCTGGAACACCACAGGTTTCAGAGTTTGTGACTCCCTCTAATACTGCTATATGTCCCCTTCCGAGACCCAGAATAAAACTTCAGTATGCGACAAATGTAGCAGGAAGCCCAACAGGAGGAATTAAAGCATTTGTTCGGAGGGGCCAACCCGAAACTACCTTAGTGGATGACGAACAGGGGAAATTCATTTTCCCACCCTGTGGGTCATTTCTAGTTTTTTTATCTAATCCTGAAACACCTGAAGTTGCTGCTTCGGGTAGAGTTGCATATGGCTGGTGGGAGGAACCAATCTGTTGATTATGATGTATGAAACTTATATGAAAATTACCCCATATAAAGCAAAAAGTATTTTACTAGATAAATATCGTACCACCTAATTTATAGATGGTGCTTTTTTACAGGTAAAGCATCAAACCCATAGAGGTATAATTCTCTATGGGTTAAATTTTGCTTTTTGGATACTTTCGTTGAAGTACGCAACTTACAGCTCCTTTTATAAAGTTCCCCAAATTTAGATTATCCTAAATGTTCATGCATCTAAATTTCTCCTACTTCAAACAAAATCGAAATATAGAAAGGCGAAACAATTTTAAAAGTCAACTTATTTTCTATAACTAAGATTGCAATCAAGTCTTTGGTTTTATACATAGGATAATAACATAAATAAATGAAAGGAGTATTGAAAAATATGATTGAAAGACGTACAGAAAATACATACCCTCCCCAAGGGTTTCTTCAGGTCTCACCCACACCACAAGAACTAGCAGATGCTATTGTTTCGCCTGGTACAAAACCTTGTTTAGTAGGTGTTGCCTTCAGTGGCCTTCCGGAGCAGGGTGCTATTTTTACAACCCCCCTCCAAGGTTTTCCCACCGATGGTAACTCTTTTACTGTACTTAGTAACGGTATTGCTTCGCTTACTCCAGGAGTAGCCACCACCTATGAAACCCAAGATTTAGGTGGAGTTACTATACCTGCTGGAAATCCTCAGGGTAGTCCGGACGGCTTAACATCCTTTGATGTAGTTACCTTGACCCTTACGTTTCAATTACCTGCAAATCCAGGGGTACTGAGCTTTGATTGGAAATTTGGGACAGAGGAAAATCCTTCATTTACTACTACCTACCCAGATTATTTCCGGGCGGATGTTACTACCTCAACCGGCTTTACCAATATTGCTTTACTTCCCGGCAACATACCAGTCACAGTAACCAATGCTGCTCCTTTTTCTAATGCAGTCGGGGGCGATTCAAGTAATCCGACACCCCCGTTTCCTACTCCCAATGATGTAGTGTACAATGCTGTAACCACAAATATTTTTACTGCTACATTTGACCTTAGTACCTTTGGAGGGGAAACCATTACCTTAGCTTTACGGGTTGGAGATGTACATGATGGAAGTGTAAACAGTGCAGCCTTTATTGATAACGTAAATATCTCAAACTGTAAAGTAACCCGTGGCGTTTCATTTTTTTAATCTTAATTGACTTTGGATAACCAGGCAAAGTGAAAGGATGCTCTGAATCTCCTAGGTTTAAATAAATTTTATAGAATATGGAATAATTAAGGGTTGGGTAAAAACACCTTGAATTAGCTCTGGAAAGCATATAGTCCAGAGCACATTTTTTACATGATGTGTAATAATTTAAATACTAAGGAATTGTGCATTCCACTCAACCTCTATATTAAGCATTGGCCTGTTATATTTGCCAATCTGATCACTGTTTTTTATTATAATCCTTTTTATTAAAAGGTTAACATCTGCATTGGTGAATTCGTTCCTAGTAATAATTCTCTTTAAAACATCAACGCTCTTAATTTTTTCTTTCTTTATATATTTATCATTGTCCTTTTTATCCTCAGCATCACTGTATTGTTTTTCGAGCCGCTCTAATTTATCTTTTGCTTCCTTTGCCAAATCTTCGAACATTTCTTCGCCAATTAAACCCTTTGCCAATTGCCTTGCATATTGTTTTATCTCTCCTTTTTGGTTTGCAATATTAATCCTTAATCCCATGAGTGTCTTTTCATAGTCCTTTCGCTGGCTTTTCATCTCCTCAATTATAGTATCAATGTTTTCTAATTCCGACTCCGTTTTTTCAAGTAGCCTTGATACTTCGCCAATTATTATCTCGTCTAAATCACTTTCAAAAACTCTATGTCCATCACAAAACTTTGAGCCATATCTATGGAAGGTATCGCATACATAAGTTATTCTGTCCCCCATTGTTAATGTGGTGCTTTTCCTAGCCACAAATCCTTTGCTCCTAACGCTTATGAAGTACGAGAAAAAGGCTTGGTTGCAGACGAAAAGGTTAAAAAGGAAATACTATCCTCATTGACAGAAGAACAAGAACGCATGATAAAGGAAGGAAAGCTTGCTCTTATTGACCCGATAACCTACTTCGATACGCTTATGGCATCTCTTCAGATGTCTATTGTTCAAATTGGCGTTGAGGTATCAAAAAAATAAAAAAGCCCTGATTATTTTAATCAGAGCTATCCATATATATTGTTTTTCAGTTTTAGGTTTTTTGTTGGTCTGCTCGATTATGAGTAGACCGCTTTACTAAGCACAATTTTGTAGCTGATTTCCCCAAAATGATGCCCTAAACCTTGTGCTCATTGTATTGCGCTTTTATCACCTTAATTTACTAAATCCTAATTGCTGTTTTGATTAACTTTTATTATTTTTGAAATATCAAATCCATTATAAGATACAAACGAGATTAAATCATTATACAATTCATCACTGATTTTGGGTTCCCTGCTCAAAATCCATAGATAGTTCTTCGAACTGCTTGTAACTACAGCAAAGCTATAGTTTTCTTCATCAAGCTTGATAATCTTATATTCGCTTTTTATTGGCCTAAAGAAACTTACGAGTAGTTTTCCGGTGCAACTTTTATCCGGTATCCAGGCAGTTGCCTTTGCCACACTTTTTTCTCCATTTTTTAATCCAGCATTTATCACTTCAATCTTTCCATCACTTTTAAGATTGTATGTAGCGGTTACATTGTCAAGTCCTTTTTCAAATGTGTGAGAGAATCTGGCAATTTCATACCATGTCCCAAGATATCGTTCAAGATTGACAATTGCATATTGCCGGGATCTCATTCGTGCTACTTTTAGACCTGCTACTAAATATTCCCATTTTTATCATCCTTTTAAGTTATTTCTTTAATATATCATGCAAATATCTATAGCCTTTTTCTTCCATTTATTCCTTCGGTATAAATAATAATGAGGCGCTGTTGATACAGTATCTTAATACACTGGATTCTCTTGGTCCATCTTAATTTATGGTCAGTGCCCCCCAGGGGGATCATAATCTCTGTGGGCATTGCCTTCGTGACCGCCGCCCCCCTTCGCGCGAAATTTCGCGGAATTTGATAAGGGGGGTAGTCTTTTGAGGTGTTAAAAGCATAAGAAATGTTAATACCATAACCTTTTATACAGTTTTAATATTGCGTAGAAGTAGTATTAACTCTTACGTATAAGCAGGGTTAAGCCGTTGAATTATAAGGATTTAGAGAATTAAATTAAATATTGCATATTAACTAAAAAAATGCATATATACAGCCGATAAAGTCGATGTTTTAGGCATTTTTTGAATGTTTTTTTATACAGCTTTCGCAAAAGGTAGCGCTGTTGGTGGCAGAATAGTTGTACCTTTAAATTTTTAATTAAACATGGTGCAAAAAGTAACTATATTACCATATTTGAGTAAGGGCTAGTATAATTGACATTAAAATATTTTTTTTAGATACCGATACTTTCCTTTATTAAACCAACAAGCACTACCTTTAAAACATCTAAAGTTAAACCACCACTTTTTTCTTTTACAATCATTTTGGCTTTTGCCCAAATATTTTCGTCTCTTGAAGCTTCAATAAACTCATGCCCTTCCCATGTTAATCTGCTTGGTTTCCAATCGGAAGAACCATCATAAACACACATTTTTCTTGCCTCTATTAAACCAGCCTCATTTAAAAGCATGATGTGATAAGAGATTTCATTATTACTTTTGCCAGGTATATCCAACCCTGCCCAAGAATCATAATCCGGTTTATCTTCTATGATTAAAAGTATTTGTCTAATTAAATCTAAATCTCTTTTCATTTTAACCTCCCATAAACCGGAATCTTAAACTTTATAAAAATACCAATAACGTTTTGTTTCTTTTCTATCGACCTGCAATCCCTCTATCAAATCTAATCTATTCATATCATCCAATTTGCGGAGATCTTTCCTTAAAGGATTTCCCTTTCTATTATCGTTTTCATATAATCCTTTTTCAATTAAATATGGAATAACATCTTTAGGTTTAACTACACTTTTATTATTCTGAACAAGCCACTCCTGAACATGATAACTAATTAATCTTGCTCTCTCTTCCAACTCCATTTTGCTTCTCCTTTTACACCCTTAATTTTATTTATATGATATTGTAAATTTTGCTTGGCCTTCTGACCATTCTTACTATCTTCCATACTTAATACTCTAAAATTGTACTCTATCTTCCTAAGCCCGTAAGTCATCTCGGAAGTTAGATCTTCAATAACTATATCATTCCGGATTAATTCAATTAGCATCTCAGTTTCGGAAGAAGTTAGAATAATGTCTCGAAGACAATTATCCTCATACTTGTACGCCCTCATTTCAAATTTGTATTTCTTAAATCTCCCCTCAATATAAGCAGTTACACCTTCAATTGTTATCTCACGAGGAGAATCATGACCTCCTGATTTTTTTTCATAATGATACTCTTTTCTATCACAGGAATGACACTCAATTGAGAGTTTCTTTTCAAATAGAGCATTTCTTGAGATAGCAATTATAATCATGTATGGAAGTTTTACTCCTTTTGAATACAAGACATCAGCATTACTTGGCCCTGCCCATCCTTCAAAGCTCGATGTATTAGGATGGCTATGGTAGGTACCAAAACACCTTGAGGTAAATAATAAATGTTTTGCATTCTGTATAGCTTCATCCACTTTGGGGTTATTTGTAATTTCATCTGCTTTCCTCGATGCTACATTACCAACAGGAAAAACATAATTACACTCAGAAAAGCCTTTTTGAATATTACCAAATAAAAGACCATGAGATTCAGCCTTATGTCTTCTTGACTCCTGTGGGTAAAATTGAATAGCATCAAGAAGTATTGTTGAAAAACTATTTTGTATTAACATTAATTTATCTGGTAATTTTATATTAGTCATATAAGCACTCCTTTATTTTCGCACTATAAAAAAAGTGGTTCTTTGGAGTAATATAATATATCCTTAGCCTTTTCCATTAATATTTATTGGAGATATTAGTTCCCAGGTATACTCACCAACAGGAATAGTCCTGTATCTTGTTTTAATTTCACTTGATGTATGTTCATTTTTTGCTTTAATTTTAAATTCCTCGGGGCAATCCAGTTTTCTTATTTTTAGGCTAATTTCATCTTTTATAATATCGCATATTAATACACCCCTAGTAACCCATTCATTCTCATAAATGTTATACGGGGCACCCACATATGCAGCAATCAGTTTATCTTCATGTTTTAGACATCTTGAGTTGTGATCATGTCCTAAAAGTACAATATCTGCCTCCCAGCTCACGATATCATGAGTATTTAAACATATTTCGGAATTATTTTGTTTACCTTTTCTTTGTAGTTCACTAACAGAAAAATGACCACATATTATATTCATTTGTCCTTTCTTATCAAATTTCCGTTTATTAAAATCCTTATTATCCTTTTGATACCCATATCCAAATAAAGTAATCCCTTCACAAATATCTTTCTGCATCCAACCCCTAAATACTGTTATATTGTTAAAGTTAAAATTGATTTTGTAGTCATGGTTTCCTGGGAAGATATAAATTTCGCTTTTTTTTATCTTGCTTAATTTATCTAAATATGAGGCAAGTATTGTAGAACTAAATTCATTAGAATCAAATAAATCACCAAGAATAAATACATAGTCTACGCATTCTTCAGTAGCAACATTTACTATTGCATCTAGAATTTTTTTATCTCCTTCTACCACCATATCTGGATCAATTCTTCTTCTACTACTTCCTAAATGTAAATCACCAGTACATAAAATTCTCAACTAGACACCTCAATTCCATAGCTAATTACTGAATAATTATTAAAGTTTTTATACTCAAAAAATTGTGTTAATTCAACTTGAAATTCCAAATTACTTTTCCTTTTGAACTCCGTAAAACAACAGCAGTTTTCTTATTAATTAAGCATAAACAATCTGCATAAATAATCCTTTTTGGTCCATCGTTGGATTTTCAGGAAGGACCTTAAACCCCTGTTCAAAGCCTACTTTACCTGTAACCGCAAGGCATAGGGCATCTATAACATCATCTTTTAAACTTTTTAGAGTTCTATCGTTATTTACATAATTAATAATTTCTTCCGTCTTATCATAGTAACAACTTAGTACCTCTACCCTTTTCTTTATCCCTTCAGGTTTCTTTTTATTTTCTAATAATGGTTGTCCAAAGTTTAGCATTGCAAAGCATAATTCTGGGTGACTTTCCAGTAGCTTATTTTTATATTCTGGTTTAATTTGTAAATACTCATCAATTTCTTTAATTTTTCTACAAATTGCAAAGGATTGAGCGCTCAAGCCCTTTCCCATAACTTGTTTATTAATTTCATTTGCTTCCTTATAATTTTTCGAATAAACAGCTTGCCTACAAGGGGTATTAAAAATACTTGAGGTCTTGCCAGGAAGCATCTTTCTTGCACTACTATCAGGTCGGATATCCTTTTCTTTTTCAGGTAGTCCTATAGGCATATCAATGATTATACTGTCAAAACCTTCGTGTTTTAAGAAAATATCTTCAATGGTCTTATAAATATCGATGTGAAAGTTAGTGTCAGTAATATTTACCGCAATCCATCCCCCCCTGCAACCATCAATACCTATACAACTCCATTGTTCTGGCTTATTTGTTATTTTTTTGAAAATTGAAATAAATTCTTTTTCTATATCATTAAATTCTCTTTGTGAAAAGTCTTGTTTCATAGATTTAAAGGGTGGTATTTCAAAAATTTCCGTATCCATTAATTCTTTAAACTCGTAGTATAAGAGTGTATCATCAATATTTTCAATTTGGCTTTTCTCTACTTCAGAAAGGTCACCAAGTCCAAATTTGTCATAGATAAGATTCTGTAACTTTTCTTCAATATCAATATATCCCGGGAGATTACACTTTACAGGTCTTGTTACATCAGCTATATAGCTTTCACTAGCATCATGTAAAAGGCATCCAAGTTGAACCCTTTCAGAATAACCTCTACTTTTGGCCTCTTTATAACAATTTATAGAGTGCTGAGCTACAGAATAAAAATGTGGAAAATGACCATTAGCCCTAGTCATTAGTGACAAAGCGTGAGCAATATCTTTGATTTCAATATCTTCCTTTACAGGCTCTAATGGAAAAAATCTTTTCTTAGTGTAAGTTAGTATGTACCCGGACATTTTAGTTTCCTCTTTTCAATACTATTTCAGTTATTACATTAAATTATCATCATTATTTGGTAAAGTTACATAATATCTTAGGTTTCAGAAGTTAAAATGCTGAATATATTTGGTTTGGCACTCACGTGATTACCATCCTTTTTTCAATAAGTGTCGCACTAAAATACCGATTATGACTAGAACGAAAGCCCCAAGCAATGCCCACCAAACCCAAGTGGGAATGGAAAGGATGAATTTAACAAGCCAAATAATAACGCTAATCAACGAAAAGATAACTACAAAGGCGATAAACCGAACAACCCAATGAATTATTGAACCAGCCCTCCTTCCGCTTATCAAGTAATTTTTATATAAACTACCAACAATAATCCATGCAACTACAAATGCAAGAAGGCCTACAATGGCCATAGCTAAATAATTGTAGAGAACATTGTCAAATAAATTATAGTTGCCTGTCAGCCATTCAAATATTGGTTTTAGGATTTCTTTCAATCCATCTCCTCCTCTACGCAATATTAACTATAAATATATCACTTTTAGCTAAGCACTGATTATTTTTTGTTACAAAGCATTGAACAAAATGAGAACCAGAATATTGGGTACCTTCTTGCCTGGTATATTTTCCCTTATTAGATACCTCCAAATCACCTCGTAGTTGCTTTGCCAAGCTTGCTTCATATCCTGTATTCACAATTTGCCAGCGTACAATATAAGGTTGTTTCAATCCACCAAATAGAGCCTTAAACTCTATTGAAGCGTTCTTCTCAATAGGAGATCCATCACTTTTATAATCATACGAATTGCCGTTTTTATCAATAACCAATGTTTTAATTATTACCCTATTGCCCCTAGGTAGAGACCATGGAACCTTTTGCCTATGCGGTACAGACAAAAGTTGTTGTACTCTTACAGGTACTAAAGCAAAAATCTTTTCGTTAGATTCCTCCAACATGGTTTTAGCTACATCAGTATCTAATGCTGCAAATGATTTTTGAACAATATTTTCACCAAGTGATTGTTTTAATAAATTTCCCGCATGAATAGTTGTGTCAACCGAAATTAGGTTCTCAACTAGATCTAATTTTACCTGTTCAATCCACTCGAAGAAAGCGACCGCTCTCTCTGGATGTTCATTCCATTTTTCTGCAAAGTTTTCTGTTGGACAACTGGGATTTTCAATGCTGTAACTCCCATCAGCTAATTTATTGATATAACGGGGCATTCCCTTAATAATACTCAAGAGAGCATCATAAATGTTATCTTCATTGTTATAGGTATGTGCGGATAAAGTTGTAATAATTATTGATATTGGTGTAACATTATAAGTATCATCTTTAAACAGGATGTCTCTGTGCCTTTTTAAAAGCTGAATTGCTTTTTGAAGAGGAGTTTTTACAGCATATCTTGGCACTTTTTTTATATCTGCAGCGTATTTCTCAATCGCAATCTTGTGTTCTTGGAGTGCATATTGTGCGGCCATACGTTCTTTAAACCACGCAGCATAGCCTTTAGGGTTACTTCCGATATATTCATATGTTTTGTAATTATCATCCTTGTCTGTTATTAGAATTCTTTCATCACCCAAGGGCAAAGGGAGCGAAGGCAAGAAATCGATATGAAATTGCAGGCTATCGGAATATATAACTTGCCAGCACCGAGTTTTTTCTTTAAGTCTTTCATATTTACCATACCTATTTAACCAATCATAAGATCTTTTTTTTAGTTGTTCTGCCGTTAGATCCGAAGCATTGTTTATTTCACAAACAAGATCTAAATCATATTCATCTGCATCACTAATTGGCTTTGTTACAGTACCTAAAGCAAAAGAGCCTTGCTGGTAGATTACAAAGTCATATTTTTGTATATTCTCCTCAAACCAGCTAGCAATGTCCATATATTTTTTCTCTGCTCTCTGAAATAATTCTTCAGAAATATCTAAATTATTAACAACCTGAGTATATATTTTATTTATTTGGCTTTTATTTACTAACATTATCTATCCCACCTTGCTCTACATGATTTGATTTCTCAATTGAAATAGCTTTTATAAAGGCTCCTGTTTTTTGGTTTCTATCATAGATTATTATTGTTGGGTCACCTTTCATTAAATGCCTGCCCATTTGAACCGAAATCGAAGCAGGAGCAATGGGGAATAAGTGTATTCTCACATCATTATCCTGCTCTTTACGTATTTCATTAAGAACTTCTCTATAGTGTTTCAAAAAATACTCTTGGTCTTGCTTGGATTTGATGCATTTTGGGTCGTGTTTACTTATTTTAATTCTATAGATTGGTATTCTTCCACAAGTTTTGAATATTTCATCATTGCTTAAATTACATGTAAAGTCCACTACTAAAGCAATTTCGGTACTTGATTCGCTTGCATTCACTTTCTCAATTGACAAAGCAATATTGATTTCGGAATTTTTCCACTTCCAATCAGAAACATCGTCTTGAGTTTGCCTAGCATCAACATCATAATTACGATTAATTAAAGTGCCTAGTCTAAACAACAACGGTTGAGGGGCGATTGCAAACAAAGAAATATGCTTGTCTGAAAGTTCATCTATTCTTGTCTCTACATTTCGATCTAAATCTTTACTTAAGATGCTCCAAAAATCATCTTCATTATCATATAGTTTTATGTTTGGACTTAATCTCCAAGGGTAGTTTTCAGCAGGATACAACTCAGGGATAATTGCAGAATTTGCATTATAGTCATTGGTTTTGATAATATTTTCGCCAACTCTGGCATTATAAATTATGACATAACTTTTTAAGTCAGGAGCAATGTTCGTTAACAACCTAATACGTTCTTCATGTTCAGTTTTCATTGAGATTAGCTCTTCGGCGGTATATAAATGGTTTGACGAGTCAATTAGCTTGTGACATATGGGACAAAGGAGCATGAGGTTATCAAAATCATTAATTTTTTTGAAAGGTAATAATCTATTAAACCTTCTGCCACCTTGACTAAAAGCATAAATATGTGCTTTTTCCGAAAAGTTATCATGCTCTCCAGTAACATGATGTTCAAATAACCTATTATTGCATCCCTTAAATTCGCAGATACCGGCTGTAACAGCCCATAGCATTCTTGAAGTTTCCGCCCCTATTTCTCTAGTAACATTTCTAATTTTTTTGACTCCAACATCTATCATAATTTTTATCTCCTATATTATCCGCTCTCGTTCTGGCACATCAATTTAGTTTGCTCCATGACAATATCCACCGCTTTAGCAGTCTTATCGGGGGGATACCCGTATTTCTTCAAAAGACGCTTAATAGTCATCTTCATTTTTGCCTGCACACTTTCCCTAATGGCCCAGTCCACACTAATGTTATTTTTAATAGAGATGGTTAGATCCCTGGCAATCTGCTTCAGAATATCTTCCCCCATAACCTCCCGGGCAGACTCATTATCCGCTAAGGCATCATAGAAGGCTAATTCATCTGGGGTAAGACCTGTGCTTTCACCCCGTTTTTCTGCTTCGCTGATTTGCTTGGCAAGCTCAATGAGCTCCATGATGACTTGGGTTGTTTCAATAGCTCGGTTTTGATACTTTCTTATGGCAGCCTCTAACAGCTCGGAGAATTTCTTGGACTGTACCAGGTTCCTTCTAGAGAAGGTTTTGATACTGCCCTTCAGCAATCTATTTAAGAGCTCCACTGCCAAGTTTTTCTGTTTCATGCCTTTTACTTCTTCTAGGAACTCATCGGAAAGTATAGCAATATTAGGCTTGGAAAGTCCCACCGATTCCAAGATATCCACCACTTCATTGGAAGATATAGACTTAGAAATCAACTGATTCAGCTCACTATCCAGCTGGAAGTTTGTTTTCTTTTTATTGTCCTCACTAATTATTTTTACCAGGCTTGCTTTCACAGCTTTATGGAAGCCAATCTCCACATTGAGGCTTTCAGCAATCTCGGTAGTAGCACAAAGGGAATAAGCCCGGGACATTTCTGTGACCAGCTTGAGATAATCATTCTTCCTATCCTCACGGAGTTCAATGATATAATCCATGGTTTCAACGATAGCCTGCATTTTCACACTGGGTTTGCCGGTGAAAAATTTACTATAATCATGACCATGGAGAAGATCTTTAATCAGGTCATACTTTTCTAGGAGAACTTGGGAGGCTACCTCGGTATCAACACCGGTGGTATTTTTATCGCTGTCAGTATATTTTGAGAGTGCTTCTTTCAGGTTTTCAGCAATACCAATATAGTCAACTACCAGTCCACCCTGTTTTTCTTTGAATACCCGGTTTACCCTGGCAATAGCCTGCATCAGATTATGTCCGCCCATGGGTTTATCAATATACATGGTATGCATGCTTGGTACATCAAAGCCGGTGAGCCACATATCCCGCACGATAACAAGCTTTAGTTCGTCATCCTTATCCTTCATCCGCTTCGCTAAGGTTTCTCTATTGGCTTTTGTCCCTATGAAGGCTTGCCAAAATGCTGGATCAGAGGAGCTGCCTGTCATAACCACCTTGATTTTTCCACCCATTAAATCATCACTATGCCAACCAGGACGAAGGGCGACAATTTCTTTATAAAGGTCGATGGCAATCCTTCTACTCATGGCCACGATCATAGCCTTGCCACCTTCATTTTCTTGGGCCTGCTCCCTTTTCTCAAAGTGCTCCATAATATCCTTGGCAATCTGTTTGACCCGTTCCTGGGCACCAACAATGGCCTCAAGTCTAGCCCATCTACTCTTGAGCTTTTCTTTCTGACTGTATTCCTGATACTCTGTTATTTCATCATATTCAGTGTCAATTTTCGGCTTCAGCTCCTCGGGAAGCTGAAGATTGGCGATTCTACTTTCATAGAAAATCTTCACCGTGGTACCATCTTGAACCGCTCTAGTCATATCATAAACATCGATATAATCTCCAAATACCGCCCGGGTGTTTTTATCCGTTAATTCAACCGGTGTTCCGGTAAAACCTATGTATGAAGCATGGGGTAAGCTGTCCCGCATATATTTGGCATAGCCATATTTTACTTCTGCTTCATTCTTCCCCTTGACAATATCCGCCCCAAAGCCATATTGACTGCGATGGGCTTCATCCGCCATAACGATAACATTTTTCCTATCGGTGAGGACCATATTCTTCCCATAGCCAAGCGACTCTTCAGCCACCTTATCTAAAGATGCATTAAACTCCCCAGCTTCTTTGATCTCATTGGTAAAGGGCGCAAATTTGTGAATGGTAGTAAAAATAACGCCCCCACTGGTCCGGTTATTTAACAGCTCTCTTAAATGAGCTCTATCAGTAGCTTGTACCGGTGTACTTCTAAGAATATCCTTACTCTTTAGGAAGGTGCCAAACAACTGATCATCCAGGTCATTTCTATCGGTAATGATGACAATGGTTGGATTTTCAAGCTCCTCACTGATAACAAGCTTTCCGGCATAGAAAACCATTGACAAGCTTTTCCCACTACCCTGGGTATGCCAAATAACACCTATTCTTCTATCCCCGGTTTCTAGGGTTGCCCGTTCAGTGCTTTCCACTGCTTTATTCACTGCATGGTACTGGTGATACCCTGCTAGTATTTTTATCGTATCTTTACCATCACTCTGGAACAAAACAAAATGCTTGATAATATCCAGGAAACGATCCCGCTGAAACATGCCCTTTATCAATACTTCAAGCTGAGGAATAAATAGGGGTGCCACCTCATCCCCATCAATGGTACGCCATGACATAAATCTATCCTCATCAGAGGTTAGGGTGCCTGCCCTAGCATTTATTCCATCACTGGTGACCATAAAGGAGTTATAAGTGAACAGAGAAGGAATGGTAATTTTATAGGTTTGCAGTTGATTATAGGCATCAGTAATATCCACTTTTTCATCACTGGCACTTTTCAGTTCAATAACTACTAAGGGGATACCATTTACAAAGGCTACCACATCAGGTCTTTTTTCTACCCCATGCTCCACGATGGTGAACTGATTAGCCACCATAAACTCATTATTCAGCGGCTTTTCAAAGTCAAAGACATAAGACTTCTCCGTTCGATAACTGGCATCGGACTGCTTAACCTGGACATCAATGCCATCGGTAAGCATTTTTTGAAAAGCCTTATTATTCATTATAAGACTAGGGCTTTGGGGGATAGAGATCTGCCTAAAAGCATCTTCAATAGCAGCACTGGGCAGCTTAGAATTTATCCTAGTAAGGGCTTCTCTTAGCCTTTCAGAAAGAATAACATCACTATAATCCTCCCGTTCAGGATACTCCCCATCCGGTGCAATATCTGGTCCAAAAACTATCTCGTAGCCTAACTCCTCAAACCACTCCAATGTGGCTTCTTCTAAGTGGGACTCACAGAAATTATTTTTCGCCATCTATTGCACCTCCATAGCTATCCACTTTTGCGGGGATAAAACAAAGGTGTTTCTACCTGCCTCATTTTTAAACCCGCCGAATTCGATGGGTTTAAAATTAGGTTTATTTAACTGCTCCCACAAACCTAAAAATTCAATAGTACCTTTACTTCTCATCCAATTTCGAATAACATCGTTAGGCTCATCACTTCTGTATTTTGCAATATCCGTTAGACTGATATAGTCAGCATCATTACCGGTGGAAAAAACCGCAATCTCTGTACCCTTGGTATTTATCGTGGCTTTTAAGTTTTTTTCTTTAGGCATTACTTTACACCTCCTCTATTGGCACTCGAATTTCCCCGCTCATTAGTTTTGGAAGTAAGATATCTCGGATTTGGGTTAGGGTTTGGGTTTCTTCATGGTTTTTTAATATCATATTTGAGATTTCATTGATTATCGTTTCAAATTCTTTCAAGGCTTTATCACTAGGTATTAAAATTTTGTGTTTAATTATATGAGTTACTTTGATACTTGGCTGTACTGAACCAATATTATACGAAATTAGATCCTCCTTAATATTTTGAAGATACTGATACAAATATAATGGTGATATATTCTTACTACGCAATCCTACTACGTTTTGAGCTATACACCCTTTGTCTCCGAAAAAAATCTTCATTTCTGCTAAGCTTCCGACCGTTGATATTAAAATATCTTTTTGCATTGGATGTCCACTTCTAAACCAATTGTTATATATCTCTTCTTCAACATATTTAGTACAGTTATTATAGTTTATTATTCTTGAATCACCAGATAGTGCTTTTACATCAATAATTGGATAGGGCGTCATTTGAGTTGATAATGGTGGCGTTTTGCCTCTATTATCTATGGAAATTACGTATTCTTCTAACGATTTAACTCTCCAACCTTTAGGTATTCTTCCTAACTTGCTATCCTCAAACTCTCCATCCTGAAAGGGCTCAAAGTCATTAAACCAGCTTTTAAAAATAGCCTGGATCATTTCCTCTAGGTTTTTGTTAATGCGTTTATTGAGTTCAATTTTTTCATCAAGGCAGTAGAGAGTTGCTGCGATGGCTTGTTGCTCTCTAATGGGAGGTAAATAAAATTTTAAAGCTTTTATAAGCCTGGTTGTTAAACTCCCTCTTATGCTATTACCATCCGAAAGTTGGCGCAACTCGTCATAACGATTACTCAAATTATAAAATAGGAAATGCGGGTTTAAAAAATTACTGTTAGCTCTAATAGAAATTAAAGATTGATTTATATAGGTATCTATTTTGCATAAAGATGTTTGACCTCTTGTATGCCCTTGTCCAGCAGAAGCTATGATAACATCATTCTTTTTAGCCAATCGAGTGGAAGAATTTTTTACACCTAAATCGGTGATTGTTTTTTCAGTAAAGGTAATAAACTTATTTCTTGTCTCTCCAGACGATAACCAATTATTCTGACCGTCCCAAAAATCAATGTTTGAAGTTGTAGGAGTACCACCACTGAATATTTCAGAAGTTAGTTCTTCCAACTTTACCTCTCTCCACTCACTAAAACTCATACCCAATTGCCCCCAATCGCTGTTTAATCTCTTCCTCCAGCTTATGGGATTTAGCAAACATCTCTGCCAATTCTTCTGTCAGTCTTGTCATCTTTTCCTCAAAAGGCTCTCCATCATCAACAGCCTCTTCAATCCCTACATATCGTCCAGGGGTTAGGATATACTCATGACCCCTAACTTCTTCGATACTTGCTGATTTACAAAAGCCTTGAATATCATTGTAACTTCTTATTTCCTGCTCTTCAGAATTTTTTATTTCATAAATATCTGCCTTTTCAGCTACTAATAATTGATTTTTTCCATGATTTATATCCCGCCAATTATGGTAGGTATCATAAATTTCCTTAATTTCCTCCTCGGAGAGCTCTCTGTGTTTCCGGGTAATCATAGTCCCCATCTTACGGGCATCTATAAAGAGGATTTTATCCTTCCTATTTTCCCTCTTCTTAGAGATAAACCAGAGACATACGGGAATGGTTACATTATAGAAAAGGTTGGGTGGCATGGTGACTATACAGTCTACAAGTCCTGCTTCAATGATATTCTTTCTGATCTCCGCTTCTGCCTTTGTCGATGTACTCATGGAGCCATTGGCAAGAACAAAACCGGCTATCCCCGTGGGAGACAGTTTGCTGATTATATGCTCTATCCAGGCATAGTTGGCATTATTTGCAGGGGGGATACCATACTTCCAACGGACATCATCTTGTATTAGGGTATAATCACTGACATTAAAGGGTGGATTGGCTAAGACATAATCTGCTCTGAGGTTTTTATGTAAGTCATTGCCAAAGGTATCAGCATCCCTTCCCCCTAGATTCCCGTCAATACCACGGATAGCCAGGTTCATTTTGCACAGCCGCCAGGTAGTAGCAGTATATTCTTGACCATAAATATGAATATTATCTTTTTTCCCTTGATGCTCCTCAACAAATTTTGCCGATTGAACAAACATACCGCCAGAGCCACAGCAGGGGTCATAAACTCTGCCTTTGTAGGGCTCAATCATACCTACCAGGATTTTGACAATTGTTGGTGGGGTATAAAACTCACCCTCACTGGAGCCGAATTTCCCAAGGAAATATTCATAAACCCTGCCCAGAATATCCTGAGCTCTAGCTGCTTTATCCCCTAAATTAAAAGAGAAAAGGTCAATTAATTCACCCAGCTTGATTTTATCAAGCTCCGGTCGGGCATAGTTTTTAGGAAGTACCCCTTTTAAGTTTTTATTCTCTCTTTCAATGGCAATCATGGCTTCATCAATGATTTGCCCAATGGTGCTCTGCTTTGCACTTTTCTTGATAAAGTCCCATCTGGCACTGGGGGGTACGAAGAAAACATTATCTTCTATGTAAGCATCCCTGTCTTCTGCAAAACCGTCATCTTGGGCAATTAATTCATTATATTTTTCTTCAAAGCTATCTGAAATGTACTTCAGGAATATCAAGCCTAAGATGACATCCTTATAATCCGAGGCTTGGATATTACTCCTTAATTTATCCGCCATTTCCCATAGCTTATTTTCAAATTCTAAATTCACCGCCATAATTATGACCCCCCTAGCTTAATTTCTGGTAAAGACTGTTTTTTATGTTTCCCCATCTACTTTCCGCTTCCCTTATGGTCCTTTTATAAATACTAAACTCAGTATTATATTTATCAATCATTTCCTGCTGTTCACTTATCGTAATTAATGGTATTTCCATTTCCATAATATCTGCATGATTGATATTCATGATGGTGGTGCCCCGCTGAAAGCTTTTAGTAATTGCCAAGCCTATGGGGCTTTCCAAGAATATCTTGATATATTCTCCCTTGATCTTCTCCTTGGGCCTGACCACAATGAGATTAGCGGAAGCAATAATCGTCTTATCCTGCTTTTCAAATACAGCGGACTTAATAGCAGTACCTCTGCAGGATAAGACCACATCGCCACTGGATAGTTCATACCTCTTGATTTTCCGTTCTTCTTCTGCGATGGTATCCATTTCTGCATAGTCAATTTCACCATTTTCGATGTTGGAGATATTTAGCACCGATATACTACCCAAGGAGGTATCTCTTTTTAAGATGGATTTACCTCTAAATACTTCTGCAACCTCTTTCAATTTCACTTTTTCTAAATTAGAGCTTTTGAATCTTTTAATATTTTCATCATCCTCGGAGAGCAGGAGTTCAATTCTCCAGTCCTCCTGGGCTAAGAATTCCTCCGTTGTTATGACTTTTTCATCGGCGATGTTAAATACACCTTTATTGAGCTCCAAAGTTCCTATTTCAATATTTGACTGGAGGTTACCCTTTATGGTGAACAAATAAGTTTTTATTGATGTTACCGGTCGAAAGGTCCCCTCGGGTAAAATAAAAATGCTTTTAACACTAAAGTTCTTGGTGATATATGCTCTCAGCTTCTCATAGCCCATACCTGCAAAGGTAATTTTTGCAGGAACAATGATATCCAGGGTTCCCTTTTCATTTAAATGCTCTAACATACTCTCCATGGCAATGCCATCACTGTCCCGTGTCAAGAATTTTCTTCCTAACTCATCAGGCTTAAATCCAAAGGATGGAAGGGAATAGATATAGTCATAGCTCTCCTTGAGCAAGCACTCCGTATAAATAGACTGGAAAACAATCTTCACATTTGGGTATTCACCAAAGGCCAGCTTTAAGAGCCAGTCCATTTGTTTGAGCTGGGTTGTAAGGGTAAATTCAGAATTGGGAAGCTGTTCTATCAGTAGTTTTAAACCCGCTAGATGCTTTTCCCCTTCAGTAATAAGTATCTTCTGTGGTTGAAGCTTCCTGACCTTCTCACCGATATAAGTACTTAAATATATGGGAGAAAACACTATACCCATTCTATCATTCTTATATATTTCTAAGGTGAAATCAATTAAATCAATATCCTTTAACGTTGCAAAGATATCCAGGAAGTCATCCCTATCCGCAGGAAAGAAGCCCAATTCATCCTCAGTGGTTTTTTTCATGAACTGAAATAGCTTTTCCTTATCCCTCATAATATTTGAATTATCTTCAAGCTTCTTCAAGGTCATTTTGACCCGAAGCATTTCATTCAATAGCTGCTCCCTGGAAGATATCTGCCTTTGATACAACATATTTAAGACTAAATCTATATTTGTGTTCACTTTCTCCCTCCTTTCTCTACTTATCTGACTATCTAATTGTACTTCTTAATTATTTAGTATGTCAATACTATAATATTATTTATCCAAAAGAAAAGAGCACCCTGTTAAAAGGTACCCTATGCCGGTATTACTTCGTTGGATTATAATGTTTGTTACAATGTGTTCCCTTATACAAACCACGACGTTCAAGAAATGACCGTTAAAAACAATTAAACCTTTCAATAAGGCTTTAAGCAGTGTTTTCTTTACAGGCAAACTACTGTCTCCAAGTGTATCTCCTTGGGCATAGCCCTTGATAGAAAACACATGAATGTTAAAAAGGCCGGTGGAGATTTTACCTCTCAACCGGCCTTTCTTGTTATTAGTAATCAAAACTGTAATCAAAGGATCTTCCAATTTGCAGGGAAACCCATCAACAATAGAATATCATTAATATTAACCGTATGTATTTTACCTTGAAGTTTTTCAATTTCTTTATCAATTTGTCTAATCGTCTCTGCAAATTCACCCTTTTGACGCTTTGGCAAAAATTCTTTTAAACAAATAAGCAAAGCGAACATATCGTTTGTACCACAAGCATACTTACCATTTTGAGTCCTTGGTATTGCTAGCCGGGTATGAATAGGACCTGATACAATCTCAAGATTTACTATCTTTGTATTATATAACCTTTCATCATGCGCACATACATTTCTAAATATTGACATAAGCTTAAGATAACTCTTAAATACATTCTCCTGAATACCAAACTCTTTAGCTATTGCTTGTCTATCTTGAAGTTTTAACACTCCGTAAAACTTACTTATATTTCCAAATGTTAATACATTCACCAATACCCATAAAGGAACATATCCATAATCAGTCACATAATGAGTAACCGCATTGTGTTTTCCACTTTGATCTGATATTGCCCTCTGAAATGTAGATATTACACGCATAATATCTTGCAATTTAGCATTTCTACTATAAGAATCAAAGTTTACTAGTTTCAAATAGTTGTCATGCTTATACTTTTCCGAAAATTTATAAGCAATTATTGATTTTATTTGATTCTCAATTTTTAACAGCCTCTTAAGAAATATAAAGCGCAATTCTCTATCAAATTCATATAATGCAAATATTTCAGTAAATTCTGCTCCTGTTTTATAAGTTTCGGTGGTAGCCGCATGGTTCAAAAACAAATCTTTATATCCATTAATTACGTTATAGTAATTTTCGGTTTCAAGTATTTTCTTAGCGTTTGATTTTACAATTAGACCACGAGAGCGCAGTATTCTTAATTGAGAATTGTGAGATTTAAATACTTTTTCAGCCATATACACTCTCCTAAAAATAAAATGGCCCCGGCTCTCAAGGAACACCAAGGCACTGATCAACTATAATAATATTTCTTAATTCTATTATAGCACACCTAATTGCTCTGTCAATCGTAAGATTCTAGTGTGCTTATACTATTATATGCCGTTGAACTTGATTTTATTCAGCCCACAACCTTATTTGCAAAATTATTATAACAATTTTGCAGTCACAATTCAACCATTTTATCACAACTTTCAAAAAAAGCTTTCAAAAAAACTGAAAGGCCTGAATATTTATAGCACGTCCTCTAGTCGATAATCTCTCTAACCTCAACTCCAGTCTAGAGCACAAAGATTGCTTCGACCAGTGATTTTATGCTGACCTTCTCGATTAGCATTCTAAAGAGGTCTTCGTTAAAATATTCTAGCGGTGAAGTCTGATTTTGAAGAAACTGCCTTAAATCATCATCTATCTATAAAATAAAAAAAAGAGCAACAAAGTTAAATAACCTTGAAGCTCAATCACTTATATTGGTGCGAGAAACGGGACTTGAACCCGTACGCCATAAGACACACGCCCCTCA
>JUEF01000063.1 GCA_000802045.1 Peptococcaceae bacterium BICA1-8
AGTCTTTTTCCGTATCCATAAAATCCAATACGCATCAAGAACAAATCAATTACCAGGAAACCGAATATTTCAAGATGAGATCCAAGGAACGGTATAAGATTGAAGCTAAAAATAGTGAACTAAAACACAGACATGGATATGATGTTGCATCATCTTCAGGTCTAATTGGCATGCAAATGCAAGGAGCATTAACCATATTTACTGTTAATTTAAAGCGAATCTTAACTTTAACTAAGTAATAATATGGGTAATTTAACAGGGTACTCTTGGGATGCACGCTGAAACCTGAGAAAAAAAGAACTAGAACAGCTCGAAATTGTTTAGAGCTTCTTTCTAGTTCTTTTTTAGTACTTTAGATAAGAGAAGGGTACCAAAATAGCTAATGTTTTTCAGTGCCCTCCTACAAAGTGGGATTTCTTTATTCATTTTTATAGGAAATTTTTATTGATTCTAAGAAAGTAACAAAGTAAAGCCTGACCCCGTTTGTGTTATTCTAGCTAGTAAGTGCTTCCTTGGCGACAGAAAGCATGAGTTTAATCCGATTTAACTGATTAACTTCACTTGCTCCTGGATCATAATCTATAGGTACGATATTTGCTGAAGGGTAAGACCGCCTAAGCTCTTTTATCATACCTTTGCCTGTTATATGATTTGGCAAGCAGGCAAAGGGTTGTAAGCAAACAATATTATTAACTCCGCTTTTAATAAGCTCCACCATCTCCCCTGTTAAAAACCAGCCTTCTCCTGATTGGTTTCCTAATGACAGATGTTGGGAAGCACCGTGGGCAATCTCATCTATAGCCTTAGGAGCTTCAAACCTCTTGCTTTCATGGAGAGCCCTTTTCATTTGTTTTCTATAAGATTCCATGGTTCTTATTGAAAAAAGCCCAGATATCATATCCCAATAGCTTCCCGAGAGTATCTCATATCCTATCTTATTATCATAGGCACAATATAAAAAGAAATCGATTAAATCAGGTACCACAGCCTCTGCACCTTCAGCTTCTAATAATTCAACAATATTATTATTAGCAGTAGGATGGAACTTAACTAATATTTCACCTACTACTCCAACCTTGGGTTTAACTAAATCCTCATAAATTTCCAGACTATCAAAATCCTTTACTATATTAAAAATATTTTCTTTATACTTACTTTTCCCGCCACTGCTTAATGCCTCTTGACATCTATCCACCCAATATTTATATAGTTTGTTAGCGGAACCGGGCACCTTTTCATATGGCCTTACTTTATATAACACTCGCATTAAAAGATCCCCATAGACTAAACCCATCATCAGGTTATCAAAAATAGCAGGAGTAATCTTAAAGCCGGGATTCTTTTCTAAACCAGTAGAAAATGAAATTACCGGTACCTGCTCCATGCCTGCGTCCTTTAATGCCTTCCTAATAATAGCAATATAGTTGCTGGCTCGACAGCCCCCACCTGTTTGGCTCATTATCACAGAGGTGTTATTGAGATCATACTTTCCCGATTTTAAGGCCTTCATCAGCTGACCGGCCACTATAATAGTAGGATAACAGGCATCATTATTGACATATTTTAAGCCCTCATCAATAGCTCCTTTATCCACCGATGGAAGAACCTCAACTTTATACCCAGCTTTTCCAAATCCAGTCTTCAAAAACTGGAAGTGAATTGGTGACATCTGCGGGGCTAATATTGTATGTGTTTTTTTCATTTCCTTAGTAAAGAAGTACCTGATTGGATTTTCGTATAACCTCTTCGGTGCAAAACCCTTCTTATCTCTCTCATCCATGGCAGCAATCAAAGAACGAACACGTATTCTTACAGCCCCTAGATTATTGATCTCATCTATCTTGAGCACAGTATGGGTCTTACCATGACAATCTAAGATTTCTTTTACCTGATCTATTGTTACAGCATCTAAACCACATCCAAAGGAGTTCAATTGAATCAATTCCAAGTTATTTTGCTGGGCAACAAAAGTCGCAGCTGCATACATTCTGGTGTGGTACACCCACTGGTCTACAACCCGGAGTGGTCTTTCGACCTTTGCTAAGTGTCCTATAGCATCCTCCGAAAGAATGGCAAAGCCATAGAACTTGATCATATCCGGAACCCCATGGTTAATTTCCGGATCAATATGATATGGTCTCCCTGCAAGCACGATGCCCTTAAGGTTATTTTCATTAATATATCTAAGAGTTTCTTCTCCCTTTTTTTGTATATCCTCTTTATATTTTGCTAGTTCTTTATAAGCAATACCTATAGCCCTGGTAATCTCAGCCTTTGGTATGCCTTCCGGTGCTAGCTCTTCAATCAGCCTTTTACCCATTCTCTTAGGCATATCAATGGGTAAGAAGGGGCGATAAAAGGTGATATGTCCTGTCTTTAAGATATCCATATTAGCATTAATGGTTTCCGGGTAAGATGTCACCACTGGACAATTATATTTATTGTTAGCTCCCTCATCCTCTTTTATATTAAAGGGAATACAGGGATAAAAAATCTTTTTTACTCCTTTGTTTACCAGGTCTGTGATGTGTCCATGTACCAGCTTTGCTGGATAACAAACGGATTCCGAAGGGATAGTCTCCATTCCCAGCTCATATATTGCCTTTGATGAGCGATTTGAAATAATAACTCTGTAACCCAGCTCAGTAAAAAATGTATGCCAGAAGGGAAAATCCTCATACATATTTAAAACCCTCGGTAAACCTATAACCCCTCTAGATGCTTCCTTTTCAGATAATGGTTTATAGTCAAATATCCGCTTATACTTATATTCATAGAGATTTGGTATGTCATTTTTAGCTATCTCTTTTCCGGCACCTCTTTCACATCTGTTTCCGGAATAAAACTCACTGCCGTTTGGAAAATGTTTGATTATGATCTGACAATTATTACTACATATTGTACAATGTTTCATAGATGTCTCAGTTGTAAAAGCATTAAGTTCCTCACCTTGAAGTAAGCTGGTTTGGAAACCCGCCTCATAACGTTCTTTAGCAATCAAAGCTGCTCCAAATGCACCCATTATTCCAGCAATATCAGGACGCAGGACCTCTCTATTAGTAATTTTCTCTAAGGCTCGGAGGACAGCCTCATTGTAAAAGGTCCCTCCTTGAACAACAATCTTTTCACCTAATTGCTCGGTATTTCTTAATCTGATAACCTTAAATAGCGCATTTTTGATAACCGAAAGGGAAATTCCAGCGGAAATATCGCTGATATTTGCTCCTTCCTTTTGAGCCTGTTTGACTTTAGAGTTCATAAAAACAGTACAACGAACTCCAAGATCTACAGGACATTTTGACTTAATTCCTAAGTGTGCAAACTCTTTTACATCCATATTCAAGGAGTTGGCAAAAGTTTCTATAAACGATCCACAACCAGAAGAGCACGCTTCATTCAACATGATTGAATCAATGCTGCCATTATTAATCACTAAGCTTTTCATATCCTGTCCGCCAATGTCCAAAACATAATTTACCCCAGGCAGAAAAAAGTCAGCCGCCTTATAGTGGGCTACCGTTTCAATTTCTCCTAAATCAACTTTCAGTGCAGCCTTTACTAAATGTTCTCCATAACCCGTAACTGCAGAGTTTACAATTTTCGTATTAGCATTTAACCTTTTATATAATTCCTTTAAAGCTACTATGGTAGATTCTAAAGGATTGCCCATATTGCTTCCATAATGGGAAAATAATAAACCACCACTTTCACTAATAAGTGCCACCTTAGTTGTGGTAGAACCCACATCTATTCCCAAATAAGCATTGCCTATATAACAATCTATATCTACTTTATTTACCTTGCTTTTTGCATGCCTCTCATTAAACTCTTGGTATTCCTCATCATTTAAAAACAATGGTTCTAGATTCTCGCAATCTTCATTATTGATATTAAAGATGATTGGAGATCTTTCATATAAACATTCAAAGGAAACCGGTATTTCAGCTTTAGATGAAAAGGCTGCCCCAAGGGCCACAAAAAACTGAGAATCATCTGGAGAAATGCCACTTGTACTTTTTAACTTAAGGGTTTCCATAAAGCGTTTTCTAAGCTCCGGCATAAAATGGAGCGGGCCACCTAAAAAAGCAACATCACCACTAATTGGTCTGCCCTGTGCCAAGCCACTAATGGTTTGATTCACAACAGCCTGAAGAATAGATGCGGCAACATCCTCCTTTGCTGCACCCTCATTTAATAAGGCTTGAATATCAGTTTTGGCAAATACACCACATCTTGAAGCAACTGAATAAATTATTTTATAATTTTTTGCCAATTCATTTAATCCTGAAGCATCGGTCTTTAACAAGGCTGCCATTTGGTCTATAAAAGCCCCGGTCCCGCCAGCACAGGTGCCATTCATTCTTTGCTCAATAAATTCACCAAAATAGGTTATTTTAGCATCCTCACCACCAAGTTCTATTGCGGTATCAGTATTTGGAATTACTCTTTTAATTGCACGAGCACAAGCAATTACTTCTTGAATAAATGCCACCTGTAGCTTTTGAGAAATCTCAAAGCCACCGGAGCCTGTAACCATAAATGTTAATAAATTTCTTTGCATAACCGATTTTCCATCTTCAATTAATGCTATTACTGTATTTTTTATATCTGAGAAATGCCTCAAATATTTCTTGTAAACAATATTATTATCTTCATCTAAAATTATCATCTTTACCGTTGTTGAGCCAACATCAAGTCCCACATTTAAAATTCTATCCATTTCTACTCCTCCATCGCTCTCTATGATGAAACAGATTTTTAAGGTTGTAGCCCTCGAACAAAAACTTGAATGCTGTTTTGCAAGAATTCCTCCTCTGTCAGCTCTGTAAGTTGGGTACCGAAAAGGGAACGGGTGAAAAATAATCCAAAATTCGCCCCAATGAAGGTCATAACTTGTGCTTCAATATTGGTATCAATTATCTTTCCTTTTTCTTTCATAACAGTAAAATAGTTATGCAAATCTCCCTTTAACTGTTGAGGTATATTAACAATTTCCCGCTGAAGCTCCGGAAAATGACCTGTTCCCATTAAACTAATCATAATAACAATTAAATCATGATTTTTATTAGCTATTTGGTGGTATAGCTTTGCAAGCATATATAAATCCTTTTCAAGGTCCCACACAACCCTTTCCTTCAAAACCTTGGAAAATGTAGGCGCATAAGAGCATTTTTCTATGAGAGCTTTTATTATTCCTTTTTTATTACCAAAATTACGAAAAATAGTCACTTCGTTGACACCTGCGTTAACTGCAATAGCACGGGTTGTGGCAGCCTTCAAACCTTTTTTCTTAATTATTTCAATGGTAGCTTCTAGGATTTTTTCATTAGTATCCATTACTACGATATCCATATAGAGCCCCCTTTTTATGTATGCAAGTGCTTACTTGCAATGTAGCATTATTCCCATTTATAGTCAATAGTCTTTTTGATTAATAATCTTCTATTCTTCAATATATCGTGCAATAAATGTACCGATTAACAACGACCAGACGGGAGCACTGATATTATAAATTGTAATATTTGATACGGCAATAATAAAAGTAAATGCCACACTAGTTTTCATTGTTTGCTTGGAAAAGCTAAGCTGCAAACTATTTGCAAACACACCTAGAAGGGCAAAGCCTACAAGTATGGAGATAAATGCTTGGGGCAAGGCCTGGATAAAGGGTACTAGCTTCCATGCAAATAAGCCAAATAAAATAAGTATAATTCCTAAAACAACGGCCCCCATATACCTTTTTTCCTTTGGTCCTGCCTCTTTATCAGAACAAATGGCTGTCATCATCCCAGCAACATTTGCAGATTGTCCCCCAAAAAAACTTGCCATAATAGAAAAAAACCCACTCAAGGAAACTATTTGATTCACGGGAGGATTATAATCATTTTGTTCTAATGCACCTACTCCCACGGCTACATCATTACTTAAAATAAGTAAAGCAAGGGGAATAGAAACAGAAATAATGCTCAGTGAGCTGAATTCAGGAAATTTAATCTGAGGAAAAACAAAAGACGAGGTCAGTCCACTGCTATTTAAGGGCTGTGTTAATAGTAATAAAATAAATGCTGTAAAGATGGAGGCAACTATAGGGGGTATCCTCTTATTCCATTTGCTAAATATTAGAAAAACCACAAGAGCTACACCACCAATCACTGGCAGGTCACTAATTGCAAGTGCAAAATTAACCATATACTTCATGATCATTCCCGCTAACATTGCCGCAATTATCTGTTTAGGTACATAGCTCATTAATTTTGAAAATACACCCAAATAGCCAATAATGAGCATTAATAGACCAGAAACAATATATGCACCAATTAGCTCATAATAAGTAAATTTTGAGGTAACCGTTACTAAAAAGGCAACTCCAGTAATTGTATGGGCACCAACTATAGGCATTCGGTAGTATAAAGCAATCAAAATACTTAAGATACCACCAAATACATAGATGGAAAACATCCAAAGAATAGTCTGGGTAATGGTAAAATTTCCATTTGCTGCAGCCTCTAAGATAACAGCCGGCGGACCTGTTATGGCTAATAACCCACATATAAGTCCTGCTGTAATATTCTTATAATTCATATCTCCAAGTTTGCCAATTCTGCTCATGCTTAATTCTCCTCACTTAATTCCACCATATAGTGGCGGGTTTCTATACCCGGACCGATGGCTAAATACGAAAGAACCCATATATTTTAAGGGTTCTTTCTTTTTTCCTATTGTTATTAGTTTTAGTATGACGTGAAGTTACACATCCCCTTCAGGAGGGACGATACAAATAAAGGAAAATGTATCTGTACCCTTATTTATAAACTGATGAAGTTTACCGCCCGGGATATAAGCAAAGGAGCCAGCTTCTACTTCTTGATCTGTACCATCTAGGTGTACCAAGCCTGTTCCCCCAACTATATATACAATATGGGGCCATTCATGGGTATGTCTCAAGGAGCATGACCCTTCTCCCGGGCTAAGCTCAAACAAGCGCATAACATAATCCTTCCAACCTTGTTCTGGAGAAATTAATACTTTTTTTAAAACTTTACTGGTTTCTGGATCACCATATTTTATCCCTTCGACATTTCTAGCATGTGAAACAATCATCTAAACACCTCCGCTATATATCTTTAAATTTCCTATGTAGATTTTACCATTATTTCTTTGTTTTTTATATACCTCTGAAGCATTTAAATATCTCAGGGAGTTAATACTATATTTTCCAATACCATCGTCAAGCACATAGCAATCGTTAATAAAGAAATCACTTTCATAATATCTCTATTTCTATTACATTATTCTACAACTTTCGATTATAAAGGAGGATAACTGGGTAATAATTGAAATATATTACTACTTTTTAATAAAGGACTGATAAAGGCTGATGATAAAAAAATCTACCATAATGATTTACATTACCATCTCCCTTTTAGCATTAGTAAGCATAAATAGTTTAATGGTATTAACTTTAGCCAAAATGGTTACCAAAGATGCAGAAATAGTAAATCATGCGGGAATTATACGGGGCTCTATCCAGAGAATAGCTAAGCTGGAGCTAATAAATATTAACAGTGATTATGTAATTATGAATGTCGATCAAATTTTTAGTGCCTTGAACACAAGAAAAATTAATATGGGGAGTAAAAATAATAATTTTTACCAATCCTTAACAGAGATAGATTCAGAATGGTCTAATTTTAAAGACTATATTCTAACATATAGATCTAACCCTAATTTTGTAAATCAAAAAACTTTTCTTTATAAAAGTGAACAACTTTGGTTAACATCAAATAGTGCTGTTTTTAATGCCCAAAAGTTGTCCGAAAAAAGGATAAGCTATTTTAACTATATTATCTTCTTTTTCCTATTAAATATTTTTCTACTAATAGCAATTCTCATGTTTATCAGAAAATATGTAATAAATAGATTAGAATACTCCGTAAACCACGATTTTCTAACCGGCATTTATAATCGGAGCTTTTATTATGAATATCTCCTTAAAGAAATTGATAAATCCCAACGCCTAGAAGATACCTTTTCTCTGGCAATGTTAGACATTGACCACTTTAAAAAGGTTAATGATAAATATGGTCATGATGTGGGTGACCTTATTCTAAAAGAATTGTCAAAAGTGATTTCTGAATAGGTGGAGAGGAATTTGCTATAATCTTACCTAAAACTCCCCTAGATAATGCTCTTGCTTTTGCAGAAAAGATAAGGGAAAGTGTTGCTGAAAATACCTTCAGCAAAGTAGGAAATTTGACAATTAGCCTTGGTGTAGCTGAATTAAAAAATGATGATACAATTGATACCATTTATAAACGGGCAGACTTGGCACTTTATAAATCCAAACAAAACGGCAGAAATAAAGTGGAATTTGAAATATAAAACCAGGAGGACAGCCTCCTGGTTTTTTGCTACGTTAAATTCTATTCTTGTTCTTGAGGCTTCTTAACAGCGTCTTTGGAAGTAGATGAAAACCGGCAAAGGGATCACAATCCAGCCAAAACTCTTGATGATGCTATTTTTTGCTCTGGTAATTTGGCGCTCCTTCTCTGATAACACCATAGCGTCATAGCGTTCTTTTAACTCCTCCTGAGGAAGATTTCTTTCCTCCGTCATCTCCATATCCTTACCCCAACGTCTATACTCTTCAAAGCTTTGGTGGTAAGGTGCAGGTGCAATAATATCTGCCGCTGCCATAAAGGTACCTACACTTCCGCCGATGGTCATCATCAAAGTTGCAAAAAGCACTAAATATATATAAACATTTTTAATCATTTCTTCTCCTCCCTTTTCTGACTGACCTTTAACTCCCGACACGATAAAAACAAGTAAAGCAACAATAAGAATCGGTATAATTAATAATCCTGAAAATATCATCACATCACATCTCCGCATGTTTTCTATTAACCTTAATCTTCTAACTTAAATAATACACTATTTTACACTTAAAGGGCTATGATAAGCCGTTAACATTTATTTCCTTTCCCCATTAACCCATAGAAAAATAAGGAAGATAACTCCATTTGAACAGTTTTATTTTCATTTAATATAAGCTCAGGTCGGTTTATTACTTCCTTAAATAAGGTAATATACAACAATAAAGCATCTATGGAAATATCCTGACTTACATAATCTTCATCACGCCCCTGTTTAATAATTTCCATTAACATAGGCAAACTTTTTTCTAAATAAAATTTTTCAATAAATTTCTGTATCTCTGGGTCCTTAGACATAATATACCGAAGAAAGTCTTCATGAAGTATCCTAGCCGTTTGTTGTTTGTCAAAAATAATTTTATCAATTTTTTTTGGGAAGGGAACCTCTGTATTTAATATCTCTTCGTACTCACTATACTTATCATTCATAAACCGTATAATAACTGTCCTTAAAAGCCCATGTTTACAGCCATAATAATTATATATGGTAACGGGAGATACTTGACCTTTAGCCGCTATTTCTGTTATTTTGACCTTTTGTACGCCGTACATAGAGAAAAGCTCTAAAGCAGCTTGATAAATTCTATCCTCTTTTTCTCCTTTGCGACGCTTAAAACCATCCATTCCATCTCACCTCTTTTTTAGAATACTAGAAATTTTGTAATTTATCAATCTTAATAATACAAAACCATTGCAAAAGATAAAATATTTAGATAATATGAAATATATAATTAAAGAAAATTCATATCTATTAATAAGGATACATAGAAAGGAGGGGAGTGGCGTGCAAGCAATTATTGCTGCCAAGGATTTGAGTAAGTCCTATAAGATGGGTCAAATTACTGTAAACGCTTTAAGAGAGGCGACCTTTGAGCTATATGAAAGCGAATTGGTTGTGGTTCTCGGTCCTAGCGGCTCTGGGAAAAGTACTCTTTTAAATATTATTGGAGGAATGGATAAAGCCAGTGGAGGCGAATTGTATTACCAGGGTACACCCCTGCATACTGCTGATACAAAACAGTTAACTTTGTATCGCAGGAATGATGTTGGCTTTGTATTCCAGTTTTATAATTTAATGCCTAACCTAACTGCCTATGAGAATATAAATCTATCTGTTCAGATTGCCAAAGACCCTCTCCCCATCGAAGAATTACTGGAAAAAGTTGGGCTAGCAGATCGTGCTGACCATTTTCCTTCTCAACTTTCCGGCGGGGAACAGCAGAGAATAGCACTAGCGAGAGCTTTGGCTAAAAATCCCCAGCTTATGCTCTGTGATGAACCTACTGGCGCACTAGATTTCAAAACAAGTATCCAAGTTTTAAAGCTCCTTAAGGATTTTTGTGATTTTTATAAGAAAACTGTTGTAGTTATTACTCATAATACTGCAATTGCCCAGATTGCTAATCGGGTTTTTCACTTAAAGGATGGTTATATCGATAAAGTTGTCATAAACAGTGCTCCACTACCTCCAGAGAGGGTGACCTGGTAATGCTGTGGAAAAAAATGTTCCGGGATTTAAAAGAAAATAGGGGTGCATATTTTGCATGTTCTATTATTATGATCATTGGACTTCTAGTTTTCACAACCTTTTCTATGGTACTGGATAATTTGAAATTATCACAGTCTAGTTTCTATACCAACCAAAACTTTGCTGACGGCTTTGCCAAGGTAAAAGCAATACCCTTTAACGAAGTACAAAAGCTGGCCAGCATTAAAGGTATTTCCAAGATTGAGGGAAGAATGATCCAGGATGTCCAGGTCCTGCTTCCAGATAGGCAGGAAAATGTCTATCTCCGACTTATTTCTATTGATCCTCAGCAGGAAAATCCTATAAATGGAGTACTCCTTAGTCAAGGTATACCGTTAAAGGCAAAAGAGCTTAATATCTGGATTGATAACAAATTTTACGAAGCAAACAACTTGAGCTTGAATGAAGGAATAGAAATAATCGCAAGCGGCAAAAAAAGAACCCTCAATATTGTGGGCATAGGAATAAGTCCTGAATTTATTTATGCCCTTCGTACCTCAGCTGATATCTATCCTTCACCTGAGACTTTTGGGATAGCCTTTATACCTAAAGATGTCATGGAAACATTCTTTGCACAACAAAGGACCTATAATGACTTGGTTTTCACCTTAGAGCCAGGAGTAAATTACGATGACGTAAAGGATATATTGGAGTATGAGTTAAAGCCCTATGGGCTAACCAGTTTAATTCCCCGAGCTGATCAAGTAAGTCATTTATTACTGACTGAGGAGCTAAAAGGGTTAGAGACTATGGCTAAAAATATGCCAATTATGTTTTTAGCCATCGGGGCCATGATTTTATACATTATTCTAAAAAGGATGGTAGAACAGCAGCGAGGTCAAATTGGTATACTTAAGGCTTTTGGCTACACCCACCACGAAATACTTCTTCATTATCTTTCTTATCCCGTAACTATTGCTTTGGTGGGAAGTATAATTGGGGGCATTTTGGGCATAGTGCTTTCTTATCCCTTTACTGCTTTTTACGAGCTGTTTTTTAATATGCCTGATTTACTTGGAAAATTTTCTCCCCTGTATTTAATATCTGGTATCCTACTCTCTTTACTATTTTCTCTTTTTGCCGGCTACCAGGGATGCAAGAAAATTCTTACTTTGGAACCAGCTGAAGCGATGAGAGCTCCTGCTCCTCCCCATGGTAAAAAAACATGGATCGAGAAGATTTCTTTTGTTTGGAATATGCTTACTGTTCAGGGGATGATGGCTGTTCGCAATCTTTCCCGCAATAAGGGCCGCAGCAGCTTTATTTTTATTGGTATTATGTTTTGCTTTGCCATATCTGTGTTTACTTGGTCCATGAATGACATGGTACAAAAGATGCTATTTGACCAATATGAAAAGGTAGAGGTATATGATGTAAAGGTTTCCTTAGCAAGACCTCAAGCCCCAACTAATGTATCTCGGGAGCTAATGGGTTTTTCTGGAGTACACAAGGTTGAACCGCTAGCAGAAATCCCAGTTACACTGAAAAATGAATGGTACAAAAAAGATGTGGTATTAATCGGGGTACCGGAAGAAGGGGAGCTTTACAATATCTTAGACAAGAATTATACCAGGCTCAAGCCGCCTAAAGAAGGCTTGCTCTTATCAGAAAGATTAGCCCTTGTGCTAAATGCCCAGATAGGTACTAAATTAAAGCTAGAAACCTTATTATTAAATGAAAATATGAAGGACCGAGAGCTAGAGGTTGTAGGGATTATTCCTCAGTATTTAGGTGTTAATGCCTATATGGAAATAAATGCTTTACAAAATTTTCTAAGACAAGAGGCCTTAGCTACCTCCTTTATGCTAAATATGAATAAAGAAAATATTGCTCCTTTACAAGAAAAGTACAGACAAAGTGATGCTGTAGTCAGTATAGAAGCCAAGGGTGAAAGACTTAGGAAATTACAGGAAATGATGGCCTCCTACGGCAGTCTAATATATGTTTATGCTCTGATCGGAGTGATAATCGGCTTTGCGATAATTTACAGTTCATCAATTATCACACTATCTGAGAGAAGTAGAGAATTAGCAAGTATGCTTGTCCTTGGTATGACACCAGCTGAGGTCCTTTCAGTGGTTACCTTTGAACAATGGTGTATAGGCATCTTGGCCATGATTACAGGGATACCGTTAGCAAAGCTAATGCTCACGGGATTATCCCAAACATTTAGTAATGATCTCTATACTATGCCGACCACTATGACATTTTCATCTTTTTTACTAGCCTTTATTGTTACTGCGGCCTCAATTTGGGTCGCACAAAGAATAGCCTCTAGAAAAATTAAAAATTTGAGTTTGGTAGAAGTATTAAAATCCGGGGAATAAAGGAAGGGGCATTTTGTTATGAAAACTAAATGGAAGTTTATTTTAGGTGGTTTAGCAGGTCTTATTATCATAGTCTTTATTTTTGCAAGCTTAACCAAGGGCCTTGAAGCAAATTTGCTGGTGGTGGAGCCCCAAACAATAGCAAATACCTTTAAAGAAGAAGGTAAGGTCGTCCCCCTAATTGAGCAGCCTATCTATGCCCCTTACAGTCAGGAAATTCTTTTACTAGCTGTTAAAGAAGGGCAGGAAGTAAAAAAGGGAGATATGCTAGCTGTTTTGGATTCCAAGGAATTGACTTATCAATTAAGGCAATTCCAGGCTCAGCTAACAAGCCTGCAGGGTGAATATGAATCTACCTTAAAAAGTCAGGACTTAGATGTACAACAGGCACTGCTGGAATTTGATGTTTCTCAAGCTAGCCTAAAGAGGATAGAGGAATTATTTAGTGCAGGAGCACTTCCTAAAAAGGATTTGGAAGATGCCCAAAAAATAGCGGAAACAGCAAGAATTAATTTGGAACAGAAGAAGGCATTAAGATTAGCAAATGTTGGGAAGCTAGACGCAACAAAAACTCAAATTGAACACTTGGAGTATCAAATAGGTAAATCTACAATTAGTTCTCCTGGTGATGGGATTGTGGCAAACCTTACAGTAAAAAGGGGTGAACTAGCTCAAGCTACCCTGCCAATAATGACTATATTCCAAAAGGATTCCTATTTAATTGAAACATATATTCTCACCGAGGACGTACAAACCGTAGGAATGGGTATGGAAGTAATACTTATAGAGAACAGGAAAGATGGAGAACAATCTTTTATAGGTAAAGTCAAAGAGCTTGCCCCTTCTGTATCAGAAAAAATTTCTGCACTAGGTTTAGAGGAACAAAGAATAAAGGTGACTATCGAATTCCCCTTTGACCCTAATTTAAAGCTTTTGCCTGGCTATAGGCTTGATGTACAATTTACCACTGATAAAAGAGAAAATAAACTGGTGGTCCCTAAGACAGTATTATTTCCTTATAAAGATGCTTATGCTCTTTGGGTAGTGGAAAACGGGAAGGCAAAGGTACAGGAAATTGAGAAGGGTTTTGAAAATGATCAATATGCTGTTATTGAAAAGGGCTTAGAAGCTGGAGACTTAGTTATTTTGAATCCTCAGCTAGAGGGTCTTAAGGAAGGGAAGAAAGTTAAAGATAAACTAAGAGGAAGCCTCGTTGTGAGACTTCCTCTTTTATATTAGATCATTTATTTAAATATGTAAGGATTAGCTGCCTTTCTATTATTATCACATGTTTTTTCTTGTTTTTCATTTTATTTGTATAAACATAGAAAAATCACCCTTTTAATGGGGTGATTTACTCTCACTAGACAAGAACAACATTTGCTGCCTGTGCTCCACGATTACCTTCAGTAACCTCAAATTCTACTGCTTGCCCTTCATCCAAAGTCTTAAAGCCCTCGCTCTGGATAGCTGAGAAGTGGACAAAGACGTCTTTCCCGTCATCACTTTCAATGAAGCCATATCCTTTTTCAGCATTAAACCATTTTACTTTACCTCTCATTTTGAAAAAACCTCCTTAATATTTTAAAAATAAACTAAATAAACAGGAAACAGCTTAGGACTAATACGAAACTAGTATTACGATCTGTTTCTTATGGTAGGTCTAAACATATCTAAAACACCTAGTACAATATGAGCAGCACCAAAGCCTATTACTCCAGCTGCAGCAGGCCCTGATAAAGCAGTTGCGCCAACAGCAGTGACCGCAGCACCTAACCCTGTAACTACCCAGCTCGTTGTATTTGCTTTAGTTTTCATATAGTTACCTCCACGCTTTTATTTAGTTTTTTTTAGTTTTCACTTTTTATCTAACTTTTATTATTAAAACATTTTCCATTTTTTTAACCTATAAAGCAAATCCCATTTCATTTTTACTAATCAATCGCATATTTACACGCCCTTGAATCCATTGTACCTCAACAGGGGCTTCGAAAAAATTTGTAAGGGTAGCACTTGTTAAGACTTTTTGGGTTTTACCAGCTGAAAATACTCTGCCTTTTCTTAACATTAAGATATTGCCAAAAATAGGCAGTATTTCCTCAGCACGATGGGTGACATAAATTAAGGTTGGAGCATTTTCCCCTTCGCTTAACTTTTCTATAGTAGCTAACAATTGCTCTTTAGCTATTATATCTAAACCAGTACATGGTTCATCTAGAATTAAGACCTGCGGTGAATTTATAAGGGCTCTGGCAATAATTACCTTTTGTTTTTCACCCTGAGATAAGGATCTGTATGGACGGTTAATAAACTCAGGGCATCCTAGGTACTCTAATAATTCCTGTGCTTTATCAATATCTTCTTGTTCAGGTGTATCCACAAGCCCAATTGTTGCAAATTTTCCGCTTAAAACAATTTCAAGTACTGTTTCATTTACATATAGATTTTCCTGCAAGGATGAGCTTACCCAGCCAATTTTTTTACGTAATTCTTGTAAACTATATTTGCCAAATCTTTTACCAAGTATAGTAACCTCACCTGAGGAAGGATATATATATCCATTAACTATATTTAATAATGTTGTTTTTCCCGAACCGTTCAAGCCCATAATAACCCAATTTTCCCTAGGCTTAACTTCCCAATTGATATCCTGTAAAATATAAGTCTTTTCCCGCCTCCAACAAACATTTTGCATCTCTATTATCATAATTGCCACTTCCTCTATAACACAAAGTTAGTTTTTTCCTATTATATAACACCTTGAGCAAATTTTAAAAGGATTTTAATTTAATCTTTAGAAAACTTATTAATAAAATCAGCCGCATTAAAGGGAATTAGGTCATACCCACCGACCTTTCTCATATATGCAGCACATCTTATACAATATAAATTTCCGTCTGGATCAATATGGGTTATCTTCATTTCCCCATGCCTGCATAAACAGCGTGTGCATTTTAAAATATATTTTTCTTCCATATTATCAGACCTTTCTTTAATTTTCCTCTTTACTAAAAAATTTCAAAACCAATAGCTTTTCCTCCACAAGGCTGTAGGTCACCGGAATAACAATTAATGTTAGTAAGGTAGAAACAAATAACCCACTCATAAGTGATATGGACATTGGTACAAATAGATTGCTTTTTGAAAATAAAAGGGGGCCTAAAGCTACAATTGTAGTTGTAGTACTGAGAATAATTGGCCTCAGTCGCTTTTCTACTGCATTTACACAAGCTTCCTTTATGCTTTTTCCGCCAGCCCTTTCAACATTTATAAAGTCAATTAAAACAATGGCATTATTAACAACTATCCCGATAAGACTAACTATCCCTAATAGGGCTGTAAAAGAAAGATTTTGCTTAAAGATTATTAAACCTAAAACAGAGCCAATAACTGAAAGGGGATTTGTTACTAAAACGATCAAAGGCTGTACTAAAGAATTAAACTGAATTAATAATATGGTATAAATTATGAATACTGCAAAAATAGCTGATGTACCTACATCCCCGAAATATTCACTGATTTTTGCACCTTCACCATCAAATACTATCTTAACAGTCTCTAAATCTAGCTTAGGCAATTGTTCTTCAACCTGTTTTTGAATATTGACAGAGCTAAAGCCTGACTTAATATCACTAAAAACAGTTACTGCTAGTTCCCGATCATATTTTTTTATTTCGGGAAGTTGGGGTTCGAGGGAGATTTGGGCAATTTGCTTTAATAAAACCTTTCTCCCAGTAACTGAAGATTTAATAGCTAGATTCTCTAATTCTTCTATTGATTCAATAGAACCCACTACTAAGATATCATATTCATTACCACCTTGCCGAAATACAGTGCTTACTGATCCTTTAAGGGCGGTGCTAATTTCTTTCTGCACAGCATATTTACTAAATCCTAATGATTGTGCTTGGTCATTATCAATATAAACCACATATTCATAATGCTTATCCTTAGCATTGCTCTCAATATTTAATGTTCCCTCAGTACCCGCCAATATATCTTTGATTTCCTCCGCTACTCCTTCTAAGCGACCCATATTTTTACCAGTTACCCTAATTTGGATCGGAGCTCCAATGGGTTCACCCTGTTCTAATTCCTTAACAGCAGCCGTTCCGTTAATAATTCTTTCATTTAAAACATTTTGTACGTATTCAATAAATTGGGTATTATTTCTGAACCTTTTCCCTTGCTTTAAATCTAAAAGAACCATTACCTGAGCAGAATCCGGAGTTTTAACACTAACTGGCATAGTATTAAAAAACTTAGGTAAACCACCACCAATAGCTGTCGTATAATTTACTACCTCCGGTTGCTCTTTTAATGCCTGCCAAACACTTGCAGCTATTTCTTCCGTTTGTTCTAAGTCAGAGGAGTGTTCAGAATGAACATCAATATAAATTATATTTTTATCGGCCTTAGGGAAGAACTGCAAGCCTAGAAAAGTGCTTAAAAATATGCTCGCTGCAAAAACGAAAAAAACACCCAATAAAACTAGTTTTCTATACACTAAGCCAAAGTTTAAAAGGTAACGAAACAGTCTGCGCACTACAGATTCCCTTTTTTTCTTCTTTGATTCTTTAAAAAATAGATAAGCCAAGGACGGAGTCACAAATAATGCTACTAAGTATGAAGCCAATAGTGAAATCATTACTATTTGAGGAATACTAGCAATATATTCACCAGCAACCGAAGGAATAAATAATAACGGTAAAAAAGCCGCTATGGTTGTTAAGGTGGCCGATAAAACTGGAATAGCTACCTCCTTAGCTCCGTTTATACAGGCGGAAAGCTTATCTTCCTTATTATCAATTCTAACCTGAATAGAATCACTAATTACAATAGCATTATCTACTAACATACCTAAAGCAATAATTAAGGCTACAATTGAAACCTGGTGAATTTTTATACCTAGGACCAGCATTACTGAGAAGGTAATCAAAATTGAGATGGGAATAGCGGTAGATATTATGCCGGCATTCCTAATACCCATTCCTAAAAACACAACAACAATTACAAAGGCTATACCCTGCAGCAAATTACGAACAAAGCTTGTTACCGAGGAGTGAACATCCCTTGGTTGAAAAAGCACCTCCTCCAGATCAATATCAGGAGGGAGATCATTTTTTATCTCTTCTAATACTTTTTCTGAAACTTTTCCGATATGAACAATATTTTCATTGGCCTTAAAGTAGCCAGCTATTAAAATGGCACTTTCTTCCCGCTGTTTAGTTTTATAGTTAGCTTCCGCAAAATCCCAGGAAATTTCCGCTATATCCTTAAGCTTGGTTACTGCGCCGGTTTCTGGGGAGACCTCTATTATTAAATTATTAATATCCTCGAAAGAAGAAAATGAACCTGGTACCTTAACATTTATTTTAGCCTCTTCACCCTTAATAGCTCCTGCCGGTATTTCAGCGTTCTGGACTTTAAGGATATCTACTATATCTTCTAATGATAGCCGGTGGAAGTTCAACTTTTCTGTATCTATCTTAATCTTAATTTCTTTCTCTTGTTTTCCGATTACCTCTACTCGGGCTAACCCCTCCACCTTTACTAAATCTTTTTTGATATCTTCTGCATAATCAGCCAACTCTTCATAGGAATAGTTACTCCCCACTAGGCTGATAATAAATCCAGCGGTATCGGCCAAATCAGTGTTTATTTGGATCTCCTGACACTCATCAGGCAGCTGACTCTGCAGATCAGACATTTTTTCCCTGAGCTTGCTCCAATTTTTTTCTACATCAGCCTTCTTTTCTAACCTTACTATGATGGTGGAAATGCTATTTCGTGAGTAGGAATGGGAGTAATCATACCCTTCTAATTCAACGACTTTATCCTCAATTTTACTGGTTACGAGCCTTTCAACCTCTTCAGGTGAAGCACCTGGATAAACTGTACTTATATAAGCAAAAGGTACAACAATTTCTGGATTTTCTTGTTTGGGAATGTTCTCATAGCTGTATAATCCAAAAAGCAAAATAAAAATTAATAAGAATATTACTACCCTTCTATTTTTTATAGCAAAATATATCGGTCCCTTTTCCATTAATGGTTTCCCCGTTTCCCTCATTGAACTGTTACTTTATCCCCATCTTTAAGTTTTGTAATGCCTTCTATTACTACCTTTTCCCCTGGGGCAAGGCCCTGAACTATAACTTTAGTACCACTTATTCTTCCTAATTTTACAGTTCTTTTTTCGACCCTATTTTCATTAACAACAAAAACATAATCTTCACCATTGGATAAAATACTTGTGATAGGAATCAATATTCCTTCTTCTCCACCTATGGTGATTGTTATCTTTGCTAAAGCACCTATCGGAAAATCATTACCTTTTAATTCAATCTCAACATTATACGTCCTAGTCGTACTATCAGGCAGTTCATTAATATAACTAATGGTTCCCTCTTCTAGGATACCATTAACAAAAACCTGAGCAGCTTGCCCAACCTTCAGTTTTGTTACATCCTGTTGAGAAAATCCCGCAACTGCTTTTAGTTTATCATCCCGGACAATAACTACCGGGTAGCCTCCTCCGACAATCTCACCTTCTTTATACAATAGGTCAGTTACTATCCCTCTATCCAGAGCAATCAATTTAGTATCTTTTTGCATATTTCGCTTATTTTCGTAATCTATTTGGGCATTATTAAAATCCTGTTCTAAAATATCTAGCTCTAGCTTGGCTTTATCATACTCCTGCTTAGCTATAGCTCCGGACTCAAACAATAGCTTTAGGTTATTTAAATTATCCTGGTAAAAATCATAAGCTTTTCTTACCTTTTTCAGGTCATTTTCTGCAGCTTTACGGGCCAAATCTACATCCTCCTGATCCTGCTGAGCAAGGATATCTCCGAAGTTAACTTTCTCCCCTTTGTCTTTCGATATCATAGTAATCTTGCCCGGCAGCTTAAAGCTGTATTTTTTTATTTCTGTTGCTTCTATTGAACCAATGTATTCAAGGTTTATAGGAAAAGCTTCTAATCCTACCTCTATAACATTAACAGGCTTAATGGGTTCATTTTGAACATTTTCCTTGGTGTTTCCCCCACATCCCGAGCTTATCGCAATGGTAAATAATATTAAAAAAACCGCCGTAATTCTCCTCATAGTAACCTCCACTTGTGTTTTTGAGTATGTTACATTTTTGCATCTCTAAGTCTATTATATTTATACCTGATAAAATAGAAAGCACAAAACGCAAAATAGGATAAATAGGAGTTCTTTTGCCGGAAAAAATAAAAGTACAATCCCCTATTTTAGGTGATGTACTTTTATCCAGATTTATTTTTCTTTTCTTTTTTTATTATTTCCTCAAATGCTGAACTACCTTGCTGACATATGGGGCAGATTTTAGGAACCTCATCTTTTCTATCAACATACCCACAAGCATTACAACGCCATTTTTTCATAGCTACAACTCCTCTAAGTATTGTATCTACCTCTTATCCAATAGTTTTAGAATTTAAACAAAAACTTTTTATCAAATTGATAACAAAAAGAGCTAGGGATTTTAAATTCCCCCCAGCTCTTCATCATATTTCACTTTATTAGTTTATATCTGGCCGCGTTACAGTTACCGTATAACAATAAGCTTTTCCATCAATGTTAAAGGTTACATCAATATTTTTAGAATACTCATTTTCCTGAAAGTAAAAATATACTGCTCCATATGGTTTACTTGTATTATCACTCCATAATACATGGGAGGTACCAAATGCAGAATATATTTCACTGCCATCCTTTCTAACCACGGGGCTTATTAGGAGGTCCTTGATATCTGCCCCCACAATACTTTTTTCTTCCCCAGAAACCGTTATGATCTTAACAGCCTTACCCCCAAAGCACTTATCGCTTTTTCCTGCCTGCAAAATAATTGAATACTCTACTTGGTAAACTCCGGGCGTGTCTGCCGAAAACTCTGCTGTAGAGATGTAGGTACCGTTTGTAGTATCTAATACTGTACCCTGGTCTACAGCGCCATCCCAGTTAACTTCATAGGATGAACCCTTCTTGATAGAACTTGCAGTCAGAATGACTGATTCCCCAACCTTAACATTAGTGGCATCTGCGGAAATTAATACATTTACTGTACACTCGCCCCCTTCTGCGGATGCAGATAACGGGAATAAACCTAGCAAAAATATTAAAGTTAAAATTACGCTGAATTTTCTCATCTATTTCCCTCCTAAAGTATTTACTTATATCATAATTATAAAGGTCCCAGAATTTTAAAAACATATCGCTTAAGTCCCATTTTCTTGGTTATTTCCTCCTTATTTTGATAGGACTTCTTTGATACCTTTTTCAAAATAATTTTTTTCCTTACAAAATGCGACATGTTTCAGTCACACTTTAGACTACAATATACTTATGTATCCAGCGAAAGAAGATGATTTTGTATGAAACCTGTTGATTCTTGGGCAAAAACTGTCGAGAATATTTCCCCGGATAGCCTCATGGAAATCTTCCCTGATGCCTATATTCTCTTTAATGACGATGGTTATATAGTTAAAATGAATAGCCAAGCGGAGAGCATATTTCTCTATCCCAAGGAATATCTAATGAGCAAACCCTTTTGGGAGATTGCTCCCCAATACATTAATACTTCATTTTATAATGCCCTGCATAAGGTTAAAGAGGATAAAAAAAAGGTTTATGTGGAATTTACTGGTGCCACCTCAGGAAGATACTTTGGAGTAACAATTGATCGTATCAATGATTATTACATTATTTTTTTTAGAGATATTTCCGCTGCTAAGCATACTCAAACAGAACTTGTTAAGGCGGAGGAGCGTTTTTCTGCGGCATTCAAGAAAAGTCCGGCACTTATGAGTATTGTTTCTCTTGATACCGGTAGATACATTGCTGTTAATGATGCTTTTACTAAATATACAGGGTATTCAATAAATGATGTGATCGGCAAAACTAAAGAGGAGCTTGACTTAGTTTGTTCCTCTAGCCCTGATGAATGCCAAAGTAAGTTTCTTAAAAACATTCCTCTTAAAGAGGTAACAATGGCATACAAAACAAAATCAAAAGAGTACCGCGAGGCTATACTTTCTTCGGAAATAATCGAAATTAACGGAAGGCCCTGTTTACTGGGTGTAGCGATTGATGTGACCGATTCCATCACGTATAGGAAGGAAATAGTAAATATGGAGCGCCTTAAGCTAGTGGGCCAAATGGCTGCTGGTATAGCCCATGAGATAAGGAACCCGCTGCAGACTGTGAGGGGATTTCTTCAGTTATTGAGTTTCAAAGAGGAAATAACTCCATATTTTCCCCAATTCGCTTTAATGATTAACGAACTGGATAGAGCTAATCAAATAATCACTGACTATTTAGCTTTATCTAGGGATAAAGCTACTGAATTTACCTTAGGTAATCTCAACGAGATAATTAGAAAAATACTACCTCTTATGCAAATACAGGCTGTGAATGAGGATAAATCTATTACAGTTGAACATAATAATATCCCTCAGGTTTGGCTTAACGAGAATGAAATTATTCAGGTAGTATTAAACTTAGCCAAAAATGCCCTTGAAGCAACAGAAACAAAGGGAATGATTACTATTACTACAGAGGCTGATAACGATTGCCTTGTCCTTAGTATATCGGACCAAGGCCAAGGAATACCTACTGAGCTCCAAGGTCAAATTGGTATGCCTTTCTTTTCAACTAAGCTAAATGGAACTGGGCTTGGCTTGCCCATGTGTTACAGCATAGCAGAAAGACACAATGCCAAGCTGGACTTTGTAAGTAATGAAAATGGAACAACTTTTTATCTGCGTTTCCCGTTAAGAAGTGACTAGTGACTAGTGACTGGTAGGGAACAGTGCCCTCACCGTTCCGCAAGGCTATAACAAAAGGAACGACGAGGGCGTCGTTCCCTACAACAAGGGGATCGGAGTATTCTCTACTTGTGTCAGACCCACTCTCAAGCCCAAAAGACCTTCCGGGCACCGGGCCCTGAGCACTTGGCACGATACCAAAGAATTTGACCAAAAATAACCCCTACCGATACAGCTTTTGCAATTCTCTTTGTAGCTTTTGGGTTACGTGATTACTCTTTATATCCAAAGCCTTGGTTTCAATCCTGGAAACTGGCATTATATCTAAAAGAGAATTTGTGAGAAATATTTCATCTGCATTCAACAATTCTTCTTTAGTAAATTGTCCTATTTCAAGAGTTAGCCTAAGCTTGTCTGCGATATCCAAAACCTTGCCCCTTATTATACCGGGTAAGAGACCACATTCTTCTAAAGGGGTAAAAATTCTCTCATTTTTCACAAAGAATATATTTGAGATTGTCCCTTCGCTGACCTTATTATAAACATTTAAAAAAACCGCTTCATCGTATCCCATTTGTCTAGCCTGATTCAGGGTTAGTAGGTTTTCTAAATAATTATTTGTCTTTACACCGACTAATAATGCTTCAGGGTTTCTTTTTGCCTTAGCGAATGAGATTTTAAAGCCCTTTTGATATACTTCCTCACTATAGGTATTGGCTCTGGTAGTTATCAACAGAGAATTTTTCTGATTATTTTTAGCAAAGGTTACCCGTATCCCGCCGTTTGTAAGCTGATTAGCCCGGGCTAATTCATAGCAGTAATCAAGTATCTCATCAGGTCCCTTATCAAACTGCAAACCCAATGTTTTACAGCCAGCCTCCATTCTTGCAAAATGTTCAGCAAAGAAAATGATTTCCCCTTGGTAGAGTTTAATTGTTTCAAATAAACCATACCCATACAAAAACCCGTCACTCTCAGGCAAAATATATGGACCCGATTTATTTACTAATTTACCATTAAAATGAATATACATAACCTTCACCCTTCAAAAACGGTCTCACCGTTTTGTTTCTATTTAAAAAGAGACACACCTCTCTACTGAGTATTACCCTGCTGTCAGAGGAATGCCCCCAACAATACTATTATTTTTTCCAAATCCCAAAGACTACAATACCTTAATCTAGCGAAGCGAAATCTTAATCTTAATCTTAATCTAAATCTCAATCTTAATCTCAATCTAAATCTTAATCTAAATCTAAATCTAAATCTAAATCTTAGCCTCAACCTTAACCTTAACCTCAGCCTCAGTCCCCCTAGGGACTGTCAGGGACTGTCTAGCGCTTTCATCATCGCCTTGGCTTTATCCAGGCTTTCCTGGTATTCCTCTGCAGCATCGGAGTCCCAAACAATCCCACCACCTGCTTGAAAATACGCTTTCTGATCTTTACAGATAATGGTTCTTATTACTATATTTAAATCAGTGTCTCCATTAAAACCAATATAGCCAATAGAGCCGGTATATATATTTCTTTGGGTAGGTTCTAGTTCATCAATGATTTCCATTGCCCGGATTTTAGGAGCACCTGTGATTGACCCGCCGGGAAAGGATGCTAAAATACAGTCGACCACATCACACCCATCCTTCAGTTCACCAACTACAGTAGCAACTAAATGATATACTGTGGGATATTTTTCAAGATGAAAAAGCTCGGGAACCTTTACTGTTCCGGTCTTACAAATCCTCCCCAAATCATTGCGTTCTAAGTCAACAATCATTAAAAGCTCTGCCTTATCCTTTTCACTTGCTAGTAACTCAGCCCGATTTTTCTGATCTTCCTCCAAAGTCTTGCCTCTAGGTCTTGTACCCTTGATGGGTCTGGTTTCAATATTTTTTCCAGTTATTTTAATATACCGTTCTGGGGAGCTGCTGACAATATGCCCCTCACCAAAATCTATAAAACTTGCAAAAGGAGCAGGATTAATCTTTCTCAACTTTCCATAAAGCTCCAAGGGAGTTTCCTCCAGCTGACATTCAAAACGCTGGGTAAGATTAGCCTGATAAATATCGCCGGCCTTAATATACTCCTTAATTTTATTGACTGCTTTTAGATAATCTTCTTTAGTAAAATTTCCGGCAAAAACTACCGGGCCTTTTTTTCCTTCAGAAGAGCTAGCTGGGCATTGTTTCTCTCCTTCGGTTATTCTCTTATTAATAGCAGCTACCTTTTCTTCCTCAGGACCGGATATACCTAATGCAGCCGCAAAAACCTTATTGTGAACGTGGTCAATTATAATTACCTCGTCATAAAAACCAAAGTAACAATCGGGAATACCCACATCATCTACGGCAGTTCTTGGTAAATCTTCGATATGATGACATAGATCATAAGCTAAATACCCCACAGCTCCACCTAAAAAGGGCAGTTCCGAAGGGTAATCCCTTTGGTACTTAGCTACTAACTCTTTCAATTTAGTAAAGGGGTTACCCTTAAGTGTTGAAATAATTCCATTTTCCTCAATATTTATTAAATCATCCTTACTCTTAAAAACTACAAAAGGATTAGCCCCGATAAAAGAGTATTTCCCCAAGCCTTGATGATCCATTCCGCTATCTAAAAAAAAGCTGTAGGGTTCATTCTTATAAAGGCAGTATATTTCAAAGCTTTTGAGCGAAGTTTTTATTTCTTGTATTAGCATCCTACACCTACTGTTTTATAGTTTCTTGCCTTTTTCAAGAAATTTTCCAGAAGTTCTAAACCCATTTCAGTTAAAATAGCCTCTGGGTGAAACTGTACTCCCTCCACCAGAAATTCCTTATGTCTTATTCCCATAATTTCACCTTTAGAGGTTTCCGCTGTTATCTCCAAGCAGTCAGGCAGGGTGCTTTTATCTATTACCAGGGAATGATATCTAGTAACATTTAAAGGGTTTTTCAAACCCTCAAATACACCCTTATTATGATGGGTAATTGCATGTACTTTGCCATGTACAGGCTCTAAGGCTTTAGTAATATTGGCCCCTAAGACTTGTCCTATTGTTTGATGACCTAAGCATATACCAAGTATGGGTATCTTGCCCTTAAAATATTCCACTACACCTTTGCTAACTCCTGCCTCATTTGGGGTACAGGGACCGGGAGAAAGAACAATAGCATCAGGATTTAATTCTTCAATTACTTTTAAGGATATTTTATCATTGCGATATACCAAAACATCCTCTTTTAAACATTGTAAATATTGAACTAGGTTATAGGTAAAGGAATCATAATTATCAATCATTAAAATCATATGCCACCTCGTGGTTATAAAAACTAGTTTAGCCTAATAAACTAAACTAGTTTTTTTATATAATAAAATTAAACATTTAGCAATGGAAGTAATCTGGTAAAATATATATGTTATTATGTTGATGTTAGTTTTGATAAATAGGAGCGTGTTTTATGGAGATTAAAATCTTAAATGATATTATTGTTATCTTTGGGTTAGCAATATTAGTTTTATATCTATTTAGTAAATTAAGAATCCCGGCTATTTTAGGTTTTTTTGTTACTGGAGCCTTAGCAGGTCCATATGGACTACAGTTAGTGAAAAATGTTCATGAGGTTGAAGTATTAGCAGAAATAGGTGTAATTCTCCTGCTCTTTAGTATTGGTATTGAATTCTCCTTAGGACAATTAGTCAAAATTAAAAGGCTAGTTCTTTGGGGCGGCGGGCTGCAGGTAGTGGCCACCATTATCTTTGCTTCTTTATTTGGTCTCCTTTTTGGTTTACCCTGGGGAGAGAGCATTTTTATAGGCTTTTTGGTAGCCTTAAGCAGCACAGCTATAGTTTTAAAAATTTTACAAAATAGTGGCGAAGTTAACACTCCCCACGGCAATAATATCTTAGGTATCCTTATTTTTCAAGACATAATTATTGTTCCCATGCTGCTTTTATTGCCCCTTCTAGCCGGCACCTCACAAAATATATTTATGGATATGGGTATTTTAGTCATCAAAGGAGTTGTCGTATTACTCCTTGCAATCATTGCAGCTAAATGGGTTGTGCCCTATATCCTCCACAATAGTGCTAAATCAAAAAACAGCGAGCTTTTCTTACTCAGCATTATTGCAATATGTTTAACAATAGCTTGGCTTACTTCCCAGGCAGGTCTTTCCCTAGCCTTAGGCGCCTTTTTGGCGGGTCTTATTATTTCTGAAACTGAATACAGCCATCAGGCTTTAGGAAATATCATTCCTTTTAGGGATGCCTTTACCAGCGTCTTCTTCGTTTCCATTGGCATGCTTTTAAATATCAATGTTTTCCTGGATATTCCTCTATTAGTCCTAGGTTTAACCTTACTGGTCATCTTAATTAAAATAGCACTAATTATCCTGATAATATTAATATTTTTAAAGTATCCTATCCGTTCAGCTATTTTAGCAGGCTTAAGCTTAGCTCAGATTGGGGAGTTTTCCTTTATTCTCTCCCAGGCAGGAATTAAAAATGGTCTCCTTGCCAATAACCACTATCAGATCTTTATTGCTGTTTCTATCCTTAGCATGACACTAACCCCTTACTTAATAATGTTTTCTCCGAAAATCGCTGGTTATATTTCCAATTTACCTTTTTTAGATACCATTAGAGATAAAAACTTCAACGAATCTGAGGAAAAAGTAACCATAACAAACCATTTAATAATAGTTGGCTTTGGTCTAAATGGCCGCCATTTAAAAAGGGTTGCTGAAAAAACTAATATACCTTATATAGTACTTGAAGTTAATCCTGAAACAGTTCGAACAGAAAAACAGAAAGGAACACCTATTTATTACGGTGATCCTTCCCAGGATGTTATTTTAGAGCACGTCAATATCAAAGAAGCCCGGGCAGCAGTTATCGCCATTTCTGATTCAGCAGCTACCCAAAGAATAGTTGATGCCATCAGAAAAAGGAACCCCCACATGTATATTTTAGCCCGAACACCTTATCTTCAGGAAGTAAAGACCTTATATACACTAGGAGCTAGCGAAGTCATCACTCAAGAATATGAAACATCCATTGAGATTTTCTACAGAGTGTTAGTAAATTATTTAGTCCCGCAGGATGAGATAGAAGCTATTATCCATGACATTAGAAGCGACGGGTATGAAATGCTGCGAGACCTTTCTACTGATATACAAAAAGAAAGTACAACAAAACTGGATTTGTATTTATCAGATGTAGAAATAAGTACCCTTCGAGTCATTCCTAGTTCTTTTTTAGTCAATAAGACCCTAATGGAGGTAAATCTGCGCAAAAACCACGGTGTAACTATCTTAGCACTGCGCAGAGACAAAAAGATGATCCCCAATCCCCATGGTACAACAAAAATACTCGAGGGAGATTTAATTATGGTCCTAGGCGCGCCCCAGGATATCAGTAAGGTATGCTTTAGTTGTAATTTAAATGCCTAGTCTATCCCAGACTAGGCATTTAAGGTTAAGGTTTCGCTGCATTTCATTTCACTAGGTTAAGGTTAAGTAGTAAAAATCCATTATCATTGAAAATATATAAGGCTACTCTTGATCTTGATCTTAATCTTAATCTTAATCTTAGCCTTAACCTTAGCCTCAACCTCAACCTTAGCTAGCCTCAGCTAGCTACTCACCACAGTACCTACATTGCAGAAAAAGAATTTTTCTTTAAATTGCTGGCTCAATTCCACAGCTGCTTTTAGCCCCGTACAATGGGAGACCCCTATTTTTTCTATATCAAACTCTTTTAGCATTTTAATGGTGGTCTCCCGCTGGTTCTCGCTTACTGGACCTAAGTGGGTTCCGCCGATAACAGCACAAATCTTAGAACAACCGGTTTTCCTTATAGCATAATCCAAGATATTTATAATTCCAGAATGGGCACAGCCTAGCACAATGAATAAGCCTTTTTCCGTAGTTATTACCAAGGATTGGTCATCAAGAACTATATCCTTTCTATAAGAGCCTTCCTCCTTGATAAATAAATTATTATCTCCCTCTTCAAAATCAGTTTTCCTCGGGATTTCTCCGCTCAGTAACATGCCAGGCTCAATCTCAAGCCAGTCAGTATTAAGTGAGAATCTTGCACCTTTACTCTCTAAAAACATCTGATTATAAGGAAGCCCGGAATATCTATAATTATTATCCTTTAAGTTATAGCTCTCTTTGAATAGCTGGGCATGGGCGAAAACATCCACCGACCCCTTGATTTCCAGAACAGGCAAAAGCCCTCCTGTATGGTCATAATGATGGTGGCTCAGGATAACCCCTTTGATTGAGGTCAGGTCTTTTTTAAGTACAAGGGCATTATTGATAATGGCCTTTCCCTGTCCGGTATCAAATAGATAATTACCATTCTCAGTTTCTAGATAGAAGCTCAAACCGTGCTCGGCAATGGCACCGGGTAAATGGAATACACTGTTTTCGCTGATTACTGTAGCCCTAATTTTCATTGTTATTCCTCCTTCGTTTTAGAATAATATTAACCTAATTATTCTCCTTTCATTCTAAACCTCCTGCAAATAGATAAAATCACTCCACTTCTACCACATCTGCTTATTAAATCCTTTGCCGATGATAATACTAGCTATATATTTGTTAAATGGAGAGTTGAGAATTGATAATTGAGAATGGAGAATGGAGAGTTGAGAATTATGAATTGAAGGCTTTCATAGTTTTTGCTTTGAGCATAGTGAAAGGAAGGATAGTTGATATGGAGGAAAGATTTAATGATTTTGAAGAAAAGCGAGCGGAGGTTTTTCGGGAACTGGTAGAAAAGGCGTGGCACGGAGATCTGGATAATAACGACTTAAATGGGATTTTAGGAAGTTTGCAAACAAAATACGGCTACAAAACTGATGAAATATCATTTTTGAGAAATCATATGCGTTTATTGATGGGCTTAAATCCTAGAGGTGATCAGGAATTTTCTGATGAACTACAACGGATAAAAGAATTTGGTCACCTAAGCGGTCCGGTTGTCAGCAAAATTGGTGGAATCTGCAAGTACTGTAATGAAGAGGTTGAAGAGACTCAATGCTATGATGCCTGTAAATATGAAGCTCACATCTATAGGAGAGAAGAGGGCCCAGAAATTATTGATAACCAATGCTTTAGCTGCGGTAATTGTGTAGCAAAATGCTCTTTCGGTGCAATTGCAGAAAAGCTTGAGTTTATGCCTCTTATTAACCTCTTAAAGGATAAGAATACGACCGTTTTTGCTGCGGTTGCTCCCTCTATTGCGGGCCAGTTTGGTGACCTTATAACCTTAGGTCAGTTGAGAACTGCCTTTAGGCTTTTAGGTTTTAAGGACATGATAGAGGTAGCATTGTTTGCTGACATTTTAACCATTAAAGAGGCCTTTGAGTTTGATGCTCTGGTTAAAAGCAAAAATGACTTCTTTCTAACAAGCTGCTGCTGCCCAGTCTGGATTAATTATACACAACGACAGTATCCTAAGCTTTTTGCCAATATGTCACCAGCTGTATCACCCATGATTGCTTCAGGTCGGGTATTAAAGGCCCTTTATCCGGAATCCAAGATTGTTTTCATTTCTCCTTGTTTAGCTAAAAAAGGGGAAGCTAAGGACCCCCGCCTAGAAGGAGCAATAGATTTTGTGGTAACCTTTCGGGAATTAGATGAAATCTTTAAAACACTAGCTATTAATCTTGCCGATTTGCCCGGAGATGAAAAGGATCAGGCCTCTTTTGCCGGCAGAGTTTACGCCCGAACCGGGGGAGTAAGTTTTTCTGTCAAAACAGTTGTTAACCGGATTGCACCCCGAAGGCTAATTAAGTTTAAGGCTAAAAGGGTTGATGGTGTCAAGGAATGTAAGGCTATTTTGGAGGATCTGTCCCAAGGAAAAGATATTAATGCCAATTTTATCGAAGGTATGGGCTGTGCGGGTGGCTGCGTCGGCGGACCTAGGACTCTAATCGATGTTGATAAAGCAACCCGCCTAGCTAATGAATTTGGAGAGGACTCATTAATAATGACCCCCTTTGATAATATGAATGTTATCAAAATATTAGAGGAATTGGGATTCAATGATATTAAAGATATTATTGAGAAAGAAGAAGCAGACAAGCTTTTTCTCAGAGAGGTAACAGATATTCATAATTTAAAACATTAATATTAAAGACCGGAGCATATCATAATGCTTCGGCCTTTAATGTTTTGGTAGACAATAAATGCCAATGGAATATAATTAGTATAGAAGTCATAATTAGTAAATAATAGCATAAATTTTCCTAATTTTATTTTGAGAGGAGTTTAGAAAAAATGGCAGATATCATTGATTACAAAATATACGGTGATGACATGCAGCTAGTGGAAGTAGACCTTGACCCTGGTGAAGGGGTAAGGGCGGAGGCTGGTGCTATGACCTATATGGGGCAGGGAATAGTTATGGAAACCGCTGCTAGTGGTGGTATTATGGGTGGCTTAAGGAGGGCAGTTACAGGGGAAAGTTTTTTCATAACCTCTTTTATTAATAAGGAACGGGGAAAAGCCTATGTAGCTTTTGGTGCTCCTTATCCTGGCAAAATAATCCCTTTAAATCTCAGTGAGCTTGGGGGCAGCTTTCTATGTCAGAAGGATTCCTTTTTATGTGCCGCTATGGGGATTGAAGTAGAGGTCGCCTTTACCAAAAAAATTGGTGCCGGTCTTTTCGGTGGCGAAGGCTTTATCTTGCAAAAGCTTGTCGGGGACGGCCTGGCTTTTGTTCATGCCGGCGGAACTATAATAGAAAAACACCTAAAACCCGGAGAGACCTTAAGGGTTGATACCGGCTGCCTAGTAGCCTTTGCTCCAACAGTTACATATGATATTCAAATGTTGGGCGGCTTTAAGAATATGCTTTTTGGCGGCGAAGGACTATTCTTAGCCTCTATGCAGGGTCCCGGACTGGTTTATTTGCAGAGTCTACCCCTTTCCCGTCTAGCTGACCGGATTACTGCAGCCTCCCGTTTTTCAGGGAGACGGGAAGAGCAATCAGGATTAGGTAGTATCACTAATATTGGCGGCGGTCTAATAGGCAACATTTTTGGTAAGGACAGATAACTGTACAACCGTAAGATAGCATTCGATGGATGATAATTTCCAGGATGCTTCTAATATTATGATATACTGCATGCTGCAACAGATGAATGTCAATTTCTCTGTTGCAGTATTTTTTTTAAATTATTTTAGCTATTATGTGTTGAGCTCTTGGTCCCTAATATCCTCAACTAAATAATAGATTTCATTAAACTTGAAACTATAGCCAAGGTTTTTATGTTTGGTATGTTTTTTTATTCTTTTAGAGGAGCTTGGACATCTCCTAGTAAGCCAATATCTGAAGCTACTTTTTGCATACCATTAATAGTCTCCTGGATAATATAGTCAAGCTCCAAGCCCAGTATTTCCCCACCCTTTTCTATGATTTCTCTATTAACACCAGCGGCAAAGCCTTTCTGTTTCCACTTCTTTTTTACTGATCTTACAGTCAAGTCCATAACGCTTTTACTAGGTCTCATTATAGCAGTAGCATTTATTAATCCTGTCATCTCATCTATAGTATACAGAACCTTTTCCAAGTCACTTTTGGGCTCAATTTCACTGCATAACTGCCACCCATGGCTAACCACAGCTCGGATGTATTCCTCTGGCCAGTTTCTGCTTGTTAATATATCCTTTACTTTTGTGCAATGTTCCTCTGGATATTGCTCATAATCCAAATCATGAACAAGGCCAATAACCGCCCATTTTTCTTTGTCCTCGTCGTTATAAATATCACTAAAATGAAGCATTACACCTTCTACAGCTAAAGCATGTTTTATAAGGCTATCTGTTTTCACATATTCCCTTAAAAGCTTATAAGCCTCTTCTCGAGTCGGTATGTACATTAGTTGACCTCCCTAATTTTCCATTGGTTTCCTATACTAATGTATTTTACTCCTTAGGCGTTGATAGTCAAGTTTTAGTTATTTTATTTCAATAGCCAGCCAGGTGGCATCATCCTTCAAAGAGGGACCCTTCGAAAGAATTCCGACCAAAAATTCCTTTTGTTGTGCAATTGTTTTGTACTTTTTAAATTCATTAATTATGTGTGGAGTAGTAAAAAAGTTTTCTAAACCATCAGAATAAAAATAGAACCTATCACCCTTGTTAAGGTTAAATCTCTTCTCCTCGAAAAGACTTATATCCAGCATGCCTAATGAAGGTCCTTTAACGGTATCCTCAACACAATAAAAACTGTTCTTGTAATACATGAAGCTATTAATACCTGCCCCAGAAATTATAAGCTCACGTTTTTCAAAATCTAAGCTAAAACAGGATGCTGCTACATATTCCTCACCAAGATACTCTGGTACTTCCTGGTTTAAATAGTTAAGTATTTCCAAGGGCTGAGAGATGGTTGAAGCAATCTCATAAAACAACACCTTAAGTGCAGAGCCTGAAAGCGCAGCTGAAACTCCTTTTCCGCTTATATCTCCCAATAAACCCAACACCTTATTCTCATTAGTCTTATAGAAGTGAAAGAGGTCCCCGCTTATGGTATCTGCAGCTTCATAAACTATTTCTAAAAAAGCCTTATCCGGCAAAGGGAATTTTGTATCTAGACGTTGGTGCTGGATTAAGGCAGCCCGCTCTAATTGTTTTTTGCGCTCGGTAATATCTCTGATAACGAACTGAATAGCAGGTTTTCCCTGATAACTCAAAGGAGAAGCAGCAACCTCTACATCGATACGCTTCCCATCAGCTCTAATATATTTAAATTCCTTTAGGCTTGTGGTATCCTGCTCTACCATAACTTTTTTCATCCTTTGCCGAGCAGTAGCTTTATAGTCATCGTCAATATAATCAAGAATTGACTTGCCAAGTAAATCTCTTTGATTTTCAACTCCCAAGATTGAGGCCAATTTATTATTGGAAATAAGAATCTGACCTTTTCTTAATACTCCTACCCCATCTGGAGAGAGGTCAAATAAATTTCGATAGCGTTCTTCGCTGTGTCTTAGTGCTTCGACATTCTTTCTTTGTTCAGTAATATCCCTTAATTGTTCTATTACTAATATTACCTCCCCATTTTCATTAAGAATCGGGCTGTAATGACAGTCCATAAATTTATTAATCTCAGGTACATACTTTTCAAAATGCTCTAATTTTTTACTCTTCTTGCTTTTTTCTACTCCGCATAGATCACACGGCATACCCCTGCCTAGCATCTGAAAGCATTTTTTACCCTCTATATCTTCTTTAGTAGCATTAAAAAACTCATATCCAGACTCATTATAAAAAACGATAGAATGATCGGGTTTATATACCCCTATAATATCAGGTACACCCTGCAAGACACCTTCTAAGAGTTTAGAGTACTCCAAAGCCTTGGCTTCTGCTTTTTTACGCTGAGTAATATCAATTATTATTGAATAGAGCAAATTTTTATTATTAATCCTAATAGGACCACTATAAACTTCAACATCACAAAATTCATCGTTAGCTAAACGGTGTTTAAAAATAAAAAAATTTCTCTGTTCAGAGTGGGCTTTTTCCATCTCGTGAAAAACTTGTTCCTTAGTTAAGGTATTAAAGTCGGTTATCTTTTTTGAACGCATCTGGGCTTGGGAAAAACCATAAAAATTACAGGCTCTAGGATTAGCCTTAATAATGTTTCCTGTTTTTGGCTCAATTAAGAGCATAACTATATGATTATTCTCAAACAGACAGTTGAAATGGTCTTCATTTTCTATTAATTCATGTTGTTGAGTAGAAATATTAATATTTTCGAAGATTTCCCCTCCTCACCTAAAAACCATTAATATGATAACTTTAGACAAAATTATTGCTAATTCCTTTAATTTCTTGATCCTCTGTGAATTTTTTTCTTTTTACGTTTTATATTTGCCAAAATTCAAAACTATTGTAGAATATAACTATCCTGCAAAAAGAAGGTGTCATTGTGAATATTGGTAAAATTAACCGAAAAGCTTCTACTTTAAGAGAGCAGGCCTATGATATTATCAAAAATGCTATCATGTCGGGGCCCTTCAAGCCTGGTCAAGCCCTAATTGAAGAGCAGCTAGCCAAAGACCTGGGTTTAAGTAGAACCCCTCTCCGGGAGGCCCTTGTTCTCTTAGAGCATGATCAATACATTGAAATGGTGCCTTACAAAGGGACTTTTGTCACCTCTTTAACTGTTAAGGAAGTACGGGAAATTTTCCATATCAGGGAATTATTAGAACCAGAGGCTGTGTGTTTAGCCCTAAAACATATTAGTAAGGACGAAATTGACCAACTGCAGGATTTTTTTATAAAATCCAAGGAAAAAGTTAGCCAGGGAGATCTAGAGACCTTTTTAGCCAGTAATAAACTAATTCACGACAAATTGCTAGAATACAGTGAAAACGAAACATTAAGAAAACTAATAATAAGCTATATCGAAAAAATTCAACGGTATCAAACAATGATTAAAGCTTGGGATGACTCTTCTTATATTTTAGATGAATTTGAAGAACACAGGGTTTTAATTGAACAGCTTTATATCGGGGATGTCAAAAAAATAAAACAGTTAATGCTAACCCACTTACGCAACTGCTGTGCTAGGCTTATTAAACAATTAGAAAAAAATACCTAAGCCGGAACCCCCCTCAAGGGTTCTGGCTATTTTTTTTGGTAATTTCCTTTCACCTTTTTTTCATTAGTTGAATAATAAGTAAATACAACAAAAATTTACTGGTGGTGAAAGTGATTTATGAATTTAACAATTTTTCGGCCCAATTTTCGAAATTTGGTGGTAGGTGTTGATACAAAGGTGCCTCTAGAGGATGGTCGGCAGGTAACATCTATCAACTTCGATAATGCTGCATCTACCCCCCCTTTTATTTCAGTCCTAGAGGAGATTAATAATTTTTCTCCTTGGTATTCTTCTATTCACCGAGGGACTGGCTATAAATCCCAACTTTCTTCAGATTTTTATGATTATTCTCGTTCCATCATAGCGGAATTTGTCGGGGCAGATAACAATGAAAAAAGCGTAATATATGTAAAAAATGCCACTGAAGGTATTAATAAGCTATCTTGTCGCCTTCTAGACGATTACCGGGATGGAATTGTTTTATCTACTTTTATGGAGCATCACTCTAATGACCTGCCTTGGCGTACTAAATATAAAATTGATTATGTTCAAGTAGATAATAAAGGAAGACTCTCCTTGGATAACTTAGAGCATAAACTTGTAAAGTATAGGGGAAAAGTTAAACTTGTTACAGTAACCGGAGCATCTAATGTTACTGGTTATACTAACCCTATTGCTAAAATTGCAGCTCTTGCCCATGAGTACGGGGCAAAAATTTTAGTGGATGGAGCTCAGCTTGTACCCCATGCACCGTTAGAGATAAAAGAAATTCTAGCCCCAGAGCACTTGGATTTCCTTGTTTTTTCTGCTCATAAAATGTACGCACCTTTTGGGACAGGAGTACTCATCGGTCCTAAGGATACTTTTGCTAAAGGGGTGCCCGATTATACGGGTGGGGGTACTATCAAAATGGTTACTCATGATAATATCAGTTGGGCTGATGGACCTGAAAGAGATGAAGCAGGAACTCCCAACGTTATTGGTGTTTTAGCACTTGTGCAGGCAATTAAAACTCTAAAGAATATTGGGATGGGTAACATAGAAAGGTACGAGCAAAACTTAACTGAATATGCTTTGCGTAAGCTAAAGAAAATTAAAGACCTAGAAATTTACGGCAACTGCCAAGATTCAAAAGATCGTGTCGGAATAATTACTTTTAATATAAAAGGGATAGACCATAGAACCTTGGCAAATATTTTATCGCTAGAAGCAGGTATCGCTGTTCGTAATGGTTGTTTCTGTGCGCAGCCCTATGTCCAAAAGCTGCTTAAGGTAAGCCCTAAAGATATAGAAAAGCACATGACTAATCCTCTATTACCCCACCCGGGAATGGTCAGAATTAGCTTTGGTCTCTATAATACCTATTCTGAAGTTGATAAATTAGCTCAAATATTAGCTGATGTGACAGATAATAAAAAAAGCTTCCTAAAAAAATACCAGGGTTCCTCAGATCAATTATTTAACCACGGGCCCCTTCAGGGCACACGGATAAACACGGCAGACCGTGTCATAAAATAATTTTCAAGACATCATTTTTCTGTTTTGTTGTATTTGTTATTGAGATTGACATAATGTGTTGGATTAGTTGCAACTTGCTGCCTCTAATCTTTGCATTATTTCTTTCATTCCAAGTATGTTTATTACTCTTTTTAAGTTGTAAGCTAAAAAGGTCAAAGAGACCTCTGCCCTAACGGAAGCAAAGCCTCTGGTTAAAAAATAACCAGCATTCATGGCTCTTTTTATTGTCCCGAATGGGTGTTCAACTATCATTTGTCTTTTGAGGTATTTCTCTTTATTCCTTGCTGTTCGAGCATTTATTGCGTCTAGTGCATCTTGTTCTTTTAGTCGTCTGATTTGTCGTCCTTTTTCAGCTTTAGTGCATTTATCTTTGGCTTCACATTTATCACAAGCAATATAATTCTGATAATATGGGCACGGTGATTTTGTACCATCT
>JUEF01000064.1 GCA_000802045.1 Peptococcaceae bacterium BICA1-8
GTAAAATGGTTTAACAGCGAAAAAGGATTTGGATTTATCACAGTTGACGGTGGAGGAGATGACGTTTTTGTACATTTCTCTGCAATTCAAGGAGATGGATATAAAAGCCTTGACGAAGGTCAAAAGGTAGAGTTTGAAGTAGTGAAAGGCGACAGAGGAGCTCAAGCTGCTAACGTAGTTAGAATATAATCGACTAGTATAATATCAAATTATATTTTCTATAGTATAAACTACAACAAGAACCTTGAATATTTCAAGGTTCTTTCCTTTTTAATTTTTCGCGATCTTCATTTTAACTTCAACAAACTTATAAATATAGAACTTCGTCATTAGAAAGATTAATAAATAAAATATAAAATAAATTTTTTATTTAAGGCAATGAAGGATGTCACCTCTCAGCTTCTTCCAGGCTTATTTACAGAAGCTGCCTGAATTCTAATACAAAATCCTGTGATCCATTTGCTTACAATTGCAATTGCCACATAAATTGGAAAAGAATATATGTATTTCCAGCCGTGGAGTTCATAAAGACCTATCCACACCAGCAGAGGCTCTGCCACAAATGAAAACAATGCGGAAAGAGCGATATTAGCTGCTATAAACCCCTTCCATGTGGTAAAATACTGATAAGCAAGCATATATGCCACTGGCAGGACAGAATAATCCGCATCAATTAAAATATAGTCCATCGGAATGACCAGATATGGGTAATCCCATAGCACTGAGGTTTCACCGATGGTATCGAAGAAAACAGCAAAAGCACTGGCAAAGAAACCATAAATAACGATCTCCATCAGCTTTTTTTTATTCACAAGCTTCCACCATAAAATGACTGGCAGAATAAGGGTCGCTATATTAAGCCACCACTGCCAGGTATTAAATACATACTTATACCAGTAATTCATACTTGCATCTCGCAATTGTCTTTGTATTTCTAAAATTATTTCCTGTGCTGCTTCCAAGTCCGTCATCTACCTTTCCATTAGATTCAAATATTTGTTCATCTCCTCTTTGTAATCAGAATAGCTCAACACCTACTTCATCCGATTTACTATACATTCAAATCTCTTTTTTAAAAAACATAAGTTCCACCGAATAGAACTCCAATAATTACAATAGAAAGTACTATGTATACCGCATCAAAACCTTCTCACATCAAATATTTAGCATCATAATACTTAAAGGGCGTAAGGTATTTCATTTTTTCAATCCTGCTGTTCATATCTATTACAATAGATAACATAAACGTAAACGAAAGTACTCCTGTAGATAAGGATGTAGCAGTCTTTGAATTCTTACTTCAGCTGCTATTGCTGACCAATAAAAAGAAATATATATTCTTTTATTAATATCCAGATTCATGACTTTGGCTAATTCATGAATTTTTTTACTACAATCTTTTTTATAAAAACTGGCAGAATATTTTAATAGATCAATGACTTTCATTTTGTCTTAATTGAAAACTTCTTTTGTTATGTTTCATTTTTTATAGACATGTCCATTAGTTATAGAAGTATTTTTTTCTTATTTATTAATAAATATCCATTTCAGTTAATTTACCATTAAAAGCAACGATACAAAAAGAACCTTGTATATTTCCAAGGTTCCTATCCTTTATATTGCATATATTTTATATCTTTTCGATTAATTAATTTATTTCTAACTATCAATTATGAGATTGAAATAAAATTCAGAGTCCTGTGTGAATTAGCACATTGCATTCAATACTTTTATAATGTCATATAATGCCCATGACTTGTCAGGTACTCTTGCTTTTTTTTATAATCAGGCATAATACTGCCAACACGTCTCCAAAATGATCTGTCATGGTTCATATGTATAAGATGACATAGTTCATGGACTACTACATAATCTATAACTTCAATTGGAACCATTGCTAGCCTATAATTAAAGGTTATTTTTTTATTTGAATTACAGCTTCCCCACTGATTTTTAGATTCTACTACTTCAATGATTTTCGGTTTTACACCTAACTGTTGTTGATATATCCTTATTCGTTCTCCTACAATTTTCTTGCAACTAGAGATATAGAATTTTTTCAGACTATTTTTTAATTCTTCTTCCCCTAATCCATTGACTGTAATTAATTCATGGAGAAAAAATTCTTTTCCAAGATGAAAGAATCTTTCTTTACCATGATATTCCCTTACCTTAGGGGTTTTTTGCACTTCTAAAATTTCATGTAATTTCGCTAGTATCCACTTGCTATTCTGTTCCATAGCTCTTATGATAGTTTTTTCATTTGTGTTTTGGGGAGCTTTAACCGTGATAAGACCTATTGAATCGATCTGAATTGATAATTTCTCCCGATTTCCATATTGAACATCAAAAGCTATTATATTATTCTCAATTTCAACTTTCATACCCACCATCATTTCTGTTAATTGTTTATTTACATTTGATTATATACTTCCATTGACGCTAAACCTCGAAAGACTTTAATATAAGCGAAAAGTCTTTTTACTATTCTATAGTTTTCGTCCCTGCGGCTCATAAGTTCAATCCGTTCTTTTAAACCAATTTGTTGTTGAGCATCTTCATATCCTTGCTTATAGTTTTTACTAATATCATCCATATTGTTTTTGCCTGAATAAACTCCACATTACATTCCCTTTTCGTCAAGGAATTTTAGAATATCCATTTTTCAATTCCTCACCTTTCCAAATTAATTCAGAGTAATCTAGTAAAATCAGAATAGCATCTGCAACATGTCAACTGCATGTCAAATTAAATCACCCAAGTATATTATAGCTCAATAATATGACTATAGTATGTTTATAAAATGGTTCTTATTTTGAATTACATTGCTTTTATTCTTGTAGCAGTAATTTTACCTTCCACTTTATTAAGATTTTTGATCTTTAAAGTTGGATCTGTCACACCACATTCTTCCATAATATCTTCAAGTACTTTGAATTCTTTCCTTTTTATGACAACCTCTACCTTGTATCTTCTATCACCATTATTTCCTCGAGCTAAAAAGTTATTAACTGTATAGCCTTCTTCCCTAAGTTTTTCTGCTATTTTAATCATTTTGCTTTTATTATTTAAAAATACATCCACTTCTAAAATACCTAGAGCGAGCCGTTCCTCGATTTTACCACCGATGAAGACTCCAAGTGTTTTTCCTAAAGCATATGCAATCGCAAAATGAATGCCCTTTGAACTGGTCACCTTACCTAGTACTGTTGCAAAAATGATAGCATCTATAAATACTAAGATATATACTGGATTCATAATGTTCTTAGCCAGCAATATGCTCTTTAGTGTTGCTAAAATATTTGTAAGTGCTGTTATTAAGAACAAGCCAATAAGCGTTAGTATTATATGTTGTGTCATGTAGACACCTCCTTTTTTTATTTTAATTTTCTTCTTTGTTATTCAATTGCTTCTTGCATGTAAGTACTACATAACAAAAAAAGCCAACATAGCAGTATGTTAGCAAATAATTAGTGTATTCAATACAGTAACTAAACCTACAATTGTTGCACAGGATATAATTTCACTTACTAGGTATAAATAGTAAGCATCCTATACAAAATTAGTGGGATTAATCATGTAATTATTTATTTTAATAATTCATATAGAAAATTCAAGAATAAAAATTTTTGAAACTCACGATAAGATTATTGCAAAAATAATTTGATTATACATTAATCAGCTTTATCTAACAAATAAGCCAACTTAAACATTATAGCATATACCCAGATTATTTACAAATCAAGTCTTATCCAGCATCTTATCTGTTTTAGGAAGTTCACTTGCTATACTATTGAATAATATAGATGCTTAACTTTATAAATGCATATTTTTCAGCATGTTTTCACAAGGCACCCCGTTTAAATGTACTAACAAGAATTTTTATTATTTGAACTATGCCATTGGTGACATAGGAATTTCCTAGTGCAATCTTGCAAAGATTCTTCAACCGTTAATGTACCTTGCTGATGTAGCTTATACGATCATCTATTTCTACTAAAATATTTTCTTTTCCTTCAACTGTTTTTCCATGAGCTAGGAGCAATTTTTCTATACCTAAATTCTTTATGCACTTTAGACTTTGGTATATTATATTCTTCAAAGTTGCCATTCACTGTTACAACGGGCAGTAGTCCTTATCCATCGTTTGTTAAATATTATACCAATCTCTATACCTCTTCCACAGAATATCTTAATACTGTTTTTAACTTTTCAGGTTCAGTTTTCCTTACATCTGTAATATATATTTCCCTATGAGTAAACTTCGTTCGTTTTAACTTATTAGCAATACAAAATTCATCCATGCGCCTAAAACTTGCTGGTTCATTATCATAAGACCCTGTGTGCATTATCTGTACTGACAATCCCTCCTCAATAGTCTCAAACTTAACTGATTCAAGTAAAGGATGTGGATTTTTACTCCTAACATTTTCAATAGTTTCCACAGCAAGTTTTTTTGTTGCAAAATCAGGTTGACGTATCATAATTTTATAGATAAACTCGGTTTTATCAAAAATATTATTTGCTTTAGCTTCATCACTTAAATCCCAGATTCCCTCAAGTGGGTAAATACTATAATCAAAATATCCATTTGGTATGAATCCTTTCTTTGGCAACATTTTTATACTATATGATAAAGAATATAGTACACCTATTGCCTCTGAAAAAGCTTCATTATTAGGATTACCTTTACCTTCTATGATGAAAAAATTAAAACTTGGAATGGTTATGCGCTCAGGATTATTTTTAGGGTAATATATTGCTTTCTCCTGTTTTTTCCATTCATGTTTCATTATACACACCCCTCTCTTGAATAAAATCAGTATACCCCCACTAATCATCTACAATAGTAGGTCATATTATAAATATTTTTTTAATCCTAACAACATCAGCCGGATTATAATATTTTTCTAAAGCTCAACTATTATGGACCTATGCCCTGTATATGGAAGAAACTTATTGAATATGTCTGATGTTTTGATTCTTAAGCTTGAAGTATTAACACAGGGGTGGCATCCAAAATATTCAGAATCCATCACTTCTTTATCCATTAAAAGTTGTACTTTTTTATCTATATCATTGATCAGTCCTAATATACTAACAGAACCTGGTTTTATATTTAAGAATTCCTCCATATATGTATCTTCAGCAAAGGAAAGCCGAGAGCTTCCAATTTGTTTTGAAACATTCTTTGTCACAAGCTTTTTATACCCTGGCATCACTAAGAGATAAAACTCTGACTTGGGTCCATTCCTCAGGAACAAGTTTTTACATATTTCTATGCCTAAAATTGAATCCACTTGGTTGCAATCTTCTATGGAAGCCGTCGGTTCATGGTCTAATCTGTAATAGTCTATATTAAGTTTATCTAGTAAATCATAAGTTGCCATTTCCTTATCCATACGATTCTTATCTGTAGGTTTTCCTTGATATAGTTTTCTGTCTATTATTATTGGTCTCATTTTTCTTCCTTTCTTAGTGCACCCTAGTTCAGGTTTATAATGCTAGCTAAATCTGAATCCGTTTTTGATATTTGCCTTGCAATCTCTTTTGCATCTTATTCGTAGCTTTCCTTAATTCGATTCCACTCAATGATAAGTCAATTTTAGCATTACTTTTTAAAAACATCTCATATTCACTATGGGCATAGTTAAGTACCTCGAAACATAACCACATCACTACATTAAATTTTTTCCGTTGACGTCCAATCTTCCCACTCAATATCCTATATATCCCCTTCGACAAATTAATTGTCTTTTATTATGATTTCTCATTAGGCTTCTTCACTATAATAGTTTCAGTCGTAATTTTGGCTTTCTGAGTAGTTTTTTTAACTATTTTCTTCTTTTTCTTTAATCTATGGGGATTTTTAAATGACATTCCATTCCCACCTTTCTAATTTATACCTAATTTGTATCTTTTTCGTTCTATCGGCGTGACCATCTCCACGTGTATCACCGATATCCTACCCAACGAACGATGTCAGGAATAAAACATCCATAATTAGTCTTCACTCAAGGGTCAAATAGAAAGATTCTGATTTTCACCCGAATTTACTACCCAATTCTAATTTCGCGAGTTGATATCACAGAAGGTCTTCTATCGTTTTAATTCTGGTAGAACACCCAAGACAATTTTTATTTTATCTAAAGTGTGTGCTAAGAGAGCGACAATTCAAACCGTTCCTAATGCTTTTACATCAGGTACCGCAAAAGGTTCGGTAAGAACAGGTTGATAGCTCAGGCAGTGTGGAGTAATCAGCCTGTTCGGGGGAATGGGCGTAGGGGCTTGAAAGAACATCAAGAAGCCTCTCCATCACGCTATAGTCTCCTTGTTTCACTGTGGCTTCTAGTGCGGCTTCTACCCGATGGTTGCGAGGAATTAGTGCAGGATTGGAATTCCGCATCAACTGATACGCGGAGGCTTTCGTTTCCTGTTGCCTACATAGTCTCGCCTGCCACAGATCATGCCACTGAGCAAATTCTGTTGTACCAAACAGGATCGTATCCTCTGGCTGATCAAAAGCTAATGCGCGGAAGGTATTGGTAAAGTCCGCTCCATACTTCTTCATCATACTGAGGAGCCCTTCAATAAGGAATTCATCCTGGAGCTCTTCGTTAAATATTCCCAACTTTGCTCTCATTCCCGTGAGCCAGCTACTGTGATACAACTCATTAAAATTCAAAATTGCATCCTGAGCCAGTTCGACAGCCTGAACCTGCTTGACATGCAGCAGTGGCAATAGGGTTTCGGCAAATCTCGTAAGATTCCAGGCGGCAATACTCGGCTGATTGCCATAGGCGTAGCGGCCATGAATGTCAATAGAACTGAATACCGTTGCAGGGTCATAGGTATCCATGAAGGCACAAGGACCATAATCAATGGTTTCTCCACTAATGGCCATGTTGTCGGTGTTCATCACCCCGTGAATAAAGCCAACCAGTTGCCATTTGGCAATCAGCGTGGCCTGACGCTTGATCACTTCATGAAGTAGTGAAAGATATCGACTCTCATCAGCTTCAACATATGAAAAATGTCGTTGCAATGTATAATCAGCTAAAACCCGGATATCCTCCACAGTCCCCCATTTCGAAATGTATTGAAATGTGCCGACGCGCAGATGACTGGCAGCCACGCGGGTCAGAATTGCACCAGGCAGATCTTTTTCACGGATTACTGACTCACCAGTTGTCACCACCGCTAGACTACGGGTCGTAGCAATACCAAGGGCATGCATTGCTTCGCTGATGATGTATTCGCG
>JUEF01000065.1 GCA_000802045.1 Peptococcaceae bacterium BICA1-8
GGCAACATTAACTCCTGGCAGCGGATGAACGATACTGTTGACCTAGACCTTTCTGGTATCTTAGCTGGAACCATGAGCTTAGAAGAAGCTGGCGATGTAATTTACAATGAAGTCGTTGCTACCTTAAACGGCAAAATGACTAAAGCTGATATTCTTTTAGAAAGAACTGGTTTTGCTATCCACAGAGTTGGGTTAAGTATCTAAAGGCATCGTAGGCTTCCGTCTTTTAAAAGACGGAAGCCTAATTCTTTTAGTTCACTTAATAGGGGACACGTATTGGGGACATTCCTCAACTAGTATGAATCTTCAAAGGAGGTGTGTCCCCTTTCCTCTTGTCCCTTCCCACTTAGATGTTTAATATTTGGAAAAACTTTTTTTCACTATTTAGCAGGAAAACAATAAATTAGGAAGAATATATATTAAACAGTTGGTAGGACCTCCAAGGTCCTGTCACACAAATTGACAAAATACGACATATTATGCTGATTATTTTAAAGTTACTAAATTTTCTAAATTAAATAATAAGAAGGGTGAGAACAATATGACTTCTGTAAAACAATTGATGGATTTAACTGAACAAATAATAAAAAAAGCTGGGTTCACGGAAGGTGATGCCTACGTCATTGCTGATTCATTGATCCAAGCAGATTTAAATGGTGTAAGTACCCACGGACTAGCCCGCCTAAACCTTTACATTGAGCGAGCAGAAAACAATGCTTTAAACAAAACGCCGGATTTGAAAATTCTCAATGAAACTCCCTCCACCGTTTTAATAGATGCTGACAACGGCATGGGTATTGTTGCTGCTAAAAAGGCCATGGATATGATTATTGAGAAAGCTAAAGTTACCGGTATTGCCCTTGCTAATATCAGGAACAGCAATCATTTGGGGGCTCTAGCTTATGTAACAAATTATATTCAAGAGCAAGGCTTTATTGGTTATGCCTGTACTAATACCAGCCCTATTATGGCTCCCTACGGTGGTCGCTCTCCTATATTAGGAAATAACCCGTTTAGTGTAGCAATTCCTTATGAGCCGCCTATCATTTTTGATACTGCCCTAAGTGTTACAGCTAGAGGAAATATAATTTTAGCTGACCGGGAAGGTAAACCCATCCCTGAGGGCTGGGCTGTTAATGATAAAGGACAAGCTACCACAAATGCAAAAGAAGCCTTACTAGGTGCTGTCCTACCTATGGCATTGCATAAAGGCTATGGTATGGCCTTTATGGTCGAGGTATTAGCAGGAGTATTAACCGGTGCTCAATACGGTACTAATCTTGGTTCCTTCGTACCACCTGACTATTCCAAACCATTAGGCTTTGGACATGTAATTATGGCCATTAATATTGAAAGCTTTATGGATAAAAAAGAATTTGAGACAAGATTAAATGACTTGGTCAAAATGGTTAAGGAAAGTCCCAAAGCCGAAGGAGTCAGTGAAATATTTGTCCCTGGTGAAATTGAATACAGAAGAAGTACCAAAGCACAAGCTGAGGGGGTGAATTTGAAAGGTAGTACCGTTCAGCTCTTAAAAGAACTTTGTCAAAAATATAATTTAGAGGAGGATGTTTTGAATGCGTAAATTAAGTTTGTTAGCAATTATCTTGATCTTGGCCCTAGCTTTAGTTGGCTGCGGGGGTAAAACCGAACCTGGTGATAAGCCAGCTGCTGAACCCAAACAGGAAAAAATTGTTCTAAAAGTTGGTCACGCTATGCCAGAATCCCACCATTTCCAAAAGGGTTTAGAAAAATTTAAAGAATTAGTGGCAGCAAAAAGTAACGGTCAAGTAGAAGTAGAGGTTTTTGCCAGTGGAGTTTTAGGCGGAACTAGAGACAGAGTTGAAGCAATTAAAGTGGGTACTGCTGATATGGAACTAGTAGGTAGTCCTGACTTAGCAAGATGGGTTGATCAAGCATTAATCTTTGATATGCCTTATCTAATTACAACTTATGAACAAGCCGATGCTATTATGGATGGTGAAATTGGTCAAACCATTAAAAAATTGTCCGAAGATAAAGGTTTTAAACTTCTTGAATTCGGAGAAAACGGATTCCGTAATGCTTTTAATAAATACAGACCAATTAATACTCTTAAGGATATAGAAGGCTTAAAATTAAGAGTTTATCCAAGTGCTGCTTATACTGACACTTTTACTGCTTTAAAGGCTTTGCCTATGAGTACTGACTGGGGTGAGTTATATACAGCTTTATCACAAGGAGCTGTTGATGGAGCGGAAGCCACAGAAGCTCACTTCATAAGCAATAAATTTTATGAAGCAGACCAAAAATATTTCTCAAATACTCGTCACATGTATGTACCAGTAGTTTTCATTATGAATAAAGCAAAGTTTGATACGTACTCCTCAGAAATTCAAACAGCTATCCAAGAGGCTGCAATTGAAGCCATGAAATACCAACGTCAAGTATCCAGAGATGACACAGCAAACTTAGTAAAAGAAATGCAAGCTAAAGGTGTAGAAGTAAATGATGTAGCTGAATTAGATAGCTTTAAGGCTGCTACAATCCATATTTGGGATAAATATGCGGACAAAATCGGTAAAGACCTTTTAGAAAAAGCTAAATCATAAAATGTAATAATTTTAGTAAGTGGTGTATTACTGCACCACTTACTTCTCCATCTATCAACTAAAGTATTATAGGAGGGTTAGTGTGAAAGCTATTTCCGACAAGCTATTCTATTTTGTGAAAATTTTAACCCTTATTGTTATAACAGTTATGACCCTATCAGCCTTTTTACAGGTAATATTCAGATATGTTCTGGAATATCCTCTTATCTGGACTGAGGAGATTGCTAGATTCATGTTTGTTTGGTTAACATTTTTAGGTAGTGCCGCAGCAGTTAGAACGAAAAATCATATTGCTATGGATCTTCTTGTTAATAAATTCCCAAAAAAAATGCAAAAATCCGTTAATCTTCTAGCCTTAGCAATTTTTCTTGGGTTTTGTGTGCTTTTAGTTAAGCAAGGAATATTTCTGACTACCATTAATATGGGGCAAACCTCCGATGCTTTAGGGGTCCCAATGGGCTTCCCGTATTTAGCCATCCCGATAGGAAGTGCATTGATGGCATTTTTTATCATAGAGGATATGTTTAACCTCTTTAGAAAGGAGGCCAACTAATGTTAGCGGTCTTATTATCAATATTTATTGGAACAATAGCAATCGGAGTTCCTATTGCAGTAGCCTTAATTCTTGGTGTTGCCGGTGGTCTATATGTTAGCGATATCCCCCTATTACTTATTGGACAGAAAATGTATACAGGTATAGATTCCTATACTCTCTTAGCTATCCCCTTCTTTATTTTAGCCGGTACTATCATGCAACATGGCGGCATGGGCAAAAGATTGGTTAGATTAGCTAGTGTTATGGTAGGCCATATCTCTGGCGGCTTAGGTATGGTTTCTGTAGTTGCTTCGATGTTTTTTGGAGCTTTAACCGGATCAGCACCAGCTACTACTGCAGCCGTTGGCGGCATTACTATCCCAGAAATGACCAAAAGAAATTATGACCCTAGATTTTCAGGTGCCCTATGTGCATCTTCGGGAATCTTAGGTGTTTTAATTCCTCCAAGTATTCCTCTTGTTTTATATGGTGTTGTAGCCAATGTTTCGATTATAGACTTATTTATGGGCGGTATTATGCCCGGTATAATTTTAGGGTTACTACTCATGGTCACAACTTATATTATCTCTAAAAAAAGAGGCTACCGAGCGGAGAAGAAAGAAGGCATGAAGGAATTCTGGGCTGCTTTCAAAGATTCATTCCTTGCCCTTTTAGTACCGTTTATTATTTTAGGTGGTATCTATGGCGGAATTTTTACTCCTACCGAATCAGGGGTTGTAGCTAGTGTCTATGCCTTACTGATAGGTATGTTTTGGTATAAAGAAATTAACTTTAAAAAATTACTTGCAATTGCCTATGATGTAGCTGAAAATACAGCCACAATAATGTTGGTAGTTGGAGCAGCAACCTTGTTTGGATGGATTTTGACTAACCAGGGTGTTCCTCAAAAAGTAACCCAGCAAATCCTTACTATATCAGATAACCCCATAATTATCTTGTTTGTCTTAAATTTAATCTTTTTAGTTATTGGTATGTTTATGAATCAGGGTCCGGCAATACTCATTTTAGCACCTATTCTTATTCCTGTTATCAGTAAGCTTGGTATTGACGTTACCTTTTATGGTGTTGTAATGACTATGGTTTTATCCATCGGTCAAGTGACCCCTCCCGTTTCCCTAAACTTATTTGTAGCCAGTAGAATAACAGGATTAAAGCTAGAAGAACTAGTACCTGATGTCATGCCATTTTTATTAACCCTAATCGCAGGAGCACTAGTTTTAACTTATATGCCTGATGTAGTTATGTTCATTCCAAATTTGATGAAATAATTAAAAAGGACACTATAAATTATAGTGTCCTTATCCATCCCCCACATAAATAAAGCAGGATTTTTTCTTTACATCTAGAATTGTTATTATATGTCAACATTGATATAAAGCAGGTGATCTGATGAGTAATTCTAAAACAATTTTTAACCCTATTAACCAGTATCATAATATCTCGGAAAAGATTGCATTAGTAATCAAGAATTTCATTACTGATGGTAAACTGAAGGCAGGAGATAGACTTCCTAGTGAAAGAGATTTAGCACCTATGCTTGGTGTGAGCCGCAACAGCCTAAGAGAAGCATTAAAAGTATTAGCAACATCAGGTATAGTTGAAATAAGACATGGCCAGGGAGTTTTTATTAAAAATCATGAGTCAGAACACCTTTTTAAACAATATTTAGATGGCTTTAGTATTGATAAAAGTAAACTTCATGACTTATACTGTGTGCGCCGTGTTTTAGAAACCCAAGCAGTAGAATGGGCTTGTATCTTTGCATCTACTGAAGAACTAGAAAAAATTAAAGAATCATTATTATTAACAAAAAAAGAATTATTGACATCCGAGGACCCCATGGATCTCCTTGCCAAAAGTGATGAAAACTTTCACAATCTTATTATAAAAGCTTCTTATAACTCTATTTTAGAAAAAATGATGCCTAGCTTATTTGAATTTCTCATTGATGCTAGACTAGAATCAGCAAAAAAAGGCAGAGCATTTAAGTCATTAGAGGAACATCTAGAAATAGCTGATACACTTTTAGATAGAAATATTGCTAAAGCCCGCCTATCCATGGAAAAACATTTGACTGCGGTTGAACAGGATCTGGTAGAGGAAAAGAGACACCCCTCGTACAGGAGGCAGGATTAAATAAGTTATGCCTCTAAATTTTCCTTTAATGCCTCTTCCTTTTTGTCGAATATTGTCGGAATTTTCTTTATATTTAATGTCGTTTTAGAAGGATTTTGTGATTAATAGAAGAATAACAAATTAACATCATACTGGTTAGACCACGATAAAAAAACCATAATTTTATTTGTAATTCTTTTTGTACTTTTATTAACGTAGCCATAATATTACTTTATTATAGGTTTTACAGGGGTTATCCTTTAGGATAGTCACCTATATTATAATTAAAGGGGGAACTAAAAATGAGAAAGAATTGGTCCTTAATTCTGTTGGTGATTCTTTTAAGTATCACCTTAATTGCCGGCTGCGGAGGTGCTAAGCAGGAAGAACCTAAGAAAGAAGAGCCGAAAGTAGAGGCTCCTAAGTACCCCGAAAAGTCTATCACTTATGTAATACCCTTTGATGCTGGCGGACAGTCAGATGTAGAAGCAAGAAGACAGCAGCCCCATCTGGAAAAGTTTTTAGGACAAAAAGTATTAATCGAGTATAAGCCCGGTGCTGGTGGTGCTGTAGGCTGGACTGAACTAACAAGGGCAAAGCCTGACGGCTATTATATGACTGGTATGAACATACCCCATATAATCCTACAACCAGCCCAACGTTCTGATGCAGGATATAAAACTGAAGATATTAATCCTGTGGCCATATTCCAAGCAACTCCTATCGGCTTGGCAGTACTTAATGATAGCCCATTCCAGACAATAGATGAATTCATCGCATATGCTAAGGAAAACCCCGGCAAAATCACAATAGCAGGCTCCGGGACATTATCCGGTCATGATATTGCCAGACTGCAGTTAGAAAAATATGCGGGTATTAAAACCGAGTACATACCCTTCACTGGTGCAGCCCCGCAGTTACAAGCATTTTTAGGAAAGCATACTATGGCTATTTTGGCTAACTCTAATGACCTAGTACAGCATAAAGATAAAATAAGAGTCTTAGCCTTTGGTTCAACTGAGCGTTATGAAGTATTCCCAGATTCCCCAACGTTCGTAGAAAAAGGATTTGATATGCTTCCTAGTATTGACAGAGGTGTTGCCGTTCCACCAGGAACACCTGCAGATGTTATTAAGACTTTAGAAGCTGCTTTTATGCAAATTGCAAATGACCCAGATATCAAAAAACAAATGATTGAGCAAGGCTTTGTTCCTAAAGCTATGGGTCAAGAAGAAGCCAAAGCATATATTGAAAAAACTACAAAACAATATCTAGAAATTTTAGCCGAAGTTAAAAAATAAAATAATACTTATATGATACCGGACCATCTAGGTCCGGTATCAATCTAAATTTTTTGGAGGAATTTGTATGGCAGAAATGTTTTTCTCCGCACTGGTTCATATTTTCCAGCCCTTTAATTTTCTTTTTATGACTGCAGGCGTAACCTTGGGTATTCTAGTAGGCTGTCTTCCTGGCTTAACAGCCACTATGGCTTTAGCAATCTTAGTTCCTTTTACTTTTACCATGGAAGCAATTCCAGCTCTTATGACCCTTGGTGGTATTTATAGTGGTGCCATGTATGGTGGTTCTATCTCTGCTATCTTAGTTAATACCCCGGGAACACCCTCAGCCATTGCCACCACCTTTGACGGATTTCCTTTAACAAAAAAAGGGATGGCAGAGCATGCCTTAGTTACATCAGCATTTGGCTCTAGTATTGGAGGGGTTTTTGGTGCACTTTGCCTGCTAGTTTTAACTCCCTTATTAGCCTCTGTAGCTTTAAAATTTGGCCCTCCGGAATACTTTTGGATGGCAATATTCGGTCTAACTATCATTGCCACACTTTCATCAAAAAACATGGTTAAAGGCCTTATTGGGGGTGCCGTAGGTTTAATGATAAGTACTATTGGCCTATCACCCGTAGGAGGAGATTCCCGTTTTACCTTTGGCTTTTACGGTCTTGCAGCTGGTGTTAACCTAATTGTTGCACTTATTGGATTTTTCTGTATTCCTGAAGTGTTGGCAATGGTAGAAAAAATTACAAAAGAACGCTACAAAATAGCCGAATATAAACCTCAAAAGGGTGTACCACTAAAGGTAATTAAAGAACTTCTAAAGAAACCCATCTTACTTTTGAGATCTTCCGTTATTGGTACTTTTGTTGGAATTGTACCAGGTGCTGGTGGAAATATTGCATCTCTAGTTTCATATAGTGAGGCTGTCCGTTGGTCTAAGAAGCCCGAAGAGTTTGGTAAGGGAATAATTGATGGTGTAGCAGCTTCCGAAACATCTAATAATGCAGAAGTAGGTGGTTCTCTTGTCCCCCTTCTAACTCTAGGTATTCCTGGTGCTCCACCGGCAGCAGTTATTTTAGGAGCAATAATGCTTCAGGGTATGGTTCCAGGCCCAGAACTCTTTACTAAATATGGCGAGATAACATATACTTTTATCCTTTCCCTAGCTGTAGCAAATATTATTATGGGTTTTATCGGCTTCTACGGCTCAAAATTCTTCGCGCGGTTAATTAATATCCCCGTCAACTATTTGGCACCCTTGATTGTTTTTATGAGTATTATTGGTTCCTATAGTATCAGAAATAATATGCTGGATGTTGTGCTTATGGTGCTTTTCGGCGTTATCGGATACTTGTCCCGTAAGCTTAATTTTCATCCCGGTCCTATTGTATTAGGTATGATTTTGGGGCCTTTTGCTGAGAACGGGCTTGTTCAATCCATGCTAATGGGTAGAGCAGAAGGAAGCATTTGGAAGGTATTCTTTACTCGCCCCATATCGTTAGTTTTAATCATTTTAGCGATAATTTCAGCTCTGTGGCCCTTTATCTCTGAGTGGCGTAGAAACAAAGCAGAAAAAGGGAGGCTTGAAACTAATGCGTAATAAAAATATCGTTACTTCACTAGTACTCCTAGCCTTTTCTGCCTACGCCTGGTATGAAGTACATGATTTGCCGCTAATAAGCAACTTTTTCCCTAAGGTCTGTGTCTTTTTTCTAGCCTTTTTATCTCTTATGCTCCTAGCCCAAAGCTTGTTATCAAAAAATATTCCAGCAGTAGCAGAAGAAAAGAAAAACCTAAGGTTTGTAAAAACTCTTACTGCTGGTATTGCAGGCTATGTAATAGCAATTTTTATAATTGGATTTAACCTTGGCAGTATAATTTTTCTTAGTATTTTTGGTTATTTTTTTGACCCGGTTAAATCTAAAAAAGGTCTTATGCAATCCATAATAATTGCCTTTTTAGCTACTTCAGTATTCTATGTTGTATTTGGAATAGTCTTTAATGTCCCTCTGCCTGAAGGCATGATCTTTGAAGCACTTCGCTAGTGAAAAATAGAGATCAGTCACTATACTGTTGGATTTTCCAGTTTCGTGGCATACGCGAAAATACGCCTTCGTATGAGGCGTATTTTTATATTCTCATTTACTTTTTCTGATACTTCTGCCCTGGTCCCTCAAATTCAGGTGCATCTATCACCTGTTTTTTTCGAACTGGTTTTTTTAACTCTTCAGCGTATTTTTGATTTATCGTTAACGGGTTCATTCCTTTTATTTCATCTTTACTCATTTAATTTTAACCCCCTTTAATATTAGGATAAGCAAAAACAAAAAAAATACTCGACCTTTTAAAGGGTCAGTATTAAAATAAGTTTATATATCTACCACTGAATATTAAGCTTTACCCGCAGTTCTTCGAAACACAATCCCTCATCAATGCATTTGAAGATGAATTCTTTGTTATCCATTGAATCTCTATTGCATAAATCCCCTTCAAGGAAAATACTAAATCCTGCTTGTTCTAACCTATAAATAATATCCACTAAATCTTCTAAAAGAAGGGATTTCTCATTGGGAATATTCAGGGTAAGCTGATAGCTTAGGTTCCGATTCCTCCTAGCACCTTCCCTAATTAGACGCTCGATATCATTTATAACATTATCAATACCTGTAAAGGTCCGATAATAATTTTTAATTTTAATAAAGTTATTTATATTTTCAGTGAAGGCATCCTCCTTTAACGACTTTCTTTTTAAGCAAGTCAGCCAAATTTTATGTTTTTCATAATCGGCCTTTACTTTAAAGCCTAGCTCCTCAAAATAGGATATTACCTTTTGGAAGACACCCCGAATAAACTCATCGGAAGCATCCAGGTCTGTGGCTTTAATGTTCTTAGCAAAATTAGGTAAATCAAAGACATAGAAAAATGAATTTTCCTGATATGTATATTGCAGTATTTTTTTTCTAATAAATTCAATATACCCTTGAGCCTTATCACTAACTTCTCTCTCCCATATTTCCCTCGCTTTCTCTACGTTCATCCCGCCGCTCCTTTTCTCAACCATTTTTCAAAGCAACATAATCTCTTAATAATTTATTCATTTTTTGCCTTTAATGTGCGCAAATTAGTAAACTCTAAAACTACTAAATAAGACCCACCCTGTTCAAAGAGCAGGGTGGGTCTTATTTAGCTTTTTAATGCTTCTTCATATGAAGTATAAATTGGAAAAACTTTAATGAGCCTTGTTAGTCTAAAAACCTCATTAACGTTGGGATTATTAATCGAGCAGAGCTTAAAATCCCCTCCTCTTTCAGTACATTTTTTATATACCGAAACCAAAACTCCTAAACCTGTACTGTCAATAAATTGGCACTTCCCAAAGTTAATAATAAAGCTTCTTTCACCTTGTTCTAAATAATCATTTAGTTCATTACGAAACTTGCTGGTCTCCTCCACAGTCATTTTCTCTGATAAAACTATTTGAATAGGGTTCATCTTTATACCTCCTGATGTTAATGACTTTCTTCTAAAAAGGTGCCCTAGATTTTAAACTTGCGGATCATTTCTTCTAACGAACTTGCTAATGCGCTAATTTCTTCTGCGCCTGAAGCAACAGTTTCAATTGCAGCAGTTTGCTGTTGTGCCGATGCCGCAACCTCTTCACTATTAGTAGCGGTATTTTCGCTAAAGCTAGAAACTGTATCTATTAAACTTATAACTTGATCTGAAGTAGCTACTTCTTCCATAGTTAGATCAACAATTTCTCTGACATTTTTCACTGTTTCTTCTACAGCTTTAATTATCTCCGCAAATGCCAAATCAGTATCCTTTACTATTTCAACACCCTTTTCAACAGCAAGCTGCCCTTGTTCCATAGAAAGAACTGCATTGCCTGTTTGCTTGACCATTTGATTAACCAGTGCGGCAATCTCATTGGCGCCTTTAGTAGACTCCTCTGCCAGCTTTCTGACTTCTTCTGCAACCACTGAAAAACCACGACCATGTTCACCAGCTCGAGCCGCTTCAATAGCAGCATTTAGTGCTAATAAATTTGTTTGATCTGATATGGCATTTATTGTCGTAATTATTTCACCTACTTTTACCGAAAGCTTGCTCAACTCCTGGACAACCTCAGCCGTACCTAAGGATTTAGCACTAATGGTATCCATAGCAGCTACAGTTTCTCGGACCTTTTCTCTACCCTTTTGGGCACTTCCTCGGGTTAGTTCGGAACTTTGATCTACCATTTTCGCTTTATTTTGGGCTAACTGAACCAAACTTGAAAGCTGCACTAAAGCTTTAGACGCATCTACTATTGAATCATTCTGTTTATCAGCATCTTCGGCTACATTCAAGATACTAGTAGAAATTTCTTGGGTAGAAGAACTAGCCTCCTCTGATGATGCAGCCATTTGCTCAGCTGATGCAGCAAGTGTTTCTGTTGCTTCAAAAACTCGAGTGACAACATTATGTATATTATCTATGAACATATTTACCCAACCCGCCAAAGTACCAATCTCATCTTGTGTTGTAATATTTATTCTCTTAGTCAAATTTCCTTCACCTTGAGCAATATCCTTTACCCGTTCAATTATAATATTTATTGGCCTAATAGTTGCTCTAATAATAATGATGGCAATAATAATTCCTAAAATAACTGCCCCGGCCATACCTGCCATATTATACATTTCTGCATCTTGTGATAGGGTCTTTACCTCCGCCGTATCCTTCTCAATATCCTCCCGCAGTTCCTTTTCAGCAGCACTTATCAGATTACGTACATCTGTTAAATGTTCATGGGTTTCCATTTCGTAAATATGTTTAGCCTGTTCTAAGTCACCTCTTACATATAGCCCCTGAATTTTAGACGCTGATTCATGTAACAGCTCATGGGGTTCAGCCATATCCAAAAATATTTTTTGATATTCTGAATTATTCGCTTTAAATTCATTAGTATTAACATAGTCGTAATACCATTTGCCAAAAGCACACTGGGTATGGTCCGTTTGACCGGTAAACTCCTCCTTATGTAAAAATACATCCCCTAAAGCAGTAGCCCAATCGAGATGTTGTACTTCCTTTTCCTTCAAAAAATAGATCTCATTTAGTTTTTCTTCCACATGGCTGTTTTTCTCAGTTAATATTTTGGTTGTATAGATAGCTCCTACTCCTATACCTGCTGTGATAAGTATCATAATCAGCATACCAATTATTAATTTATGAATTATTTTAAAGCCTCCCACACAATCTCCCCCTATTTATTCTCTTTTCAACAACTATTCTACAAATTTCGCTAATTACTTTTACACCAAATAGATACTTTTTAAACAGCTTTTTTTTAAAAAATAAAGCCCTCCCAACGGAAGGCAAAATCTATATTTACCACAGTCCACCTAAGGCCAAGATTGAGGCTGAGAACAACCTAGAGCTTATCCAAGCTTTACCTTAATGTCTGAACACTGAACTCTGGTCACTAGGCACGGGATCCGGAAGGACATCTCATATATTAATCTTAAGTGTCAACGTCTCCTGATCCCAAATTACCTTTGCCCTCGTCCCAGTAATACTCTTAAATATTTTTTCCAGGATGCCTGTGTTAATTAGAGGTTCCCCCAATTCGTTTATTAAGAAGGGCGGAAGGTCAAAATTCTTTAATATATTGTCATTCAATAAAATCTTCACTGGGGACTTTTTATTTATCGTAAATTTATCAGGCAGTCTTTCTACTTCATCAGGAATAAAATCTAAAACTGTATACGCCTCCATTAGCATCGGAAAATCAGATTTGACATCATAAGTAAACCAATCGAAGGGTATATACATATAACCATTATCCGTCAGACCGCTCTTGCCCCAGCTTTGAGCTACTTTAACCCATTTTTCCTCCTTATTATACCTTAGAGCTACCATAGCATGCCCACCTATATTATCTCCACCCACCTGCACTGGAACTCTACCTCTCCTGGCCCTGTAAAAGTTAGAGAGCAAATACATAGAAAAAATTACCGGTTTTTTTTCAGAAAGGGCTACTAAAATATCATCAAGATCCAAACATTTTGTGTAAGCAACAATTCGATTCTGGTAGGCGTTTCTTAAAATTTTGCCCATCTGCCTGCTATTAGGCAAAGGTTTTTCATAGTTGGCTTTTGTGCTTGGATACAAAATCTCTCTGCAGACACCATTTAAACGCAGTGTTTCAACAGTAGCCTTTACTGTACTACCTTCAGTATCAGGGGGAAGACGGTCCACCTGTTTATTCATTTTATAAAGAAATATTGGTGAAAGGTCAATCATCTGTCCGGTTTCAAAGTATTGATTTATCATCTGTAAATAAGATCCTGACTCTCCAGTACAGGTGGGCAGATTTCCCTGGTCGTGGATAATCAAAGGCACAGGATCTATCCCACCCTCAGTAGGGATCTCACTGAGGGATCTCGTACTAACTGCTCTATATAACCAATCCCTGGCGTCTTTAGGGCTTGGATACGCACCCGGATGCGGTATTTTGGTCATGCTATCAACACTCCTATCTCTTAAACTTTTAAGCCATAATTAGCCTTATTGCAGTATATTATAATGACTAGTGACTGGTGACTATTAATACATCTATGGCCTATCCAAATTTTTTCACAGGAATCTACCCGAAAAAAGTTTTTATATTTTTAACCGTGTATATCCGTGTGCCCCGTAGGGGCCCGTGGTTAAATAAACGGATTTTGTAATTTTGTTTTTCATGATAGCCTTGGGTATGCTAAAGTAACGACAATACTTATGTCACAATCCACCATATCAATTTCTACATCTTGAGCATCTTCTAGCGTAAAATAACATAGTCGCCAACCGTCCCTAAAAAATGACAGCTGTACTCCAGGAAATAGTTCTACTAGTTCTACTGTTGAAGATCGGTCAATATAACAGCTGCTTATTTCTTGATAGTCGGGGTATCTAGTAGCTAACTTGATGTTAACAAAGCTTTCTGAATCTAAACTAAAACAGGTGAATAAGGAAAAAATTGGGTAAACGGCTCTAAAATTTAAATCTGAGGAAAAGCGGATTTGCGCTGGAAATTGGTTGTAGAGAAAGTTTAAGTTTATTATTTCCCAGTTTTCCTCAATCCTTTGGAGCACTAGCCGATAAACCTGGCAATCCCCATAAAATGCTAAAAACAGCTTTTTATCCTCACTTGAGCTCTGTTCTTGAACCTGCAATACCGTATTTTCAGTACAATTTTCCCTATAATGGTCAATCATCCGCCTGATGTCTATAGTTGGATGTTTCACCGAATATCCTAATCCCTCTTTTCCAAAAGCGAAACGTATTTTTTTCGAGCAATAGCTCAGTGCCTCTTCTTCCAAGCTTAAGGAAATTGCTTCACAAAATCCGTAGACAACACTCTCAGCCCGTTTAGGGTCAACCTGGTTCGCATCAAACCAATAAAAGACCTCTTTTTTGTTCTCTACAAACCTTCCTAAGTTCTCACACCAAGAATATTTAACTTTGAAGCCGTGATCTGCAGTATCATAGGAGCGGTATGTTATCTGAATTTCATCATTTACTAATTCACCATTGCCCGGCGGTTCAAATTTTTCGAGGTTTATTAGGCAGCCTTTTTCCAACATAAAAAGATAAATAGTTGTTATTTGAACGCCACCTGGAGTGATTACAGCTAAAGCTTTCTTTGAACCTATTTGTACTGTCCCAATGTCAAAGACATACCTTCCCTGTAAAAAATCATCATAAAGCCAGTCTCCTTGAAGATTTACCCCGCTTAAGCTAAGCTGGTTATCATTATAATAAGCTACATACATTTCTTCATTACCATCTGCATCAAGATCAAATAAAAATACCTGATTTATCTTGTCGATAGAATATTTTACTTGGTTAAAAGTCAAATAATAAGGTAATGTTACCGAATCTATCAGGCTTAGGGTTTCCTCATCCACCCATTCTCCTTTGATACCAAATGCCTGAGTAAATATTTTCAACGGAACTTTAGTAGTGGCATCCTCTTGTAAAAGGGTTGGAAAGGCTACTTCTTTACCATTAAGTAGGTATTTATCCCTCCGAAACTTTATTTCTTTGTTGCCACGTTTAATACTAAAACCTTCTCCATAATCATCCCATTTTAGAGTGAAGCCAAACATCGAAACCAGAAGCTGTATAGGTACCATTGTGCAGTTCTCTTCTTTGAATGGACAAAAGTCTTCCGCATCTTTTTCAGTATAATAAAGGCTTCCGTGGTTTGAGCGGAATAGGTCGAGAATAGATTTGACTTCTATATTATTGATTAAAATTCTCCTAGCAAACACCAGTATTACCTCCCCAGAATAAGTTAAAGATTAATACATTATATGAAAAATATTCAAAACGGCTAGACAGTTTTATGGAGCAGTGGCACATTTTCTCAAAAAAATATAGTGGAACTAGCTTGTTGATTTTCAGATAATAGGGTATATTATTCTAAAAGATAATATTAATGGCTATGAAGGGTCTCGTAGCAGTTTATGGTTACAAATGCAGAGAGCAGGCTAGATGGTGCAAAAGCCTGTAGAACATAGACTGTCAATTACACCCCGGAGCTCCAATGTGAAGCATTGCGTCTTTCACCCGTTATCGTGAATTTGAGGCATCTACTTTTTTTCTTATAGATGCAAATTAAGGTGGTACCACGGATCTCTTCGTCCTTATAGGCGGAGGGACTCTTTTTTATTTTGGAAACGGGACACACTAAAGTATTTATAAAGGAGAGGATAATATGTCAAGTGTTTATGAAGTATTAATGGAAAGAGGCTACATAGAGCAGGCCACCCACGAAGAAGAACTTAAAGCTCTTTTAGAAAAAGAAAAAGTTGCTTTCTATATTGGTTTTGACCCTACCGCGGACAGCTTACATGTAGGACATTTCATTCAGGTTATGGTGATGATGCATATGCAAAGGCACGGTCACCGACCTATTGCGATTCTAGGCGGGGGTACAGCAATGGTGGGTGACCCCTCCGGTAAGACTGATATGCGAAAAATGCTTACTAAAGAGGACATCGATAATAACGCCGCTTCCTTTCAAAAACAGTTTTCAAGATTTATTGAATTCGGACCCGAAGAAGCCTTAATGGTAAATAACGCAGACTGGCTTTTAGAATTGAATTATGTAGAATTTTTAAGGAATATTGGCCGCCATTTTTCAGTTAATAGAATGCTGACAGCAGATTGCTATAAAAGTCGTTTGGAGGAAGGCTTAACCTTTTTGGAATTCAACTATATGATCATGCAGTCCTATGACTTCTTAGAGCTTTTTCGTAGATATGACTGCAAGCTGCAAATGGGTGGCAGCGACCAATGGTCTAATATTTTAGGTGGAGTAGAATTAATCAGAAGGGTAGAAGGTGCTTCAGCATATGGACTCACCTTTAAGCTATTGACTACTAGTGAAGGTAAAAAAATGGGGAAAACCGAATCAGGTGCCGTCTGGCTAGACTCAACTAAAACTAGCCCTTATGAATTTTACCAGTACTGGCGTAATGTGGAGGATAGTGATGTAGAAAAATGCTTAGCACTATTAACCTTCCTGCCGATGGACGAAGTACGAAGTTTAGGTTCCCTTAAGGGTTCAGAGATAAATAGTGCCAAAGAGGTTCTTGCTTATGAAGTAACAAAGTTAGTCCACAATGAAGAAGAAGCCAATAATGCCCAGAAAGCTGCTCAAGCCTTATTTGGCACAGGTCAGGAAGAAGGCTCCATTCCTACTACAGAAATTGCCGAAGCCAAACTGGAAGAAGGAATGGAAATATTGGCTTTACTCCAAGAAGCAAGCTTAATCCCATCCAAGAGTGAAGGCAGACGACTCATCCAACAAGGCGGTATTTACTTAGGCGAAAATCGAGTAGATGATGTTAATTTTGTGGTCAAGAAAGATGCTTTTGTGGACGGAAAGCTGATGATACGGAAGGGTAAGAAGGTATTTCATCTCATTAAATTGAAATAGGTCGTTGAAAAACGGCACCTAGCTACGTTCCATAAAGACCCCTATATCCTCAACGTATCCCAATACGCCTCCGGTCTAGGGGTCTTTATGCGCCTTGCTATCTACCATTTTTGAACGACCTACGAATTTCTTATCTGTCTATTCTTCAAACGGAACGGTGAGGACACCGTTCCCTACGGTCAGGGCTTCATTATGCCCAAAATATTCCAATAAAGCTTGTGTCAGACGCAATAAATTAACCTCAAAGAAATTCCGGTCACTGGTCACTGAGCGCGATCACTGTTTTCACCGGGCACTAGTCCCCGAGCACGATACCCTAAATCTACCCTCAAATTATAGGTTTGCGTTTGCGTTCTTTTGATTTTTTTCATGTCTTTCCCGGTCTGTCTTTTTCAAATACCTTTTCCTAAGACGCAGGGTCTGAGGAGTTACTTCTAGGAATTCATCATCCCCTAAATATGAAATAGATTGCTCTAAGCTAAAATTTAGAGGAACCTTTAATTTTACTGTATCATCCTTGCCGGAAGAACGCATATTACTCATAGCCTTTTCCTTGCAGACATTTACCGTAATATCCTGATCTCTATTGTTTTCTCCCACTACCATACCTTCATAAACCTTAACACCAGGACCTACAAAAAGTGCACCTCGATCTTCAGCAGCCAATAATCCATAAGTATTTGCTACTCCTGCTTCATGGGCAACCAATACTCCGTTTCTCCGACCGCTAATGTCACCTTTATAAGGCTTATAGGCATCAAAATTATGGTTTAAAATTCCGTAACCTCTAGTATCAGTCAAGAACTCTGTTCTAAAACCTACTAAACCCCGGGCAGGAATAGAGTATTCGAGGCGAACTTGTCCATTATTATTAACCATATTCAGAAGCTCGCCTTTACGATAACCCAGTTTTTCCATGACAGGTCCCATATATATTTCTGGGATATCAATTGTTAAATGCTCGAAAGGCTCATGGCGAGAACCATTTATTTCTTTGAAAATTACTTGTGGCTTAGAAACCTGAAACTCTAGACCTTCTCTGCGCATATTTTCGATGAGGATGGCCAGATGGAGTTCACCCCGCCCAGCAACCTCAAATATTTCGGGACTTTCAGTTTCATTTACACGTAAGGAAACATCGGTTTCCAATTCCTTCATGAGTCTAGCTCCGAGCTTTCGAGCGGTTATGGGTTCTCCTTCTAATCCGGCAAAAGGAGAATTATTAACAATAAAGCTCATTTGCAGAGTAGGCTCATCTATTTTTAATAGAGGTAAAGCTTCTAGAGCATTAGTATCACAGATAGTTTCACCAACATTAATTTCTCCCAATCCAGTGACAGCTATTATTTCCCCCACAGAACCTTCTTCAATTTCAACCTTCTTTAACCCTTGGAAACCAAAAAGTTTAGTAACCCGACAGTTTTCTTTACTGCCATCCCGCTTCATTACAGTTATTTGGGTCCCTGTTTTAATTTTGCCCCTGTTAATACGTCCAATGGCAATCCGTCCAATATAGTCACTGTAATCGAGTAATGTAACCTGCATCTGTAAAGGTGCTTCTAATTCCCCTTGGGGAGCTGGAATATTTTTAATTATCGTTTCAAAAAGGGGCTGCATATTATCTCCTAAGTTAAAAGGATCATTGCCTGCTGTCCCCTTAATACCAGAAGCATAAACCACTGGAAAATCTAATCGCTCTTCAGGTACTCCTAGATCAATAAATAAATCTAATACCTCATCTACCGCCTCATGAGGACGAGCAGCTTCTCTATCCATTTTATTTACTACAACAATAGGATTAAGGTTTTGCTCTAAGGCTTTGCGTAAAACAAATCTAGTCTGAGGCATACACCCTTCAAAGGCATCTACAACTAGAAGTACACCATCAACCATCTTCATTATTCTTTCTACTTCCCCACCAAAGTCAGCATGTCCAGGGGTATCAACAATATTTATTGTATAACCCTGATAGCTGATGGAAGTATTTTTAGCAAGGATGGTGATACCTTTTTCTCTCTCTAAATCATTGGAATCCATTACTCTTTCAACTACATGCTCATTTGTACGAAAAACACCGGATTGAGATAATAATTTATCAACAAGGGTTGTTTTCCCATGATCAACGTGAGCTATTATAGCTATATTTCTAATTAAATCGCGACTCATAATAATTCCTCCTTAATTGGTAAGGGGACACACCTCTTCTAGAGATTCATCCCGGGATGAGGTATGTCCCCAACTAATAGGGTACACGCCTCTTTCATCGATTCATTTTGGGATGAGGTATGTCCTCAACGAATAAGGGTACACACCTCTTTTTAAAAAGATTCATTTTGGGCTGAGGGCTGTCCCAACGAATAACGGGACGCGCCTCATATACAAGAAGCAGGATTATACTATTCTTGCCTCGTATTCTTCCCTATTGAGGTTGTTCTGATAAAAACATCACTTGAGTATTTTATGCTTAATTACAGTTAATTACAAGTAAAAAAATCGCCAGATGGCGATTTTTTAGTCTTACTAGGATGTAAAATATTTCCGTCAGTGGGCGAGTGGGCGAGAAAAAGATAGTTTAATAGTGGAAAAGTGGAGCTGTGGAAGAATGAAAAAATTGAGATTGCTACGCTGAGCACGCGACTTTTAACCCTCTAACTATTCATTACACTATTCTCGCCCACTCGCCCACTAATAAACTCGCTCACTCTTTTATTTCCCTCTAGTTGCTCGAGCAGTATTTTTCAAGAATTCATAGGCTCCCACTGTGAAAAGACCCATAGCAAATCCAGCGATCGCTCCTTTTAGTGATAATTCTAATAAAAGACATCCCATTACCATTCCCAATAATCCTAACATCCAAGGAATATAATTATTATTAAGAGGTGTATGGTGCTTCAATAACCAGCCAAGTCCATATAAAAATACAAAAGAAGCAACAAATGGGTTTTCCAATATCATTTTAAAGAAATCCAAAAACTCCATAAAGCTTATCCCTCCCCAGCCTTTTTAATAATATTTATGTCAAGTTCTTTAAAAATAGGCATAAAAAAAACGCCCACCATTGACGTTTTTTTTCGCAGACTATAAACACAGATAAGCAGTTATCGACTTACTCTCTTGCATTTCTACTTGTTTCATTAACTCATTATTATATTCGAGAACCTTTTTAATCTGCTGGTCAAGCTCTATAACTTCTTCAATAAGTTTTTGGTTATCCTTAGAAAGCTCGTTAAAAAGATCCTGTTCCAACAACTTGTTTAACATAGGACTCCACCTTAAAAATGTTTTCCAAAATTATTTTACACTATATCCTATGTCGAACAAACGTGTAATATGGAATTTTTTTAACAATTTTTTTATCCAATTTCCCCTTTATTTTGCAGAGATTTCTACCACATTACCCTACATGATCGTATATTTTATCTAGGAGTTTATTAAATTCAGCCAATTCATCCTCATTATAGCATTCTAACATTGTCGATAAGAACTGTTTATGAGGCAGTACTGTTTTTTTATACAGTTCCTTCCCATCTTCAGTTAAGTCCACTCTTACAACACGCCTATCTTTTTTATCCTGAACCCTTTTTACCAGACCTCTTTCTTCCATTCTTCCTATAATCGAAGTTATATTAGAGTTAACACAAGCTGACTGCTTACTCAACTCCGACATAGGTGTTGATTCCTCAATTGATAAATTCCAGAGAATACCAAATTGGCTGGGAGTTGTACCATGCTTACGCAAGTCATCTTCTGCAATCCGCTGCAGTTTGGCAAAAGTTTTCCTGAAAAGTGACCAGGTCGCCATTTGCTTGTCCACTTCTTTAAACCACCTTTCCAATAAGTTTTACTCTTATATATTTTCAACATGAATAATCTGATTCCTTCTATTTTTCAGAAAAGTATAATAATTATTTGAGCTTTTTTTTAAAATATACAACTTTCAGGAGGAATATTAGTAAAACCTTTAATAACAGGTGCCCTCAGTGCCATTTCCTCAGTCCACTCTGCATATTCCACTAATATTGTAATTCTTGGTTCTAACCAAATGTATTCCAGCTTTTCGTGGGGAGGGTTAATTACAGGAGACTTATCAATAATTATCTCTTTACTTAGAGCTACAAGCTTATTAAAGTTCTCCCCGGTAATGCCTGAACCTGCCCTCCCTACAAAAACTAACTTTTTCTCATCATTATATACCCCTAAAAGCAAGGCGGAAGGCCGTAAATTTTTTATAGTATAGCCGCAAACTACACAGTACTGTTTACGGCGATATTTAATCTTTATCCATCTGCCGGTTTTTTCCCCGACTTCATAGCTGCTGTTGATATCCTTGGCAACTATACCCTCCATCTTTTTGTCTTTTATTGCCTCAAAGAGTTCTTGACCCTTACTAAAGCTATCCGTAAAAAAAATGTTCTTAAAATCGGTTAAATCTTTCTTAACCTCCGAAAGCACCTCCTGCCGTTCTTGCCAGCTCTGTTCAATCAGAAGTTGATTATTATATAAGATAATATCAAAGATACAATAAGTAATAGGTAAAGTTTTTTCTAGCTTTTTTATTTTGGAAAAATTACTGGCAAAATCCCTTTTTATTATAGAAGGGAAGCTAGGTAGAGAATTTTTCAAAACTACCATCTCCCCATCTAAAATCAAATTATAATCAAGCTGACCAAAAACCTGAAGCTCAGGATACTGCAGTGTTTTATCCCTCATTTTCTTGTTAAAAATCTTGACCTTTCCTTGAGAGCTATGGATAATTCCCCTTACCCCATCCCATTTGACCTCGTAAATATATTTAGGATCACTAAAAACACGGTCATTTCCCATTAACTTAGGTTCCATAGGACGAAAAGGTGTAAAAAGCTCCATAAGGACCTCCAAATCTTTATTTAACCACGGCAGACTGTGTCATAATTTCGACAAAATGTATCCATAAACCGACAAATATAGTATAATTTAACTATGAAGTTTAGGAGGTCGGTTACATATGGCATATATAAAAGGGCAAGAACGAAACCAAACTATATTATTTCCTGAAAGTATAGATGACTACATTTCGGATGAAAATCCTGTGCGCATAATAGATGCTTTTGTTTCTATTCTTGATATGAAAGAACTTGGCTTTAACAGAGCATCACCATATTCCGTTGGTCCGCCA